>NZ_JAPPRG010000002.1:1532687-1837725 GCF_026672515.1 Novosphingobium sp. SL115 | reverse complement strand
CGTTCAACTTCAAGGGTGCAGACCAGCAGAAGAACGTCGGCAAGCTTTCGGGCGGTGAACGCAACCGCGTGCACATGGCCAAGATGCTGAAGCTGGGCGGCAACGTCCTGCTGCTCGACGAACCGACCAACGACCTTGACGTGGAAACGCTGAGCGCGCTGGAAGACGCGATCGAAAACTTCGCGGGCTGCGCCGTGGTGATTTCGCACGACCGCTTCTTCCTTGACCGTCTGGCCACGCATATTCTGGCGTTCGAAGGCAACAGTCACGTCGAATGGTTCGAAGGCAACTTCGCGGCCTATGAAGAAGACAAGCGCCGCCGCCTGGGCGATGCGGCCGACCGGCCGACCGCGCTTGCCTACAAGAAGCTGACGCGCTGATTTTCAGCGGATTTGGTGTTCCGCTTACCGCCCCTTGCGGCGGAAGCGGAACACCAGCGTTTCTTCTTTCCCGCCTTCGTTAATCGTGACGGTGGCGGTCATGCTGTCCCGCCCGGTACGTTCATAGACCAGCCCGGAAAAATCCCAGCGATCCTTGCCTGCAGCACTCAGCGGGAAAACGGCAACCTTGTCCTTCTCTTCCCAGCCGGTCAGATCGGCGTTGAAGTGTTTGAGCCGGTAAGCCAGTGATCCTGCATCCTCGACGATGGTGATGATCTCGTAAAACATCACCGAGCCATCTTTGTTCAACTGGCGGAAGTGGCCAACCATCTGCCCGCCTGCCGCAGGAGCATAGGCTTCAAGCGCAGGCGCACCTTCGATCCCTTCGCCTTCCCACGATCCCTCCAGCCACGACAGCGTCTGCAGATTAACAGCCGGCGCGGCCTGCGCGGGGTGGGGAAGCATGAATGCGGCAGCGATGGCGAAGACCACAGATTTCATCGGACATCCTTTGAATTCAATCTTAAACTGACAAAATCGTTCAGAATATCGCGGACAAACATGAACGAGAGGTATTCACTCTGGTTCAGCCATGTGACAGCGCGAATCAGCTATTTCCAATCCATCGAAGCCGCGAGCGTTCTTGCGGCTCAATTGATCGGGAAAGGGTCGGCCAAGATGTCCGGCAAGTCAATCTTCACCAGCACTGCGTTCACGGCGCTTGCCGTTGCGCTATCCGTAGCGGCGCTGCCTGCGTCCGCACAGGCCCAGCCCCCCGGCGGAGTCGAACGCAGCCAGGGCAGATGGCAGGAACAACGGGGTGGTGGATCGGCGCGCAGCGAACAGCGTGCCCAGCCGCAAGCCCGGACGGAGGCGCAAATCCGGCCACAGGCTCAGGCACAATCGCGTCCGTCCTGGAGCCAGAGCCAGCCTACCGCGCGCCCCGACCGGAGCAGCGGCGCGCCGTCGTGGCAGGGGCGTAACGGCGGCCAGCAGCAGGCCGTCGGCCAACCGGCACCATCTCCACAAGACCGTGCCCAGCAATACCGGACCCAGCAGGACCGGGGGGACCAGAGCCAGCGCGATCGGGCAGGTGCAACGCCGCAGCGTGGGTGGGACGGCAATCGCTGGAACCAGACTTCGCCACGAACGCAGGAACGCAATACCGTGAACCGCGATCGCGTACCGAGCTGGAGCAATGATGCGCGTCGCGACAATAACAATTGGCGCAATGATGATAACCGCCGCGAATCCTGGCAGCAGCGCGACAGTTGGCAGCGCGACAATGCCCGCCGAGACGATAATCGCAGGTGGGGCAACGACAATCGGCGCTCCAGCTATCGTGGAGACTATCGCCAGTGGAGCAATGACTGGCGGCGCGACCAGCGCTACAACTGGTCGGGTTACCGCGACAGCAATCGCTACCACTACCGTATGCCGCGATACGCCGCGCCATATCGGGGTTACAATTACAGCCGCTTCTCGATCGGGATTTTCCTGAATTCGGGGTTCTACGGCAGAAACTACTGGATCAACGATCCATGGTCCTACCGCTTGCCAGCCGCATATGGTCCGTATCGCTGGGTGCGCTATTACGACGATGTGATGCTGGTTGATGTCTATTCAGGTGAAGTGGTCGACGTAATCTACGACTTCTTCTGGTAGGAACAGCCATCTTCAATCCTGAAAGGCGAGGCTCTGCAAAACAGGGCCTCGTCTTTTTCTTTTCATATCAGGGTGCACGCTTTGCCGCACAAAGCGCGTCAGCCGAAAAAGGCTGCGGTGGACGAGCTTCCACCAGTGCTGCTCCCTAGACTCCCCATGCCATCAAGCACGCTGGCCATCATTCGCCGACCTTCATCGGTCAGCCTGACATAGCGGCGACGGGCATCAGCATTGTCGGCGATTCGGTAAATGAGGCCCTCCGCTTCAAGGCGGGCAATCCAGCGCAGAATCGTGGTGGATGGAACACCGGCATCAAGGCACACACTGGAAACCTGAATTTCAGTACGCCGACGATCAGCAATAAAGAGATCGAGCAGGATATCCCAGCCCGGTTCACCGAACAGGCCACGCCTGTCTGCTATTGCGTCTCTTTTTCTGCGCAGAGCGTAAAGCGATACGGCCAGACGATAATATTTCTGGTCCGGGTCAATGATGGCGTCCAACGAAAACTTCCTCCAATCGTCAACCGGATCGTCAACGGAAAGCACCCGCCAGAATGGTCAGGCAGATGCCCAGCCAGCTTAGCTTGGCCCCATTGTGCATTCGATCCGACCGCCCCCATCTTAGCGGCCAAACGACTTGCACATTCCGATTGTCGACCCCGTGAACTTCTTGCTGAGTTCGTGGTTAACCGAAAGGAATGGCGAAATCTTGGGAAATTTGAGCGCATGCGTCCACTTTGGATCAATTGACAGCGCTTGAAGTCGCCGTGACGATCAAGCATGTCATTTCCGATCATGGCCCTTTTTCGACGCAAATCAGCCACCTCGACGGAAACACAAGCACTGAAGCGCGTGGGCGAAATTGTCCGCGCTCGCCTTTCCAACGATCCCGGCGTTTATCGTATCCCGGTCGACGGGCTGGAAATCTTTGGCGTTGCAGACTTTTTTTCGCAGGTCGAGTGTGAGAGGCTGATGGCCATAGTCGATGGCGTGGCGCGCCCTTCTCCCACCTACAAGGGAACGGATGCCACAGGCCGGACAAGCTACAGTGGCGATGTGAACCCGGCAGACCCATTTGCAATGATGCTACAACGACGGATCGATGACCTGATGGGTATCGATCCCGCCTTCGGCGAAACCATTCAGGGGCAGCGTTATGCGCCGGGACAAGAGTTTCGCGGTCACTATGACCACTTTCTGCCATCGCAACACTTCTGGGATTCGGAACAAAAACGCGGGGGGCAGCGTAGCTGGACAGCAATGGCCTATCTCAACACTGTCGACGAAGGCGGCACCACCGACTTCACCCGGATCGACCTGTCGATCCCGCCTCAACCCGGCGCACTGCTGATCTGGAACAACATGAGGCCCGACGGCACCCCCAACCCCAACGCGATGCATGCCGGCATGCCGGTGGTGCGCGGCACCAAGTACGTGCTGACCAGATGGTATCGAGCGCGCCCATGGTGTTGAACGCCCGCGTCATCGGCCTTGCCGCACTGGCGATGGCGCTGATGGCGCCGCAAGCGTCGTTCGCGCGTGCGATAGCGTCTGCGACTCCATCAGCGCAAATCGATGCCACAACGCCTGCAAGCACGGCCTCGGCCAACGTCGCGCTTGACCGGTTGTTTGCCGAAGACGCCCGTGCGGCAATGCAGCTTGATCCATTAGGAGCACTGGAACAGGGACTGCCAGTTTCACCGGAACAGTTTGTCAGACTGTTTACGCCGGATCTGGCCATCCAACGGCGCGACGCCAACGCCCGCACATTGGCAGCGCTGGCCCGGATCGATCCGGCGGGACTGGATGAAAGCCACCGCATTTCCCGCGCCGTGTTCGAAGCCGCCAAACGCAGTGAACAGGCGCTATGGTCGGCAGATGTGCAGGCACTGATTGGAACACAGCCATTCAACCATTTCGGCGGCTTTCATGTCGCCTACCCGGAAATGTCTGCACCTGACAGCGGCGCTACGCTGGCTTCGGTTGAGGATTACCGCAAGCTTGTTGCCCGGCATCGTGCCCTGCCCCACGTATTCGATTCCGCCATTGACCGGTTCCGCGAAGGCATGGCTGGCGGGGTTACCGAACCGCGGCTGACAGTGGACAACATGATCGTCCAGATTGACGCGCTACTGGCCCAGCCGATCAGCCAGTCGCCCTTTACTGCTCCTGCGCGTCAATTTCCGGCCAGCATTGCCTATGACCAGCGTCCCGCGCTTCGTCGTGATCTGGTGGCGGTAACGCGCGGCAGCATTTACCCGGCCTATCGCAAGTTGCGGGCCTTCCTTGCCGACGAATATCGCCCCGTCGCGCGCGAACAGGTGGGGCTTTCCTCCATGCCCGGTGGGATCGGGCTATATCGGTTGCTGGCAAAGCTGCACACGACGCTCGATCTTGATCCGGCGGCCGTTCACGATCTGGGCCTTGACGAAGTGGCCCGGATCAAATCCGAGATGGACGGCGTAAAGGTTGAACTGGGGTTCACTGGACCGTTGCGCGCATTCTTCGACCATATTCGCACCGACCCGCGCTATCACCCGCGCACCGAACAGGAACTGGCCGAAGGGTTTCGCGCCATGGGACGCAAGGTCGACGCGCTGGCGCCGCAATACTTCGTGCATCTGCCGCGCACCCCGCTGCAAATCCAGCCCTACCCGGCCTATCGCGCGCGGTTCGAAGCTGGCGGCAGCTATGGCCAGGGATCAGCTGACGGCAAACAGCCGGGCGTATTCTTCTACAACACGTATGATCTGAAAAGCCGGTTTCTGACCGGCATCGCCACGCTCTATCTGCACGAAGGCGCGCCGGGGCACCATTTCCAGATCAGTCTTGCGCAGGAAAATGCCAGCCTGCCCGACTTTCAGCGGTTTGGCGGCAACACTGCCTATATCGAAGGCTGGGCGCTTTATGCCGAAACGCTGGGCTATGAAATGGGGTTTTACAAAGACCCGATGCAGCATTGGGGCACGCTGGACGACGAAATGCTGCGGGCGATGCGGCTGGTGGTGGATACAGGTCTGCACACCAAAGGCTGGGGCCGCGAACAGGCGGTGGAATACATGCTCGCGAATTCGGGCATGGGCCGCAGCGATGCACAGGCCGAAGTCGATCGCTATATTGCCAATCCGGGACAGGCCCTGGCCTACAAGATTGGCGCCCTGACTATTCAACGGCTGCGCAAACAGGCAGAACAGGCACTGGGGCCGCGTTTCGACATCCGCCAGTTCCACGATCAGGTTCTGGGCAGCGGCGCGCTGCCCATGCCTGTGCTTGAGGCAAAAGTGCGGGGCTGGATCTCAGCAACCCGGTGATGGCGACACTTGTGCTGATGGTCTTGCGCTGATGCCAAGTCCCTGCTTTATCTGGCATTGACCATGGGGGCGGTAATCGGAATGCTTGACTATTTTGTGGCGGCCCTGCCGCATTTTCTGGCCTATTTTGCATCAGCCGTAGCGCTGGCCGCACTGTTCCTGTTCCTTTATGCGCAGGCAACACCTCACCGCGAATTTACTTTGATCCGTCAAGGTAACGCTGCGGCTGCAACCCAGCTTGTCGGCACCTTCCTTGGCTTTGCCGTGCCGGTAGCGGTGGTCATCAGCCATTCGGTCAGCCTTGCCGACATGCTGTTGTGGAGCGTGGTTGCCGCGCTGGTGCAACTGGCCGTTTTTGTCGTGATTGCGCGGTTCGTGTTCCGGGCCATATCTGACAGGATCACAGAAGGGTGTGTTGCTTCCGGCGTTTTCGTCGGCGGCATGGGCCTTGGCACAGGCATCCTTCAGGCCGCGTGCATGGTGCCCTGAACGATGAAAAAGCAGCTTGCCCTAACCACCGCTATGGCCGCCACGCTGTCCACCCTTTCGGCTTGTTCGGGTGGCAATGACTGGGACGACGGCGTTGTGGCCGATCGCAACACTGCCGTCTGCGTCGATCAGGACGGCAAGCGGGTGAGAGATGAGAATTGCCCCGGCCGCAGCCACTATGGCGGGGGTTCGCACTTCTGGTATTATGTCAATCGCGGTGGTCGCCTGCCCTATTACGGCGATCCTGTGAATGACCCACGCTATGGCTTCAAAGGCAGCTATTTTGCCACCAAGGGCGCGCAATATGCCAGCGCGCCAGCATCGGCCAACATGATCCGGTCAAAACCGATTTCGCGGGGCGGCTTTGGATCGAGCGGACGCTTCTTTGGCAGCGGCCATTCCTGATCCATGCAGCGTCAAACGCTTGTCCCGCGTGACCATTGGCAGGCAGCGGTAAAGGATCTGGGCCTGTTGTGGCATAGCGATGCCACCGGTCCCTACTGGGATGAATCGGCATGCTATCAGTTCACGCTGGACCAGATTGAAACCATCGAGGCGGCAACCGAAGAACTGCACCGGCTTTATCGCGCGGCGGGGGACCGGATTGCGAATGACGAGCGCCTGATGTCGCTTTGCGGCATTCCAGCGCACTATCATGCTGCGGTCAGCGATGCCTGGGACCGACAAGACCCCGCGCTGGATTTCGGCCGTTTCGATCTGGCGTGGGATGGAACCGGACAACCCAAGCTGCTGGAATACAACTGCGATACGCCGACATCGCTGCTCGAAACCGCGATCGTGCAGTGGTATTGGAAGGAAGAAGTATTTCCCGCGTTCGACCAGCTTAACAGCCTGCACGAACGCTTGATAGAACGCTGGGAGCAAGTGGCTCATGCTCTGCCCGGTCGGCGGGTGTGGTTCACCCATGTTGCGGACAGTGTACACGAAGACACCATGACCACCACCTATATGCGCGACCTTGCCGAACAGGCCGGGCTGGAAACGCGCGGGTTGCTGGTTGAACAGATCGGCCTCGATGCTGCGGGGCGAATCGTGGATCAGGATGATTACCTGATGACCGCGCTGTTCAAACTCTATCCGTGGGAATGGCTGGCGGCAGAGGAGTTCGCGCAGGCGATCGTGCCGCACATGGCCAATACCGCGTGGATTGAGCCGGTGTGGAAGATGATGTGGAGCAACAAGGCAGTGTTGGCCATGTTGTGGGACATGGCCCCCGGCCACCCCAACCTGTTGCCCGCATCGTTCGATCCGCAAGACATCACCGGCGACTACGTTTCAAAGCCGGTACTGGCGCGCGAAGGTGCAAACATCGAAGTGGTGGCGGACGGGCAGGTCATTGCCAGCACCGGCGGTGCATATCAGGCAGGGGGACGAGTGTGGCAGCAGCGCTACCCTTTGCGCGATTTCGGTGCTGGCTATCCCGTGCTGGGAAGCTGGTGTGTGGGCGGCGAAGCGGCGGGACTGGGCATCCGTGAAGACGGACTGATTACCAGCAACCGCGCGCGCTTCGTGCCCCACATTATCGTGGACTGAACCCCGCCAAGGGTTCAGTCACACGGTTCATTCACCAAGTGCCTCGGCGATCAGTTTACGGGTGTTGCCAACGCCATAGAGCGCGATGAAGCTGCCCATGCGCGGTCCTTGCGCCGAACCCAGCAGCGTTTCGTACAAACACTTGAACCAGTCCCGAAGCTGCTCGAACCCGTAGTGCGGGTCTTTGCCGATTTCGTAGACGATATTCTGCAACAGCTCCGCCGTCGCATCATCACTGGTTGCCGCCAGTTCTTCATCAAGAGCCGCCAGCGCCTGCGCTTCTGTCCCTTCGGGCTTGCGGCGTTGCAGGGTGGGCGCAATGAAATCGCGGTTATAGGCGAGCGCGCAGGTCACTAGCCCGTCAAGCGCGGGATGTGCGGCAGGATCGGCATTCTCGACATAGTTGCCAAGATAGGACCAGACCTGTTCGCGCGTGGCCTGTGCGCCCAGCACACCGACAAGGTTCAACAAAAGGCCATAGGTGACAGGGAGTTTATCGCCACCTTCGCCTTCGGAATCCCCGTTGGCGCGCAGCAGGTGCCACACCGGGTTGCCGAGCTGTTGCTCAATCGGTTGAGCGGGAATTTTTTCCCGGAACTGCCAGTATTCATCCACCGCGCGCGGAATGATACCGACATGCAGCGACTTGGCGCTCTTGGGTTCGCGGAACAGATAGAAGCCCAGCGATTCCTCGCTGCCGTATTCCAGCCACTGCTCAATGGTCAGGCCATTGCCCTTAGACTTGGAGATCTTCTCGCCCTTCTCATCAAGAAAGAGTTCGTAGATCAGCCCTTCGGGACGGCGACCGCCCAGAACCTGCGCGATCTTGCCCGACTGCGTAACACTGTCGGTCAGATCCTTGCCGCACATTTCATAATCGACGCCCAGCGCAACCCAGCGCATCGCCCAGTCGACCTTCCATTGCAGCTTGGACTTGCCGCCAAGGATCGACTGTTCGACCACTTTGCCGTTGCTGTCGGTAAAGCGAACGATGCCAGCATCGGCATCGACCACTTCCACCGAAACCTGCAGCACCTCGCCCGTGGTGGGCGAAACCGGCAGGACAGGCGAATAGGTTTTGCGGCGTTCTTCGCGCAAGGTGGGCAGCATGATGTCCAGAATGGACTGAAAATGGCGCAGGACGTTCTTCAGCGCATCGTCAAACTCGCCGGAATTATAGCGATCCGATGCGGACACGAATTCATAATCGAAGCCAAAGCGATCAAGGAAATCGCGCAGCATGGCGTTGTTGTGGTGGGCGAAACTTTCAAACTTTTCAAACGGATCGGGAATGCGGCTGAGCGGGTGGCCCAGATGCGCGTCAAGCAGTGCCTTGTTCGGCACATTGTCCGGCACCTTGCGCAGACCGTCCATGTCATCAGAGAACGCAACCAGCCGGGTGGGATGGCCGCCGGTCAGCACTTCATAAGCGCGACGGACCAGCGTGGTGCGCAGCACTTCCTGAAAGGTGCCGATATGCGGCAAACCGCTGGGACCATATCCGGTTTCGAACAGCACCGGGACAAGCGTGCCGTCGGCATCACGTTTTCCGCCGGGGAACCGCTTGATAAGCTTGCGGGCTTCCTCGAAAGGCCAAGCCTTCGACGTCTGTGCGGCGGTCTTGATGATGTCTGTCATAGTGCCTGCCCTTTTGCGCGGGGCGCGGGGTTTCGCAAGCAAAAGCTGATGCGGCCTGACTCAGGGCAGCTGACATCAGGCGGCAATGCCGAAAAGGCGGAACCGCGCCGCCGCGATCCCGCCTTTCCGTGGAGGCGCTTCTGAAGGAGATGAGGGGTTACTTCAGAAGCGAAAGAACATTCTGCTGGGCCTGATTGGCCTGTGCAATCATGGCGGTGGAAGCCTGCGACAGGATCTGCGCCTTGGCCATGGCTGTGGTTTCCGCCGAATAGTCCGTGTCCATGATGCGTGAACGGGCGTCCGACAGGTTGGTGACGTTGTCGTTGAGGTTGTTGACCACCGATTCCAGCCGGTTCTGCCCGGCCCCCAACCCGGCGCGCGTGGCGCTGACCGAAGCAAGTGCGGCATCGACGTTATCGATGGTCGTGCTGGCATTGGTGGTGCCGCTGCCATCGCCCGCCACGGTATCGTTGACCTTGAGCGACTGGGTGGCCGTCGCCGAATAGGCGACGTTGCCCGTGCCGAACAGATCATCGCCGTCGAAAGCCTTGCTGACCAGCGTCACCGTGTCCGACGTTTCCGCGCCGGTCTGGATGGTGAACTGCAGATCATCGGCGGCAACCGGCGCGGTTTCAATCGCGAACAGGTTGTTGCCATTGAACTTCGTCTTGGTGAGAACTTCGCTGATCTGGCTGGTCAGGTTTTCCACTTCCGATTGCATCGCATCGCGGTCTGACGCCTGATAGGTGCCCGATTTGGCCTGAACCGCCAATTCGCGGATACGCTGCAGCATCGAAGTCACTTCGTTCAGCGCGCCGTCGGCGGTCTGCGCAAAGGAAATGCCGTCGTTAGCGTTGCGCACACCCTGGTTCATGCCGCGAATCTGTGCGGTCATGGTGGTGGTGATCGCAAGCCCTGCCGCATCGTCCTTGGCACCGTTGATGCGCTTGCCGGTCGACAGGCGCTCCATTGCTGTGCCCAGCATCTTGGCCGCTGAATTTGAAGCATTGGTCGCGCGAACGGCGCTGATGTTCGTATTGATGACTGCCATTGCCCATTCTCCACTATGGGTCGGAGCCGGAATACGTGCCCCGAAGTTGGTTCCTGAAACTGAAGGACGACAGATGCAGGCATGTTTTAAGGGCAGCTTCGCGCTTGCCCCACGTTCCATTCCTGTTCTATCGCGGATGCGTGACAGAGCGCCCTGCCCTTTCGCTGCCCGCAATCCATGCCAGCCATGGCGGATGCTGGCTGCGCGACGGATTTTCCACGCGGGGCGTGGGCAAGGGCGATGCGATCGTGGCAGCAGCAGACACGCCGCTGCTCATGCTAAATGCCCCGCTTGTGGCCAGCCGCCTTGGCTATCCCGATCTTTCCGGGCTGGACCTGCTGGAACTCTACGCCTTCATCCACCCTGCCAGATTCATCGTGCCCACACCCAAAGGGCTGGCCCACGCGCTGGGGCTCGATGAACCTGCAGGCGATGACAAAGTGCCCCTGTTGTTACAGGAAGCCGCCGAAGCGCTTCTGGCAACGTGCGAGCGCGATGACTGGTCCGAACGCGAAGGCGCGTGGACTGCACTGCAATCGCTGGTGCGAATGCGCTGGCCATGGGCCACTTTGCTTGATCCCCGCATCAAAAAGCCCGAACGCGCCGAACGATGGCTGTTTTCGCGACTACCAGAATGGGAAGAAGCGGCCGACCGACCGCAACCTGCACAAGTTGTGCTGGGTGAAACCGCTATCACCGCGCGACTGGCAGCGCTGACCGGTGAAGGTGCTGAAGCGCGGCCTGCGCAGCAGGACTATGCGCGCGAAGCCGGCCGCATGTTTGCCCCGCGTAGTGGACAACGCCAGCCGCACGTGGTGCTGGCGCAGGCGGGCACAGGCACCGGCAAGACCTTCGGCTATCTGGCCCCGGCTTCGTTGTGGGCGGAAAGCTCTGGCGGTACGGTCTGGGTTTCAACTTATACCAAAGCTCTGCAGCGGCAGTTGCGCCGTGAAAGCCGCCGCGCCTTCCCCGCTGAACGGGATGGAAAGCCGCCGGTGGTCGTGCGCAAGGGGCGAGAAAATTATCTCTGCCTGCTGAATTTGGAAGACGCCCTACAAGGCGGTTTTACCGGGCGCGCGGCGATTCTAGCGCAACTGATCGCGCGATGGGCCGCCTACAGCCAGGACGGCGACATGATCGGCGGCGATCTGCCCGGCTGGCTTGGCACGCTGTTTCGCAAGCGTGGAATCGCAGCGTTGACCGACCAGCGCGGCGAATGTGTCTATGCCGGGTGCCCGCATTATCGGAAGTGCTTCATCGAACGCGCCGCGCGGGCTTCTGCCGATGCCGAACTTGTGATTGCCAATCACGCGCTGGTTATGGTCAACGCCGCGCGCGGCCGCGATGCTGCGCAAAGGCCAACCCGCGTGGTATTTGACGAAGGGCATCACGTATTCGAAGCCGCAGATTCCACTTTTTCCGCCGCGCTGACGGGTGCCGAAACCATCGAACTGCGCCGGTGGGTAATTGGCCCTGAAGGCAAATCACGCGGGCGGCGGCGCGGGCTTTCGGCGCGACTGGCCGACGTTGCCAGTTATGACGAGGAAGGTGCCCGTGCGATCACGCAGGCGCGCGAAGCCGCCGAAGCCCTGCCCGGCGATGGCTGGCTGGCCCGCGTGGTGGAAGGCATGCCCTCAGGTCCGCTGGAAGAACTGTTGAGTGCGGCGCGCGCGCTGTCTTATGCCCGTGACGAAAGCGGCGGGCAGGAAGCGGGCTACGGTCTTGAAACCGAAATCGTCCAGTTGGACGGGCCGTTCATCGAAGTGGCCGGTCGTGCACAGGAAGCGCTGGAGGCGTTGCGCAAACCACTGGTGCGGCTGGGGCTGCGGCTGGAAGCACTGATCGAAGACGGGCCGGACTGGCTGGATGGCCCCGCACGCGCGCGGATCGAAGGTGCGCGCAGTGCCATAGGCTGGCGGTCAGACCTGATTGCAGGATGGGTCGCACTGCTGGCGCGACTGGGCGGCCCCGGCGATCCCGATTATGTCGATTGGATCGCCGTGGAACGATCTGACGGGCGCGAATGGGACGTCGGGCTGCACCGCCATTTCCTTGATCCGATGAAGCCCTTTGCCGAAACCGTGCTGGCCCCGGCCCACGGCGTGATGATGACGTCTGCAACCCTGCGCGATGGTGACGATTGGGACAGTGCGATCACCCGCAGCGGTGCGCCACATCTGGACATCATGCCCCGGCTGTTTTCCGCCGAAAGCCCGTTCGACTATGCCAATCAGGCCGAAGTGCTGATCGTAACCGACGTTCCCAAAGGCGATATTCCCGCGCTGGCAGCGGCCTATGGACGATTGATCGAGGCATCAGGGGGCGGTGCATTGGGCCTTTTCACCGCGATCCGCCGGTTGCGCGCGGTTTATGGACGGATAGCTGACCGGTTGGCGCGTGGCGGATTGCCGCTGTTCGCCCAGCATGTTGATCCCATCGATACCGGCACGCTGGTCGACATTTTCCGCGATGATCCGCGCGCCTCACTATTGGGCACCGATGCGTTGCGCGATGGAGTGGACGTGCCCGGCCATTCACTGCGGCTGGTGGTCATGGAACAGGTGCCATGGCCAAAACCTTCGATCCTGCACCGCGCGCGCAGGCTCGAAGGCGGCGGGCAGGCGCATGATGACCGAATTATCCGCGCGCGGCTCGCACAGGCCTTTGGGCGGCTTATCCGCAGCACTGGTGACAAAGGGCACTTCATCGTGCTGTCCGCTGCCTTCCCATCGCGCCTGTTGTCCGCCTTCCCGGCAGGCACACCGATCCGGCGGGTAACGCTGGATGTGGCTTTACAAAGTGTCAGCGGGGGTGTTTCTGGATTGGACGCTGCAACAACGCGCGATGAGAGGATTTTGTGAAAACACTCGCCCTGTTCCGCCACGCCAAGTCGGACTGGAGCGATGCGCGTGCGCGAGATTTTGACCGTCCATTGAATGAGCGCGGCCAGCGCGGCGCGCGCGCCATGGGTGAATATATCCGCTCCACCGCCCGGCGTTTTGACCGGATGATCGCCTCACCCGCCGTGCGCGCTGCCGAAACTGTTGAAGAAGCCAGCAAAGCCTGGGGCTGCACCTTCAAGGTTGAATGGGACCGGCGGATCTATCTTGCCAGTTCGGCCACGCTGATCGATCTGGTGAAGGAAATTTCGGGCGATCCTGCCAGCATCTTGATGGTGGGCCACAATCCGGGTTTGGAAGACCTGATCTTTGACCTGGTGCCCGATGACGGATCATCCCCCCTGCGCGATGTGGTGGAACAGAAGTTCCCCACTGCAACTTTCGCCGTCATGGAACTGGCAGTCGATCGCTGGAGCGATGTGACAGAGGGCTGCGGCAAGCTGGTCGAACTGATGCGACCACGCGATCTGGATGCTTCACTGGGACCAGTGCTGGTTGACTGATGCCAGTTCAATCATTTCAGTAGGTTGGCCGGTCAATCAATCCGCGATTGCTGCGGCCAATCGGTCACGAATGTCCTGCAGCGATGCTGCCGAAAATGGCAACGCGCTCTTAGACTTTTGGAGCGCATCTTGCTGCGTAGGAGCCGCGTCCTGTGTAACCGCAATGTCCGCTTTTGGGCCGCGTAGCGCCTGTTTGGCACCCTTTATGGTATAGCCCTGCTGGTTCAGCAGCCGGTCGATTTCCACGATCAGCGCCACGTCATCAGGCCGGTAGTACCGACGTCCGCCCGCTCGTGTAAGCGGACGGAGCGTCGGAAACTGTTCTTCCCAATAGCGCAGGACATGCTGGCGAATGCCAAGAGTCTTCGCCACTTCTCCGATGGTTCGGAAAGCCTCAGGGGCTTTATCGCCCCCAAAATCAGGAAAAATCTGTGTATTCATGCCATCATTGCTGGCAGATGCGGTCTTTCAGCATCTGGCTGGCGCGGAAGCTGAGAACACGGCGTGGGGTAATCGGCACTTCAATCCCGGTTTTGGGATTGCGGCCAACCCGTTCAGCCTTGTCCCGCAACAGGAACGTGCCAAAGCCGGAAATTTTGACATTCTGACCATCGGCCAGCGCTTCACACATATGCTGCAGAATGGATTCCACCATTTCCAGCGAATCTGCACGAGAAAGACCAACGCGGCGATTAATGCTCTCCGCAAGATCAGCTCGTGTCAGTGTACCAACAGAACGCATCCCCCTCATTCCCCCGAATTAGAGTCCGTCAAGAGATGCAAGAATAACGGCATTTCTGCGGAACGCAATGCAATGCCTTGGGGATAAAGGATAAGGATGTATCGCTCAGGGATAGATCCTTATCATATCGGATCATTTACACGCGGGCGAGACAGGCGCCCCACGTAAAACCACCGCCCATAGCTTCGAACATCACCAGATCACCGGCTTTGATACGACCATCGCGCACCGCAGTATCATAAGCCAGCGGGACCGACGCGGCGCTGGTGTTGGCGTGACGATCAACCGTCACGACCACCTTTTCTGCAGGCAAGCTCAACTTGCGGGCCGTTGCATCAAGGATGCGGAAATTGGCCTGATGGGGCACCACCCAATCAATATCGATGGCCTCATGGCCAGACACTGCCAACACTTCGTTCAGAACATTGGCAAGGTTCGTCACGGCGTGACGGAATACTTCGCGCCCCTTCATCCGCAACTTTCCGACAGTGCCGGTAGTAGATGGGCCACCATCGACATAAAGCAGTTCGTTGTGCGCCCCGTCAGCATGAAGGCGCGTTGCGATGATACCGGGCGCGGTCGGATCGCTTGCGTCAACATCCTGCGCTTCCAAGACGACAGCGCCGGCACCGTCGCCAAAAAGCACGCAAGTCGTGCGGTCTTCCCAGTCGAGAATGCGGCTGAAGGTTTCCGCGCCAATCACCAGCGCGCACTTGGCCATACCCGTGCGGATCATCGAATCCGCAGTGCCGAGCGCGTAAAGAAAGCCAGAACACACTGCAGCAACATCAAACGCGATACCGCCATTACAGCCCAGATTGTGCTGAACGATCGTTGCTGTGGCTGGAAAAGTCTGGTCCGGCGTGGCCGTGGCCAGCACGATCAGGTCGACCCGCGCAGCGTCAATTCCTGCAGCTGCCAACGCTTTGCGGGCAGCCTCTGTCGCCAGCGTCGAAGTGGTTTCCCCCTCGCCCGCCAGATAACGCTGGCGGATTCCGGTGCGTTCGACGATCCATTCGTCGGTCGTGTCGACCATGGTTGCCATTTCAGCATTGCTGACCGCACGTTGCGGCAGGGCCGAGCCGCTACCACGAATGACGGAACGCAGGCTCATGCCGCGTTCTCGCCATTGACCGATGCAGCTTTGCCACGACCGCCACTGCGGCCAGAAGTGCGAATAGCCTCTGCGCCGACACGGGCAAGGTCGGCTTCGATGCGTTCGGTCAGGTTTTCCTCCAGCAGTCGCGCCGTGACAGCAACGGCATTGGCCACCCCCAGCGCAGAAGCGCCGCCATGGCTTTTCACCACAATGCCGTTGAGGCCGAGGAAGACCGCGCCGTTGTGGTTGTTGGGATCAAGATGGTGCTTGAGAAGTTCGGTAGCCGGACGCGAAATCAGGAAGCCGAACTTCGAACGCAGCGATGACGAGAAGCTGCGACGCAACAAGTCGGCCACGAAACGCGCCGCTCCTTCCATTGATTTCAGCGCGATATTGCCGGAAAATCCATCGGTCACCACCACATCAACGTCACCGCGCGAAAGCTTGTCTGCTTCGGTAAAGCCGTCGAACGACAGCGCCAGATCGCCTGCGAGTTCCTTGAGCTGGTTGGCCGCATCACGCAGCGCATCCGTGCCCTTGGTTTCTTCAGTGCCGATGTTGAGCAGGCGCACACGCGGCGCATCCAGATTGCTGACGATCCGGGCATAGGCCGCCCCCATAATGGCGAACTGCACCAGATTGCGGGCATCGCAATCAGTGTTCGCGCCAAGATCGAGCATGACCAGGTCATGTTCGCCGAGGGTCGGCAGAAGTGCTGAAAGCGCCGGACGATCAATGCCCGGCATGGTGCGCAGCGCGAGCTTGGCCATGGCCATAAGCGCACCGGTATTGCCCGCACTGACCGCAGCACCGGCATGGCCCTGCTTCACTGCATTGATGGCAAGACCCATTGATGTGGTCTTGGCACGACGCAGCGCTTGTGTGGGCTTTTCATCGCCAGAGACGATGTCGGGGGCGTGGAGAATCTCCGACGCCCCGCGCAGGTTCGGGTGATTATCAAGCGCCTGCTTGATGCGTGCCTCATCCCCGACGAGCAGGAAATTGAAGCGGTCATGGCGACGGCGGGCAAGCGCCGCACCCTCAACCATAACACGCACACCTTCATCACCGCCCATCGCATCGACGGCGATACGCGGCAGGCTCATGATCCCGAATCCCCCCCGCTTACGAGCTTAAAGCCCGACAGCGATGACTTCGCGACCGTTGTAGTGACCGCAAGCATTGCACAGCATGTGTGGACGCTTGAGTTCACCGCAGTTCGAGCATTCGTGGAACGCTTCGGGCGACAGCGCATCGTGGCTGCGGCGCATGCCCCGGCGGGAGGGCGAAGTCTTTCTTTTGGGGACGGCCATTTCGGCACCTGTTCCTGAAATTGCTTGCGTTTAGTGCGGGCGCGATAGGGAAAACCGAACCATCGCACAAGCCCTATGGCACCAACCAGGTTGGACAGAGGACCGGCACGCAGCGACAAGCGCAGCAGGAACGGGATTCGCCAAATCGCGGGCGAAGGCGCGCCTATACGGATTTTCTGGTGCTTTGCAAGCGCGGGCGCGCTAGCAGTTGTGAGGTCCGGCGGAACAGATAAGTGCCAGACACCATATAACGGGCCGCACACCATATCACCGGCCGCATAACGGGGGAGTAACAAGAGGCATGATTTTGCCCATTACGCTTTGCGCAGTCGCTGCGGCCGCTGCCATCAACATCTGGCTTTCCATCCGCATCGGCATGATCCGCACCGCCAAAAAGATCAGCATTGGCGATGGCGGTGATCTGGACCTGATCTGCCGCATGCGCGCGCAGGCCAACTTCGTTGAAAATACGCCAATCGTGCTGGTGATGATTGCCGCCATTGAACTGGCACGCCATGGCAACCCTTATCTTATGGGGGCAGCGGCGATCTATACGCTGGGCCGGGTTGCCCACGGCATCGGCATGGACGGTGGGCCGCTGGGCGCCCTGCGCGGTGTTGGCACGCTGACAACGATGCTTACCCAGCTTGGGCTGGGTGTGTGGGCCGTTTCCATCGCGCTGGATATGTAGAGCGGGTGCGCGGGGCGGGGTCTACCCTTCCCCGCGATCCGGCGATCAGGCCAGCGCCTGATCGCTGACATAAGCATTGGTCTGGCGTTCGCGCCCAAACGTGCTGGTGCGGCCATGTCCCGGCACAAACGTGACGTCATCCCCCAACGGCCACAACTTGCCGATAATCGAATCGATGAGATCCTGATGATTGCCCATCGGGAAATCGGTCCGCCCGATGGAACCTTCGAACAGGACGTCACCCACAATCGCCACCTGCGACGGCGCATGATGGAAAATGACGTGGCCAGGCGTGTGGCCGGGACAGTGGATAACATCCAGTTCCACTTCGCCGACCGTTACCTTGTCACCATCGTTAAGCCAGCGATTCGGTTCGAACACCTCACCCGTAATGCCCCAGCGGCGGCCATCTTCGTCCAGCCGCGAAATCCAGAAGCGGTCCGCTTCCTGCGGACCTTCCACCGGCACACCTAGTTCCTTGGCAAAGATGCCGGTCATGCCGCAGTGGTCGATGTGCCCATGGGTAACGAGCAGCTTTTCAATCGTCACACCGGTCTTTTCGATGGCCTGTTTCAATCGGTCAAGATCGCCTCCGGCATCAATGAAGGCCCCCTTCATCGTCTTGGTACACCACACCAGCGTGCAGTTTTGTTCAAGCGGCGTGACGGGGATGATCGCCACCTTGAACGGCGGCTCGGCAACAGGCTGGGTCATGGACAAGGATTTGGCCACAAGCCTCGCGAATTGCAATGGCGCATGCAGCTGCATAGTTGTGACGTATGGTTCGATTACGATCTTCAACACCCGCTGATGGCTTGCGTGCCGTGGAAATTTGGGCAGCGGCAGTGGATGCCACGCACCACTTCCTGGCAGCCGAAGACCGTGAAGCGATTGGCAATGAAGTCGCGGAATTTCTGCCTTACGCCTCGCTGACGTTGGCCATCGATGCTGATAACCGCCCAGTTGCCTTCATGCTGGTGGCCCAGGGCCGTCTGGAAGCCCTGTTCGTTGACCCGGCGCACCACGGCAAAGGCATCGGCCGCATAATGATGGCGCAGGCGCTAGCGGAAAATCCCGGCTTATGTGTTGATGTAAACGCGCAAAATTCTGGCGCATGGGCGTTCTACAGGCGCATGGGCTTTGTCGAGACGGGTCGTTCTGCCCTTGACGGCCAAGGACGTCCCTATCCGCTGGTGCATTTGCGGTATGCGCAAAGCGGTGCCTAAAGCCGACCGCCCTTCCAAACGACACGGCCGATAATCTCCACATCCTGCATCGGACGTTCGAGGCCGGGATAGGCAGCGTTATCGGAAATGACGCGCAAGGTGCCGCCGGGGCCGGTTTCGAGCCGTTTGACCAGCAGCACATCATCCAGCCGGATCACGTGAATGCCCGCCCGCAACGGACGCGGCGTGCCATCCACCAGAATTTCGTCGCCATCGCGCAAGGTCGGCTCCATCGAGTCGCCCTCAACCTCGATAACCGACAGCATCGTTGGCACCAGCCCTTGCGCCTTCAACCAGCGATTGGAAAACCGCAGACGTCCAGAGGGAATTTCCTCTGCGGGAATAGTGCCCGGCCCAGCCGATGCCCCCAACGGCAGGCGCGGAATATCCGCCCATTCCGCCAGCGCGGCGCGAACTGCAGGTGTTGCACCCCGCACCGCCCCCTTCATGGCCAAAACTGCATCACTGCGGGTTTGCGCGCCCAGCTCGTTTTCGCTGACGCCAAAGAATTCGGCCAAAATACGCCGGTCATTCTCCTCAAGCTTGCGCGGACTACCCTTGCGCACGAACTGCTGAAGATACGTCGTGTTGCGCCCGATCAGCGCAGACAGCGCAGCAAGGCTGACCCCCCGGCCTGACGCCAGATCGACGAGCCGCGAGCGGGTATTGGCGTCGCTGTCGGTATCCATCAGCCTTCCTCCACTTTCGAAGGACTTTTCCTATCATTGTAGGATTTCAACGTCAACATAGGAAAAATCCTATTTCGAGTCGTATGGCAGTTTTCAGTTCCGGAGGATCGAGAGACAATGCTTATCCGCAAGATCGAAAAGTTCCTTGAACAGACCGGCATGCCGGTAACCAAATTCGGCCGCCTTGCCGCGCGTGATCCGCGGCTGATCGGCGACCTGCGCAACGGGCGCGAACCGCGTTCCGCGATGGTAACTCGCGTAGAACATTTCATGAACACATTCAAGGGAACCGCTCATGCTGCTTGATCTTGCCGCCTTCGAAACCAAGTCGGAAGCCACCACAACACCGCCCCCTCGCCGGCTGGCACCGACCGATCGCCTGCTGCGTGCCCTGCGCGAGGTGGCAGGCCCCTTGGCAAAAATCATCAGTCACCGCGAAACGCCGTGGGCCAGCATCACCTTTTCAGGTGCGCGCCACGCGGTTGTCCTGCGCTTTGCCGGCAGCGATGCGACAAGCGATGGGGAAGCTTTTGTCGCCATGCTGCCCGATCATGAATTTGGCCTGCGCGGGCAACTGGTGGCCGATGCTTCAGTCACGCGCGTCGATCACGAATTATTGCCCGCCCCACTGATGGAAGTGGAGTGCGAAATCCTGCTGCTGGACGAAGATTGACGGCACATGTGCTGGAAAGCCGGACGCCCTGCGTGGGGCGCCCGGTCTCCTCTCCAACCGTGGATCCCTAATTTGCAGTCCGTGCCAGCATCGGCGCAGACTTCGCCCCAACCCAATGGCGCATGTCGACCGCGTTCGTCACCCGAAAGACATCGCCCTTGCTGTTGAGGAACAGCTCTTCCATCTCGGTCCGGTTGAACGGGCGTGATCCCAGGCGGCCAAACACGGCAATCTGGCCACCGGTTTCATCAACTCCGCGGTCACGATCAAGCCCCTTGGACAGCGCCAGCGCAGGGGTGGGCGTCCTGGCCCAAGCGATCAGTTCCGGTTTGGGTTCGGGCGAGAAGCCATAGAAATTGGGCTGACTCGACGGGCTGGTCAGTTGGAGCACTTTCATCCCGTTGCGACCATCGGCCACATAGGCAAAGAGCGATGCGTTGGTGGACGCGACAATCACGTCCTCAGCATCGGTCAACTGCCCACCTGCGGTATAGCTGGTGTAGATCGATGGTCGCGTGGGCGCGGTGATATCAACGATGACCAGCCCCTGTGCCTTGGCCGCAACATAGGCATAAGTGCGTGAAAGATAAACGCGGCGCGCATCGGCAAGCGCCACGGTGGCGCCGGGCACGACCTTGGGCTGCGCCAGATTGGTCACGTCCATCAGTTCAAGCCCGTTGGCCGTGGTCACCCACAGATAGCGGAACTGAACAGCCGTGGCGCGCGGATCGTCAAGCGGAACGACCGAAGTGACGCGCGGGTCAAGGCAGGTTTCACCGCCCTTCGCTTGCGATACCTCACATGGTTTGCCCGGTTCCGATGGCTTGGGTAGATGCACGGTGACGAGGGCCTTGTCGGTCAGGATATAGGCATAGTCGCCCGCCAGTGTAATGTGGCGCGCACCCGTCAACACGCCATCAGGGTTGAATGTAAGCGCGCGGGAAAAGAAGTTGTTGCGAAACTCGCCATCGGCCAGCGTATCGACGTTCACCGCGATCAAGCCCTCGACCGCATCGCTGACAAAGGCATAGCTGTAGATCGGTGAGAACGGCTGCTCCTGATTGATGCCGCGCAGTTCAGGCGTGTTGCGGGTGGGGGCAATGGCCTGATTGGTAGGCAGCGCCATGCAGGTGGCGTTCGCGGTCTTCACATGGGTATCATGCCCCAATGGCGAAAACGGCGCAGTCACAATGCGTTCGGAAAAGCCCTTATCGCCAATGGCCGCGATGTCATAGGCGCGGAACCCGCCCTTCCCTTCGGCCACGAACATATATTCGCCGCGCATCTGCAAGCAACGCACCGCATCCTTGGTGCCTTCAACCACATTGGCGAACTGTTCCTGCCCGGTGGTTTCGCCCGAAAGCTTGCCATCCATGATCTTGCCGCGCGTCCAGTTTTTCAACTCACGCCCGTTCTTGTCCACATGCTGACGCCAGTAGTCGGGATAGGCATAGCGATGCAGATAGGAACCGATTACGGCTTGCGGTTCGTCCCATTCGGTCACGCGAACGGCTTCGAACCCGCCAGCAAGGCCGAACCATGCGTTCATCCCCACGAAGTTCACGTAATTGGTGCCCAGCAGCAAGAGCTGCGCCATCACCGCGTTGTTATCATCATCCTGGCTGACATGGCAGTCGGTACATTGCTTCGTTTCGTTCTTGCGAACGGTGTGCGGGAAGTGCGGTGCAAACGCCTGTGACGAATAACCGATGGCTGAAATTGGTGGTTGCTGAACATAAATGCGTTCGCGATTGATATTGGTCGACGACAGGATCAGCGCTGATGATGACCGGATCGGCGCGGTGATTGCCTTGCCCGCAGCCGGGTTACCGGCTGCGTCGAACTGCACCGGATCGCTGCCGGACGACTTGTTGCGCTGGTGCTTGCCAAGCTGGAACATGTCATCACGCGCCACCTGCGGATTATAGGTCGCATAGTTGCGGGTGTAGTCTTCCTCGTATTTGTGGCTGGCCGATTTCCAGTTCGCTTCGATCGGCAGATGGCACCCTGCGCAAGATGTAGTCCACGAAAGATGGCAGGTGAAACAGGCCATATCATCATCACGATGCGCGCGCGCTTCCTTGGCCACGCCGGTGCCAAACTTGTATTCACCATCATCCGATGCAGCTTTTGCCATCAGTTTGGCTCGCGCCGCCTTTGGGTTGAAGATCGGCTTGCCCGCCGTGTCCATCTGCCCGGCAAATCGGGCATCGACCGAATCCTTCACCAGACTGACGCGCCACGACAGGTTGGGTTCGATAATCGAACGCTGGATCAGCACGCGGCGGCCATCGGCTTCCTTGAACCATTCGAACCGGCGCTGGCCATCGGCATTGCGCAGCAGGGCAAGGTTGTTGCCCTTTTCCGGCGCGGCCAAGTTGGACGTCAGCAGCGTGGGATACACATCGGGCGTGCCGTGACAATCCTTGCAGCCGATCTCAACCGCATTCGCCACTTCTCCATAAATAAGGCCATTACCGTGGCTATCCTGCGAAAAATGGCAATCGGCGCACTGCATGCCGATCTGCGCGTGGATATCCATCATGTGGACAGCCTTCCCCGGATTGTCGGGGCCAACATCAACGAACTTGGCCTCGCCTGCCTTGCGGAATTTTTCAGGGTCGTTCGGATCGATGATATGCGCCTTGTCGGTGCCATAAGTCGACATGTCGCCTTCATCGTCCAGCAGGTTGCCGCGCCGGTCACGCTTCAAAATCGCGCGGAAGTTCCAGCCATGGCC
Source organism: Novosphingobium sp. SL115 (assembly GCF_026672515.1). Lineage (GTDB taxonomy): Bacteria > Pseudomonadota > Alphaproteobacteria > Sphingomonadales > Sphingomonadaceae > Novosphingobium. The sequence continues at coordinate 1,815,059 of NZ_JAPPRG010000002.1, read as the reverse complement.
GTGGTAATCGGCAAACTGCGTATCCTTGAGCTGGCTGTTCAGATCATAGACGTTGCGCAGGAATTCCACATCCCGCCAAAGCCCGTGAGTAGATGCCGCTTCCGGGTTGCGGTCCAGCACTTCGCGCTGTTCGTCAACGTTGGGATAGAACTGCTTCTTGAAGGTCTTGGTGTAGTCGGCATCCGACATGCCCTGCGGCTTTGGCGCGCGGTTTTCCGGCCCCGGCCACATCGAATCCGCATCGGATTCGTAATCCCACATGATGTAGCCGAGGTAGGTGTTCAGGAAGATGTTCGGCTGATGCATGTGGCAGTTCATGCACTGCGCGGTAGGGATGGCGCGGGTGAAAGCGTGAACCAGCGGGTGCCCGCGCTCACGATCCTGCATGGCAACCGGGCCAACAGCGCCATGGTCATCACCATGACCATTCCCATGGTCCGCAGCCTTTTTGGCGTGGCCCTTTACATCCAGACCTGCTGCGGCATGGGCAGAAGCCTGGTCCATCTTGTCATGGTCCATGCTGCCATGTGGCGCCACGCCCTTCGCCGGAGAATAGACCAGTTGCTCCGCTGAAGAGATAGCCCGAGCGCAATCCGCCTCCATGGCGGTTGATCGTTCCGGATCGGAGGAATCGCCGCGCAGATAGGCGCCCTTTCCGCCCAGAACAGTGCCACGCACCTTGTCGTGATGTTCCTGCTTTTCAGCGTCATAGCTGCCATAGCCCCCCTTGCGGTGCTGGCCTTCGCGCAAAGTGCTGATTGTGGGATCGGCAGTCACCGTCTGACCATCGCGCCCACATTTGCCAAAGTTGAGGCTGTGGCGCGGTTCGCGGTCGTTGGCATAGATGACGTGACACGAGGCGCAGCCCGATGAACGGTAATCGCCCGGCTGATCGTTGGTGCCCATCTGGTACAGGAAGGGGTCGTTCAGGCGCGTCTTGTGGATGTTCAGCACCGGAATGGCAACGCGTAAACCGGTTGCCGGCCCACGGTTCGACTGCTTGAGGTCAGGCCGTCCCGGTTCGTCAAGTCGCTGGATCAGACCCGTGGAATTGGGCAGGCCGATTTCGGGGAACTGCGGGTTGATGGTGCGACCACCATCTTCGAACACACGGAACACATCCCCCGGCGGGATCGTGTGCCATTTGGGCAGCGGATACATTACCGGCAGCGCCCCACGCGCCTTTTCCTTCGGCGTGACCGTACCCCACATCGGCTTGCCGTCAGCGCCGATTTCCTTTGACCCGGATTTGAGCAGCGCCGGCTCTCCCTTCCGGGTAAAGCTTTCACCGAACATGTAATTTTTGAACGGAACGATGCCGTTGTTATACGCCGCGCCGCCCCACAACATCGCCCCCGTCGTCATGAGCGAGCGTTCTGAGGCCTCGATAATCGACATGTGGCAGGCCCCGCAGGAATCGCGTGCCACACGGTAGTCAGACGGGTTGACGAAGCGGATGAACTCCGGGCTTTCCTTGGCCAGCAGGGCATAGGACCGCTGCGGATTGGCCGACGACGGCCAGCCCCACGCAACCGGGTATTTAGGCAGGACGTGAGCGTCTTTCAGCGCGCCCACGTATTCCATGGAATTTCGGTTCCATGAACGGTCCGCCACGACCTTGGTATTACCGCCATGACAATCTGTGCAGGACAGCACAACTGCCGGACTGGCGTGCATGGTGCGATGGTCGCTTTGCGTGTGGCAGCTTACGCAACCTGCATTCTGCCGGTCGACATAGGCCCACTGTTCTTCTGCCGTTTCGCCCGGTTGTCCACGCGGCGCAGCAGGCGCGCGGGTGTGCGTCACTTTTTGCGCTGGCTCCTCGCCCGCCGCATAAAGTGCGCTGGGTACCAGCAGCACGGCGAATGCCGCCATCAGCCATGCCAGCGGCGTTGTGCGATTGCGGCGCGTATGGATTATGGGCTGGGTCATCAGAAGGCCAGTGTCGCGTTGGCGAGGATGGAATAGAAACGGCGCGCCTTGCCCTGCTGGGCAAACAGATCGTCAAACCCTCCGCCCGGTTCAAGCACGGCGCCCGACAGCCGGAACACGAGGTTTTGCGAGGCATTGGGCCGCCAGATCGCGGAAACCGAAGCATCCCAGCCAATGTCACGCGGGATGGATCCTTCGTTGCGCAGCACTTGCAGCACCTTGGTATTCTGGAACCACAGGTGGTTCACATTGGTCGACACCCGCACCGTGGGCGTCAGGTCGAAATCAGTGCCAACCCCGAGCAGCATGGTGCCGGGATTGGTGAAGTTTGACTGGCCCTGTTCCTTGGACGAACGCAGCGAGTTGAGAATACCGTTGCGGCCATTGACCGACACCGCACGGCCTCCCCCTGCAAACGGGATGGTCTGGCGAATCCAGTAGCTGGTATCCGCCCCTGCAAACTGCGGGTTTTCAAAAATCGCGTCGAACCCGCCTTCAATCTTGTCATACGGGTCGCTGTCGCCACTGGCCCACAGGCCAGACAAGCGGATGCGCGTCCAGTCGATGTCATAGCTGAGTTCAGCAGCGGCCATGAAAGCCTTGATTTCAGCCGGGCGGCTGGTGAGGAAGTTGTTCCGGTCTTCCCCCAGTGCGGCATAGAGTTGCCCGGTCAGATTCAGTCGCCCGATGCGGCCATCGGCGGCATAACCCAGATAGACCACGTCATATTCACGCCCGCGCAAATCGCCCAACAGAGCCGGGCGTACCGGGAAACCGTTGGTATCGACCGCAATCTCGTTGCGCTCACGGTTCATGTTATAGGTCACGGAAACTTGGCTGGTCAGGCCCACCACAGGGAAATCCTGCCGGTAGAGATTGGCCATGAACACCCAGTCGTTGCGGGGGGCGCGGCTGACATCGTTCAGGCCGGAATTGGTTTCCTTTTCCAGCCGCCAGAACGCCGCAAGGTTGAACTGGAAACGGTTGTTGTCACGATTGCCGAAAAGGCGCACCCCCAACTGGTTGTCGTTGAACAGAAACCCGCGAAAATCCGATTGCATCGGCTGGATACCGCCACGCAAGCTGATGAAATCGTAGCGTTTCGTATCAAACTTTCCGATGTGGTAATCGACAAAGGCTTCCTGCAGGCCAATAAAGCCATCGGTGCGGCGCGTCCCCTTTGACGGTTCAACAAACAGCACACGCCGTTCGGGCACCTGAACGTGGTTGAGGTTGGCTGCAATCGCGATGCGATATTCAACCGCAGGCGGCTTGTATGCGGTCATACCCTTCAACAGCGAAATCCCCGCGATGAAAGTCTGCGACAGGACAAGGCTGTTGCTGTGACCGAACGTATCGATGGCGTTGGGATTGGTCGTCGTCTGATTGCCGACAGGGATCGGGAAGCTGCGCGGTTCCACCACGGTATCGGACACCACGCTGGCGATCAGGAACCAGTCGTCCCCCTTCAGAAAGCCGGGCCGTTTGCCGCGCGCCAGCGGAATGTCGCCCTTCAGCAGGCTGTGATGGAACGGATCAAGCTTTGAATGGCAGACATATTCAAGGCGCGGAAACAGGGTGTAAAGCGCACGGTCCTTTTTGCCCGTGGCCGCATCCTTTTGCGGGCACAGCGAGGACATGATGCGCCAGCGATCGGGCAAAGCCACTTCAAGGCCAAGGTCACCAATAGGGCCGTCGCCATCATATTTGTCGTAGAACGCTTCGGGCGGCGGGGCACCCACCGCACCGGGATTATCCTGATCGATCCGGTCGGGTAGCTGCTTGTTGAAGCCGGGGCGACGACGACCATCGATCAGCGCACCGTCGGCTTCGGTTTCGCCGCCGGGCATTGCCGTGGTGTTGGCGGGCGTGGTTTGTGATGCGGTATCGGCCTGCGGGGACGTGGCTTCTTGCGGAGCCAGAGCGCCCGGTGCCGCATCATCCAACCGCACGAACAAATGAACCGGCAGTGCTGGAGCAGGCTGGGAAATACCCAGCATCGGCGCGACAAGGGCGATGGCCTGATGCATCATTTGCCCTCGCAGACGTTTTGTTCGCTGGTATCCAGAAATGGCGCGAACGGGCAGTTCACATAGCGCAACCGCACCCCCTGCCCCACGGGCACCACGATGGTGTCCGCACGCATGTCTTTGGGCGCATTGCCAACTCCGCCCACCTTTGCGCCACCGTTATGCGCGCCAAGGAAAGCGATCATGTCATCCTGATCGATACCGTCGCCCGAAATGCCGATGGCACCCACCAGCCGGTTGCCGCGATAGATTGGGACCGAACCGGGGAAGATCTGGATACCGTTGGCAAGGCGCTTCTTGCCGGTTGGCGCGTCGGGAACGGCAGTGCAGGTCTGCACCACGTCGCGCGCATTCAAGCGGTTTTCCACGAAGACGGCGTGTTGAAGCAGGTTCGCCTTGACCAGCGCGATCTGCAAACCGGTGGCAAAGGGGCTGAAATCGGTGATCGGGCGCGAAAGCGGGCCGTTCGGGCGGCCCACTTCGCCATCCGGGAAAAATGGACGCGAAAGGTTGCCACCGGACCGGTCGGCAAAAGCCTTGGCCCCGGTCAGCGCCGTCTGATCGCCCAGAAAATCACGTGCTCTCTGAACAAAAGCGGGCACTTCGGCATCGGTATCATCAAGCAGTTGCTGCGCGGCTACCGGGTTTGAAAAGAATGCTGCGGTGCGCGCTTTTTGCAAAGACACGTCGATGCCAAAGATCGGCGCATCAGGACCGCGCACAAGGCCCAGCACTTCACCATACGTGTCGACGACAGAAATCGACACTTGCGCCCTGCTGTCCAGCGGACGGCGGATTTGCGCGCGCGCGCGCGTCATGATTGTGAACGCCTCTTCCAAAACCGCGCGCACTTCGGCAGACGAAAGCGCTGTGCCAACGGCAGCGGCATCGGTGCCTGCCTTTACCGGATAGCGGCCCGCGCCTGCGCCATTGGTCAGGACATAAGCATCGGCCAACGAAAATTCTGCCGTCGTCGCCCGGCGGATGCCGCTGGCTTCGGTGCCATAAGGCGTACCCGCGACAACCGCAGTGCCATCAAAATAACCGCGCACCGGAATCAGCGTGCCCACCACGTTGTTGATCGCGGCAAAGCTGGTTTGCAGGGGATGCAGGCCTTCTTCGCGCGCATCGGCAAAACGCAGGGTCGAACCATCAACCGTAATCCGGTCCGCGCGGATATCTGCAGCAGGAGCAAAACCCTGAATCCCGGCCAGCGCCATGAACTCTTCAGGATCGCCATCAACATTAGTGACATCGGGATCAAAGCCGTAATCGCCATCGGCCATGACGCCGATACCGCCCACGACCACGCCGTTCTTGTAAAGCGGCAGCCCGCCAGGATCGGCAGCAAGCCCCAGTGGAGAGCGCTTTGGCCCGATAAACGCCCCTGTACCGGCATTGCCCGTGGCAAAACGGGCGTTGAGATCGGAACAGGGGAGTTGGCTGAACTGCACCCCGAACAGCGGACCGGCCTCAAGCCCCGGCGTGTTGGGTGCAGGTGGAAAATGTTCCTGCACGATCATACTGGCCGTGCGGGTGGAAAAAGCGTTGCCGCTGGATGAAAGGTAGGCCCCCGTCACAGCTTTGGCGATGGCACCCATCGTCGCCTCAACCTCAAGCCCTTGCGCATCAACCTCACGCGGGGAAATTTCGCCCGTCGCCGTGCGTTGGCTGGTAAACATACGCGTGGCCGCGCCGTTCATGCGGAAAACCGCCAGCACGTTGCCGACGCGATCCACCACCGCGATGATTGCCGGATAGTTCAGCGCCCGCGCCTCGCCGACGGCCTGCGCGATGATCTGCTGCACCTCGGCTGTGGTCAGCGCTTCGGATGCCGGATCGGCAAAAAATCGTGAACTGGAAGTTGGTGTCGGCGTTGGCGCAAATGTTTCGCCGGACGAGGAATCACCGCCGCCACACCCAGAAAGCGCGAGTGAGAGAGCCAGTGTAGCGGCGGTGCCCTGCCGGAGAGCCAATGGCAAACGCATCAGCGCAGCCCCCGGATAGAACGGACCGCGCTGCCCAAAGCGCGGCGGAAAGCGAGCGGCTGGAACCCGTTAGGGTCACGCACGGCGGCATAGGCCTGATTGATCTGCACCCGCAGTCCGCCAGCCGAAGCAGGAGCAATCATGCCCTGATTGACCAGACCATTCAGCAGCGTATCCACCGCCATGACCGATTGCACTGCGCCTTCGTAATCGGTGAAACGCTCGCCAATAGCCTCACTGGCGATGGAATCCATGATCGCAAAAGTCTGTTCGCGAGTGAACGCCGCCCCGGCAAAGCGCACGGACAAGGCATCAGCAGACTGGCGCAAAGCCTGCGCCGCAGCCACCGTTTCTGCCCGGTTGGCAAGCATTGCCCGATGAAATGCCTTCGCACGAGCGTCGAATGTTGCCGCTGCGTCTGGGGCCACAACCTTTGCCGCTGCCAGCAGCATAATCATGTTTTCGTCGTTATACGGCGGCGTGCCCAGCGGGATTGGGCGCCCCGGATTGCGCACTGCGCTCACCTTGCCCTCCTCATCGTCATAGATGCGGCGGTGGCACGAATGGCAGTCGTAGAAGGTGAATTCAGGGAATAGCCCATCCACCGCACGGGTCGGCTGGCTGAACAGTTCAAGGCTGCGCTTGACCGCTTCAGCCTGCCCCACCGCCCACATCCGCATCGAATTGGACTTGCCGCCCTTACGCTGAACATAGTCTGCGTCTTCGTCGTGATGCTGCTGCAGAGTGGTAAAAAGGTCGAGCTCGAACGAGATGCGCGGATGCCCTGCCGCCATGATGCGGTGCGCTATGAACTGGCCCTTGGCATCGCCGGAGAAGTGACAATCAAGGCAGATCTGCGCTTTCACGCGCGGGCTGGTAAGGTCAGTCATGCCTTGCGCCACGTTGCGGGCATGGCTGGCACCGACGGTATAGTGGGTGGAAAGCCAGCCGCCTGACGCACCGTGACAGGCTTCGCAATCAACCCCATCCGAAGCGCGAGCGGCCCCCGGCGAAGCGTGGCAGCCCGCACATTCGCGCTGCGCACCTGCCGCATCAAGGCCCATGCGACGCACGATGGCCTGTCCGCGGGGCTCCTGCACCACACGCCATGCGCGGCTGTGCGCGCCTGTTGGTGATGATTCTTCCTGCCAGCGCAGCAGTTCATCCTGCCGCACCACCGCGCCATCGGCCACGCTGCGGCCATGACAGGTGGATCCCGCGCACGAGGCAACACCAACATGGGCGCGCAAGGTTCCCCCGGTGCCCTGCGCCTGCACGGCTGCGGGCGAAACAAGCGACGACGCGCCCAACGCGCCTCCGGCCATCGCAAGACATGCCGCGATTGCCAAAGCGCCTGAGCGCGAGCTTGCCCGCCGCACCGTGCGAAGGTGCGGCGTTATGCGGCACATGGCCGCAAGCCACCGGATTACCCCGAATTTGTCCAGCATTGCCCCGTATCCTTGCCGGTCCGCACATCGCCAGGCTGTTGCCCTGTGCAATGCACATCACGGAAGTGCTGCAATGCGACCCCCTTTTGCAGGAGACTAGGCCACTCCACCCCTCTGGTTCAAGTGACTATGAACGCCAAGGTGCGATTAAGTTGACCCAGCCCCTGCTGATCCACAGGTTCTCTACCCAAACTACTGCCAAAACTACTGGCGGCGGATCACCATGTTGCGGATTTCGGTCATGTCTTCCATCGCAAAGCGGATGCCTTCGCGGCCAAGGCCCGAATCCTTGACCCCGCCATAAGGCATGTTGTCCACGCGATAGGACGACACGTCGTTGACGACAATCCCGCCCACATCCAGCCGGTCCCAAGCATCCATCACCTTGTGCAGATCGGATGTGAACAGGCCAGCCTGAAGGCCGAACTTGCTGTCGTTCACCTCATCCAGCGCTGCATCCCAATCGGTGAACTTCGACAGGATGACGACCGGACCGAACGCTTCTTCGGTATAAACGTCCATATCGCGCGAACAACCTTCCAGCAGCGCGGCTTCCAGCATGTTGCCTTCACAGCCTCCGCCCGCCAGCAGCGTTGCCCCGCCCGCAACCGCAGCATCGATCCAAGTCTTGAGCCGCTGGGCTTCCTTGGCCGAGATCATCGGACCGATGAAGGTTTCGCGCTGCTTGGGATCGCCAGACTTCAATTCCCTGACCTTTGCGGTCAGCATATCGCGGAACGTGTCATAAATGTCGGCGTGAATGATGACGCGCTGTACGTGGATGCACGACTGGCCCGACTGGTAATATCCGCCAAAGACGATGCGGGCGAGCGCATGCTCAAGATCGGCATCCTTATCGACCACCACGGCAGCATTGCCGCCCAGTTCCAGCACGACCTTCTTCTTGCCCGCCTTGGCCTTCAGATCCCAGCCCACGCCGGGCGATCCGGTGAAAGACAGCAGCTTCAACCGGTCATCGGTGGTGAACAGGTCGGCACCATCGCGGCTGGCAGGCAGGATCGAAAACGCGCCTTCTGGCAGAATATCGCATTCGGCCAGCACTTCGCCCATGATGATCGCGCCCAGCGGCGTCATCGAAGCGGGCTTCATCACAAAGGGGCAACCGACTGCAATCGCGGGCGCAATCTTGTGCGCGGCAAGGTTCAGCGGAAAGTTGAATGGACTGATGAAGCTGCACGGGCCAATCGGCACGCGCTTCCACATGCCCATATACCCTTTGGCACGCGGTGAAACATCCAACGGCTGGATTTCACCATAGTTGCGCGTGGCCTCTTCGGCAGCAATGCGAAACGTATCGATCAGGCGGCCCACTTCGCCTTCGGAATCGGCAATCGGCTTGCCCGCTTCGATGCACAGGGCATAGGCTAGTTCATCCTTGCGTTCGCCAAAGCGGCGCACGCAATGGTCCAGCACGTCACGCTTTTCATAGCTGGCAAGACGCGCCATCGGCTCAGTCGCACGCACGGCACCGGCAATCGCCTCCTCAATCACGTCGGGCGTGGCCAGCGCGGTGCGGAACGCCACTTCGCCGGTGAACTTGTCGGTCACTGCAAGATCGGTGTTGGGCTGGACCGCTTTGTTGTTGAGATACAGCGGATAGACGTCTTTAAGCTGGGCCATCGGGCAGAACTCCCCCCTACCGATAACGGAAGGGGTATGGGTTGATCTGACGGAGGGAAAACGCGCCCTCCCCTGGCCCCTCCCGCAGACGGGAGGGGGACAATCGAACGCTAAAGCGCCTTGGACAGTTCCTTGATGTCCTTGTTCAAAATCTGATCGTTCTCCGAATAGTCCACCGGACAATCGATCAGATGGACACCGGGCGTATCGCGGCAATGGGCCAGCAATTCGCGCAAGTGATCGGTGCTTTCCACGCGATAGCCACTCGCCCCATAACTCTCGGCATATTTCACGAAATCGGGGTTGTTGTAGGTCAACCCAAAGTCCGCAAACCCCATGTTCGCCTGCTTCCAGCGGATCATGCCATAGGCACTGTCGTTCAGGATCAGCACCGTCAGGTTCAGGCCCAACCGGACAGCGGTTTCCATCTCCTGACTGTTCATCATGAAGCCGCCATCGCCGCAGATCGCCATGACCTTGCGGTCAGGATACAACATCGCGCTCATCATCGCAGATGGCAGGCCGGCGCCCATCGTCGCCAGTGCATTGTCCAGCAGCACGGTGTTGGGCTTGTAGGCGGTGTAACCACGCGCGAACCAGATTTTATAGACGCCGTTATCCAGACAGATGATCGCATCTTCGGGCAGACAATCGCGCACCTGCTGCACCAGATGCGGCGGAAACACCGGGAACCGCGTGTCCGCCGCCAGCGGCGCCGTGTGCGCCACTTCAGCCGCGCGATAGGCCAGCATATGATCGAAATTCCACGCCGGATTGGGCGTGATGGCCTCCTTCATTTGCCACACCGCATTGGCAATATCGCCGATCACCTCGATGCTGGGGAAGTAAACCGGATCGACTTCGGCCGTCTTGGTCGAAACATGAATCACCGGCGTTCCGCCTTCGCGCATAAAGAACGGCGGCTTTTCAATCACGTCATGCCCGACGTTAATGATGATATCGGCATCTTCCACCGCACGGTGGACGAAATCTCCGGCAGACAGCGCAGCACACCCCAGAAACTTGGGGTGGCGCTCATCAATCACACCCTTGCCAAGCTGCGTTGTCAGGAACGGAATGCCCGTCTTCTCGACAAATTCCAGCAGCATCTTGCCGGTCATCTTGCGGTTGGCCCCCGCGCCAATCACCAGCACCGGTGCTTTTGCACCCTGCAAGGCCTCAATCGCCTGTGTGACGGATTTGGCATCAGCATTGGGGCGGCGTACAAGGCTGCGCTTGAGCGGAACCGATGTGGTGTGTTCGTCGGCAATGTCTTCGGGCAGTTCGATATGCGTCGCACCCGGCTTTTCCTCTTCAGCCAGACGATAGGCTTCACGCACACGGCTGGGGATGTTGTCGGATGACTGCATCTGATGCGTGAACTTGGTGATCGGCTGCATCATCGACACGACATCAAGGATCTGAAAGCGGCCCTGCTTCGATTTCTTGATCGGCTTCTGCCCGGTAATCATCAGGATCGGCATGCCACCCAGCGTGGCATAGGCGGCGGCCGTGACAAAGTTGGTTGCTCCCGGCCCCAGCGTGGCGATGCACACGCCGGTCTTGCCAGTGTGGCGGCCATATGTGGCGGCCATGAAGCCCGCCCCCTGTTCATGCCGGGTCAGGATCAGCCTGATCTTGTCCGAACGGGACAGCGAGTCGAGAAAATCGAGATTTTCCTCGCCCGGCACACCGAAGATATATTCGCAGCCCTCTTCTTCAAGGCACTGGATGAACAGGTCGGAAGCTTTTGTTCCTTCGGCCATTATACGTCGCTCCATCATAGGAAGCGCGCAGGGCGCTGCTGCGCTTCCCTCCCCAACATGGATGCGACCGCAACAGGGCCTTGGCTTGCGTGCGTGTCTTTTTGCCCCCGCACCGGCCCCTTTGCGCAAGGGCTATCAAACCGGGTGCCGGGTGTCACCCGGAAACACCCTCAATACCCCAGCGAAAGATCCACCTGCGGCTCCAGCGGTTCTCCACGCTGAAAACGCCCCAGGTTCTCAAGAAAACGCTCAACCGACCGCTGGAACATCAAAGTCTGTGCCCGGCCCGACAGATGCATGGTGATATGGGCGTTGGGCAGGCTCCACAGCGAATGATCGGCTGGCAAAGGTTCGGGCGTGGTGACATCCAGAAATGCCTGCCCCGGACAGCCCGCCCGCAGTGCGGTCACAAGCGCATCCTGATCCACCACGCTACCCCGCGCCACATTGATAAGCGTGGCTGTGGGCTTCATCGCGGCCAGTTCCGCAACACCTATCATGCCATCGGTTTCAGCGGTGGCAGGCACAGCTAGAATCACCCAGTCAAAGCAGCCAAGCTTCGCCCGCCATTCATCCGGCCCCAGCGCCCCGTCACCACCCGACCGACGCACCTTGGTTACCGCCACGTCGAAGCCCTGCAACAGCCGCTCCACCCGCTGGCCGATGGCGCCATATCCGATAATCAGCGCCCGACTGCCGTAAAGTTCCACTTTGCCGGGAGAATCGGTCAGCCATTCGTGGCGTTCCTGCGCGCGGACGACTTCACGGTATCCCTTGGCGACGGTGAGCATCGCCATGACAACGTATTCGGCAATGGTAATGGCATTGATGCCCACGCCGTTAGTGTAAACCACACCGCGCTGCGCCATCACGTCCAGCGGCATCCCATCGACACCCGCATAGATAGAATTGAGCCATTTCAGCTTCGTCGCCCGCCGCACCGCCTGCGCCATCGGCTCCTTCTGGTTCAGGTCAAACCAGCCGATCTCTGCCTCAGGCGCCAGCGCCAACAGTTCCTCTGTGGAGCGAAACCAGCGCGGTTCGATCCAGTCGGGCAGATGTGGCTCAATCAGCGGCGCGGCCATTGCATTCATTACAAGCACAGTCATCGCGGCCAGCCTCTCCCGTTGTTTTGGGACAGCCTAGAGCAATAGTTTCAGAATGAAACCCGCTTAACCCAGCTTCCATTCCCAGCCGAGCGGATCACCGTCCATCACCTCGACGCCCTTGGCGGCAAGCTCGTCGCGCAGGGCATCGGAACGGGCAAAGTCCTTTTCAGCACGCGCTGCCTTGCGGGCTTCCAGCGCGGCTTCGATTTCTGACTCTTCCACCTCGACGCCCTTGGGCCGCAAGCGTAAGTCCTTGCGATCAAGCTCCAGCAAGCCAAGCCCCAGAACACCATCCATCAGGCCAAGCGCAGCCAGCTTTTCAGAAGGGTCCACCTTCTTCAAAGCCAGCACTTCTTCAAACACGGTCAATGCGACAGCGGTGTTGAGGTCATCCGAAATTGCCGCATCGAAGCGTTCGATAAATGGCGCGAACCGAGCGCCGGGCTGCGCCTGCGCATTACCTGCACGCTCCTTCAACTGGCCGACAGCAATCAGAATGCGCTTCAACCGCGTCAGGGCCGCTGCCAGCCCATCCCACGAAAACTCAAGCTCAGACCGGTAATGCGCCTGCAAGCACATCATACGGTAGGCCAGCGGGTGGTAGCCCTTGTCGATCAGCAGTTGCAGCCGCAGGAACTCGCCCGACGACTTGCTCATCTTGCCGCTGCGTTCGACCAGAAAGTTGTTGTGCATCCACACCCGCGCGCCGGAATTGGCGGGCAGGTCCAGCCCTCCAGCGCAGCAGAAGGCTTGGTTCTGCGCGATCTCGTTGGGATGGTGGATTTCGCGGTGGTCGATCCCGCCGGTGTGGATATCGAACGGAAAGCCCAGCACTTCGCCCGACATGACCGAGCATTCCAGATGCCAGCCCGGCGCGCCCTTCCCCCACGGCGAATCCCACTCCATCTGCCGCTTCTCGCCCGCTGGCGTCTTCCGCCAGATGGCGAAGTCCGCCGCGTTGCGCTTGCCTTCAACGGCTTCGATCCGGCCCTCGCCGTCTTCGGTCTGGGCGCGCGCCAGACGCCCGTAGTCCGCGACGGTCGAAACATCGAAATACAATCCGCTATCGAGTTCGTAGCAGTGCCTGTCCGCAATCTTCTCGGCAAACTGAATCATCTGCGGCACATATTCGGTGGCAATCGTCCAGCGCGCAGGCTGGCGGATGTTCAGCGCCTTGATGTCTTCCCAGTACGCCTGGGTATAGTGCTGTGCGATGTCCCAGATGGACTTGGCCGCAGTCCGCGCAATCTTCTCCATCTTGTCCTCACCATCATCCGCATCGTCGGTCAGATGCCCAACGTCGGTGATGTTAATGACATGCGTGAGCTTGTAGTCTTTGAACGACAGTGTGCGCCCCAGAATGTCGGCAAAGACATAGGCGCGCATATTGCCGATGTGCGGGTAGTTATAAACCGTCGGCCCGCAGGAATAGACCCGCGCCTCGCCATCATGGACCGGCTGAAACTGTTCGATCTGGCGGGTCAGGCTGTTGAACAGCTTGAGCGAAGCGGAGGCGTAGGACATCGCCCAAGCCCTTGCCCCGCGCGCCCGCTTCTGGTCAAGTCATTCGCAACGATTGCGCGCGCAGTCACTTTGTGGCGCAGGCACTTTATGGCGCAGGCGATGCAGCCGCTTCATCTTCTTCCAGCGCTGCTGCCAGCCAATCAAACTGCGCCTTGCAGCCATTGTCCAGCAGCACAGTTCCCAGCGAAGCCGCATCGGCAGGCACCGCATCGGGTTCCAGCATCACGATCTGGAATTCCGCCGCCTTGTCCGGCGTCGTTTCGTCATAGATCCGATAGACGCGGCCTTCCTGCGGGGCCAACATGGTCTTGGGCCAGGCGATGCCGACCGTCTTCGGCGGCCACTGCATGCGCACCATTTCGCCACCCGCGGATTCGGTCAGCCAGGTAAAACTGCGCGCCTGCGCTTTGGCCCGCCACAGGTAAATGTCGCTGCCACGCGGCACGCAGACATTGCCGCCCTGCTCGGTATCGGCCAACCAGATGCTGACAGGGAGCACGTTTTCGCCCGACGTATCGCCTGCACCACGCACCGCGCCCGCCCTGACCGATGCCGGATTGCTGAGCGAACGCGCCAAGAGCGCTGCCGCCGCCCGGTCACGATTGACCATACCATCGAGGGCAAACGTGCCCGCCCCGCGCAGAATACGGGTGCCCGCCTTGTCCAGCACAGTCACCACATCGCCCGCTTTCAGCGTAACCGGAACATTGGCTGCCAGCCGCTTGCCCTTGGGATAGTTCACTGCTGACGGACCAGTCGACCGCACCACTACGGCCTGCGCCATCGCCTGCGCCGAAACGCCAAGGCCCAATACCACGGCAGCAGCGATCAAAGCCTTTCGCCTCATGTTTTTGCCGACCATCACTGACCGCCTCCTGCATCCGGTGTTGCCAGTGTGGCCAGAAGATCAAGCTGTGCGTTGCAGCCCTTGTCAGCCATAGCGCCTGCCACCTCGATCTCGTCCACCGGCACGCTGCCCAACAGCATCGTCCTGATCTTCACCGGCTTTCCCACAGCATTGCTGAAGGTATAAGTCTGCCCATCGACCAGCGGCACCGATGCTGCAGGCCACACTTTCAGCGCACTGCCGGCCCGCCATGTGACATCCACCGTGCTGCCATCCTGCGACAGCAGCTTGCCGGTGCCTTCGCCGGTCTTGTCCGGGCGCCACAGCACCAGCGTTGCAGGATCGGCAATGCAATATGTCCCGCCCTTGCTGACATCGACATACCACACGTTGTCCGGTCCGGCTGGCGCTGCCACCGGGGTGCCCGAAACCGCGCCGCGCACAGCCCCGGTGCGGGTGCGCGCCGTGGTGCCGCGCGTCATCATCGCAGCAAGCGCGGTGCCGCCTGACTGATCGCGGTTCACCGTGCCGTTCAGCGCAAAAGTGCCCGGTCCTGAAAGAACCCGCGTGCCTGCCTTGTCCAGCACGGTCACATGATCGCCCGCTTTCAGCACGACAGATGTGTTGGCAGGCAATTTCTTGCCCTGCGGATATGTCGTCGCCGAAGGCCCGGTGGAACGGACAACCACCGACTGGGCCGCCGCCGTTCCCGCCATCACCACAGCGCAAACCGCCGCTGTTCCGGCCAGAACGGCTCGCATGGCCTTGCCATTACCCCAGAACATAACTCTCTCCCTTATGCGTCTGCCGCAATCGCTGGATCAGGTTCATCATCGCCTCATCCTCATGCGCCGATTCGAGCACTTTGTCTGTGAGTGCCTGCACACGATCCGCCTCACCCGCTAAATGCGCGCTGACAGCCTCAACCGCCAGTAGTCTCTGTTCGGGCGGCATATCGGGCACGGGTTCAAAAATTTCTACCGGGGTCCTGCGCCCGCGCAGGGTAACCGAACCCATCGGCCTGAACCAGTCCAGCCCAGACCGATCCACCGCCTCGCGGCTGACCAGCACCTTGGTGTCCAGCGGCTTGTTCGCACCTTCCAGTCGCGCCGCCGTGTTCATCGCATCGCCAAGCGCCGTATATTGGATGCGGCCTTCCCCGCCGAAATTGCCGACCACTGCATCGCCATAATGCAGGCCAACACGGGTGCGGCCAATCTTCGGTACGCCTTCAGGCACCGCCTTGCGGAACTCTTCACCCGCCAGATACATGGCATAAGCGGCCTTTACCGCGCGCTCGCCATCATCGGGATAGGCAATCGGCGCGCCCCAGAACGCCACCACCGCATCACCGACAAACTTGTCCAGCGTGCCACCATACTGCAGCACCACCGCGCTCAACCTGTCCAGATAATCGTTCAGCAACCGCGCGATCATTTCCGGCTCCACCGCGTGGGTCAGCTTGGTAAAGCCTTCCAGATCGCTGAACAGGCAGAAGATTTCGCGCTTTTCGCCATGCAGCGAAAGTCGGTCAGGATTGCGCATGATTTCGGTGGCAACCGAACGTGGCAGGTATTTGCCCAGTGCCCCTTGCGCAAATTCGCGCTGCGCCGCGTTGATCGCCCGCAGGACCGAACTGATCGCGGTAAAGGCCACCACCCAGCCGATCAGCCAGCCCGTTGCCGGCAGGTCCAGCGTGTCATAACCTGCGCGCTCCACCAGAAACGGAACAGCCAGAAACAGCGCGAACTGCGCCACCACCGCCAGCGCCAGCACCCAAGTCCGCGCCTGGGTCATGGCCGTCGCCGCGCCCAGGGCCACCGCCAGCAATGCTGCCAGCACTTTCAGGGCCACGGGCGGCGGCGCTTTCCACGCCTTGTCCAGCAACTGCGCCAGCATCGACGCATGCACTTCCACGCCGATCATGCGCGTTTCCCCGGTCACCGGATTGCCGGTGCGGGTAAACGGCGTATCGAACTGGTCAAAGTCGGAAAAATCGCCACCGATCAGCACGTAACGGCCCTTCACCGCATCGGACACCAATGGCGCGGTTTCAGGATCGGCCAGCAGATCTATCGGAATCTTGTCAAACACCGGTCGGTCGCTGGCCGTGGGCACGCGATAGCGGATCGGCCCGGTATAGCTGGCAAAGCGGCCATCGGCATCTGGCCCGCCATTGGTCAGCGACAGCGACAGCAGTGGCGGCAATCCGGCATATTGGCGCGGCCACCGGCGAGCCACGCCATCGGCGTCGGTTTCCAGCAGGATCGATGCTGGCTTCACCTTGTCGGTCTGCACGCTGGCCATGAACGCCTTGAGATCCTGCTCCTGTTCATAGGTGATGGCTTCAGGATTGGTGCGATTGTCGGCAAAGGCCAGATATACCGGCGTGTTCATCGCCTTGAGCGAGGCACGCAGCGCATCATCATCGTCCTGCGGGCTGTCGAACAGCACGTCGATGCCGACGCCCTTGGCCCCAAGCTGGTCGATCTGCTGCAATGCCTTGGCCAGAATCGTGCGGTCCACCGGAGATATCTGGCCGGTCGCGCGGTTGGTGTCGGCGGTATAGACCACCAGCGTCACCCGCTTGTCAGTGTCGGTCGGCGGGGCAAAGTTGGCGGCGCGAATGTCATACAGCGCCGCCTCGGCATCGCGCAGCAGCGGCAGGCGCCAGCTGTAGAACGCAATGAAGGTGGCAATGGCCAGCAGGACCGCGGCTACCAGCGCCCGTTGCCAACCCAGTTGCGTAAAGTTGCGCCGCGCCAATTGGCCCAGTTCGCGCGGGCTTTCCGCCGCTGCGCGCCGACTATCCGGCATCTGTCATTTCCCCCGTTCCGCCCATCACTTTCACAGCCAGTCCCTGCAGCCGGTTTGCCAGACCGGATTGCCCCTACATCGCCACAGGCATCGCGGCCTGTGACGATATCCAGAATATGCTGCGATGCCCGAAAATGCTTATGCTGTTGCGCACAGCATAAGCGCTTTGCCGCGCCCCTGCCAATGACAATGCCGACGTCAGGGCCAGCATTTTGCAAAAGGGATGATACCGCCTTCAGCGTGCGGTTTCAGAACCCCTCAAACGTGATCGCCTCATCCAGTGGCGCACGCGGCACATCAAAACTGTTGACCGGAACCTCAGGGTCGCGCCGTCCAATGGCCAACCCGCAGAAGAACACATGATCGTCAGGGATCGCCACACAGTCGCGCACCTGCTTCTGGTAAACCGCCCATGCTTCCTGCGCGCAGGAATCCAGCCCCTCTTCACGCAGCAGCAGCATCACCGTTTGCAGCCACATGCCCATGTCCGACCACTGCGGCGGCCCCATGTAACGCGGAGTGTGAACCAGCAGCAGCAGCACCGGCGCATCAAACGCCCTGAAATTCTGCATGAACTGCAAAAGCCGCCCGCGCTTGTCCTCACGCCCAATGCCAAGCGCAGCATACATCGCCTCGCCCACACCAAACCGGCGCGCTTCATAAGCGCCATCCAGAACGGCCGGATAGATCTCATATTCCGTCGAATGCGCAGCCCGCCCTTCAGGAATCACCTGCGCCACGCTCTCAACCAGCCGCGCCAGCGGATCGCCCGTCAGGACATGGGCATTCCACGGCTGTACGTTCCCGCCAGAAGGCGCCCGCTGCGCCTTTTCCAGCACCCGTACCAGCACATCGCGCGGCACCGCATCAGGCAAAAACTGGCGGACCGAACGGCGAGAAACAACCGCTTCGCTAACAGACATCTGGCTCATGGCGCTTTAACTGCACGGTTAAATCACCATCGTCAAGCGACGGCTATTCATCCTCGAACAGGTCGGCCAATTGTTCGATAATCGTGCCACCAAGCTGTTCGGCATCCATGATCGTCACCGCACGGCGGTAATACCGCGTCACGTCATGGCCAATGCCGATGGCGACCAGCTGGACCGGTGACTGCTTTTCGATCCAGTCGATCACCTTGCGCAGGTGCTGCTCCAGATAGCCCGCATTGTTCACGGAAAGCGTCGAATCGTCCACCGGCGCGCCATCGGAAATGACCATCAGGATGCGGCGATCTTCCGGCCGTGCCAGCAGGCGGCTATGCGCCCACAACAACGCTTCGCCGTCGATGTTTTCCTTCAGCAAACCTTCGCGCATCATCAGGCCAAGGTTCTTGCGCGCGCGACGCCACGGCTCATCAGCCTTCTTGTAAACAATGTGGCGTAAATCGTTGAGACGGCCCGGTCCTGCTGGCTTTCCGCCTGCCAGCCATGCCTCCCGCGCCTGCCCGCCCTTCCACGCGCGGGTGGTAAAGCCCAGAATTTCGGTCTTCACCCCGCACCGCTCCAGCGTGCGCGCCAGAATGTCCGCGCTGATGGCCGCGATGGAAATCGGCCGTCCGCGCATGGAACCTGAATTGTCGATCAGCAGTGTGACGATGGTGTCCTTGAACTCGACATCACGCTCAATCTTGTAGGACAGCGAATGGCCGGGCGAAATCACCACGCGCGCCAGACGCGCAGCATCCAGCAGTCCCTCTTCCTGATCGAAGTCCCATGACCGGTTCTGCTGCGCCATCAACCGGCGCTGCAACCGGTTCGCCAGCCGCGTCACCACCCCCTGCAAACCCTTCAGTTGCATGTCGAGGTAGGCGCGCAACCGGGTCAGCTCATCTTCATCGCACAGGTCGGTGGCGGCAACGATCTCGTCGAACTGTTCGGTGTAGGCTTTGTAGTCGAAATTCTCCGGCAGGTCGGTCCATGGCCGGTTCGGCCGGGTCGGCAACATGCCTTCCTCGCCTTCGTCCGCCATGTCCGCATCGGCAGCATCGTCGTTCTGTTCGATTTCCTGCTCGGTGTCCGAATCCTCGTCGCCCTCGCTGGTATCGCCCGCCATTTCAGACGGTTGCTGCTCCTGATCGTCAGAGGCGTTCGGCTCTTCCTCGCCGTCCTCCTCTTCCTGCTCGCCCTCGTCCTCTTCGGTATCCTCGTTCTGGTCGCTGGCCGATTGCGTCAGGTCCAGATGCTGCAACATATCCAGCGCAAGCTGCTGAAACGCCCGCTGGTTATCCAGCGAAAGCGCCAGCGCTTCAAAGTCGTCACCAACTTTGCTTTCAATCCAGCTCCGCACCATGGCCATGCCAACCTGCGCCGAAGCGGGGGCTTCCTGCCCGGTCAGCTTTTCACGCAGCAACAGCGCCAACGCGCTGGGCAGCGGCACCTCTTCGGGCTTGACGGCCCGCGCAATCGGGTCGGACAGCATGCGCATGGTCAGCGCCGCATCCAGATTGTCGCGCATCCCGGCATAGGCATTGGCGCCCAGCGCCTCATACCGCACCTGTTCAACCGCATCGTAACAGGCGCGAGCCAGTGCTTCGCCGGGCGCATGGCGGCCATGCAGCGCGGCATTGTGATGCCGCAGGCGCAGCGCCATCGAATCTGCCGCACCGCGCGCCTGCGCCACCTGATCGGCGGGAAGCGCGCGGCCCGGCATGGGCACCCGCATCGAACTGCCCGATTGCACCGCCGCATCAGCCGTCCACGCCACTTCAACCTCAGGGTCGAGCGAGATGGCCCGCGCGGTGCCGGTCAGCACCGAACGGAAGCGGTCAAGGGGAGTTTCGTCAGCCAATGCCTGCCTTTAACGCTACTTGGCCGACCAAGATGCGCCCCCGCGCAGGCGGGGGCCTCAGTCGGCCCGATACAAAACTTAAACGATCTTCTGGCCGGTCTTTGCCCAATCGGCAAGGAAGCCTTCAATGCCCTTGTCCGTCAGCACATGCTTGAACAAGCCCTTGATGACCGCAGGCGGTGCAGTAATCACGTCTGCACCAATGCGCGCGCTTTCCAGAACGTGCACGCCATGGCGGATCGAAGCCACCAGGATTTCGGTTTCATAAGCGTAGTTATCATAGATCAGGCGGATGTCGCGGATCAGGTCCATGCCATCGAAACCATTGTCGTCATGGCGGCCAACGAAGGGCGAAATGAACGTCGCGCCAGCCTTTGCCGCCAGCAGCGCCTGATTGGCCGAGAAGCACAGCGTTACGTTAACCTTGGTACCTTCGCTGGTCAGCGCCTTGCAGGTCTTCAAACCATCGATGGTCAGCGGCACCTTGATGCACACGTTGTCAGCGATTTTGCGCAGCACTTCGGCTTCGCGCATCATGCCTTCGTGGTCCAGCGCCACCACTTCTGCCGAAACCGGGCCATCGACCAGACCGCAGATTTCGCGGGTCACTTCGATGAAGTCCTTTCCCGCCTTGGCAATCAGCGTCGGATTGGTGGTCACACCATCCAGCAGGCCGGTGGCGGCAAGATCCGCAATTTCGGCGGTATCGGCGGTGTCGACGAAGAACTTCATGGGTCTGGCCTTCCAGATTGGGGAGGAAATGATTCCCCACGCCTATAGGCAAGGCGGACGCCAATGTCAGGAGTCACTTTGTCAGGTGTCCCGATGCCCCCGCAACACCTGCCCGCTCACTTCAACCCGAACGCTGCCATCAGCACAGGATCGTTGGTAGAACGCGGATCGGCACGGATCGCTGCTTCTTCCCGACCAATTGCCCGGAAAATCGCATTGTCCGCCTCAAGCGCCAGCGCATTGGCAATACTGCCCACGTCCACTCCCGTCAGCGCAGCCAGCACTTCACCCACCAGCGGTTCACGGCTGACGCGCAGGGCATCGCCAAATTCAGGCACCATCACTTCCACCAGACTGCTGCCCATCTGTTCGTGCAAAAATGCCGTGGCGGCCATGGGATCGCTGCCCCGCAGCAGGGCCAGCGCATTACCCACGCCAATGGTGCGCACAGCATCGGTCACCGCAGGTGCCGCCCGTTCCGCCGCGTCATAGGCCATGTCATTGAACGCGCGTTGCAGGCGCTCTTTGAAAATCGGCCCGGTCAGGATACGCTGCATCACGCCGCCACGGCTGCCAATCGCCTGCGGCAGGGTCAGCCGGGTCATCTGATCGTCCCAGAACCCGCCGGGTGCCAGCAGGCGTGCGAAAGCGCGGTCGGATGACAGGAACAGCAATCGCCGCACCGCTTCTTCCAGCGAAAACGCGGGATAACTGGCGCATCCGGCCAGTGACAGCGCCCCAAGCGATGCGATGCCGCCCAGCAACACCCGGCGCGAAGTTGAAACCGACATGCCTTTTCTCCTCACATTCTTGCGCGCCCGCTTTTGCCCGGCGCACCTGTGCCCCATATAGAACCCCGAACATGAACCGCGTCCGATGCCTTGTCTTCAACTCCGCGCTGGGTCCTCTGGACTATCGCGTGCCCGATGGCATGGATGTGCAGCCCGGCAGTGTCGTGGTCGCGCCATTGGGTCCGCGCCAGCTCATCGGCGTGGTCTGGGAAGCGGAACGGTTACCCGGAACCGAAGTTCCTGACCACAAACTGCGCCCGCTGCTCTCGGTCCTTCCGGTCCCGCCACTGTCCGCTCCCTTGCGCCGCCTCATCGAATGGACCGCGGACTATTACCTCGCCTCACCGGCCTCAGTCGCGCGCATGGCGCTATCCAGCAACGCAGCGCTGCAAGGCGGCAGCACCGTCACTGAATACCGCCTGACCGGCGCTGAACCGGGCCGCCTGACCCCGCAGCGGGCCAAGGCCATCGAAGCGCTGGACGGCCAGCAGGGCACCATCCGCGAACTGGCCGAAATCGCCGGGGTTTCCGATGGCGTGCTGCGCGGCATGGCTGGTGCGGGGCTGCTCGAATCGGTCGTGGTGGATTCGGACCGCCCCTATCCCGCACCCGACCCCGCCTTCGCCGCACCCGATCTGTCGGATCAGCAGGCCGAAGTATCCGCTCGATTTGTCGCCTCGGTCCGCGCGCGTGAATTTCGCCCCTTCCTGCTCGATGGCGTCACCGGATCGGGCAAGACCGAAACCTATTTCGAAGGAGTGGCGGCCGCGATTCAAGACGGACGGCAGGTTCTGGTGCTGCTTCCCGAAATCGCGCTGACCGAAACTTTCCTCAAACGGTTCGAAGCGCGCTTCGGTGTCACGCCTGTCACCTGGCACTCCTCGCTCAAGTCGTCCGAACGGCGGCGCGCGTGGCGTTCGGTGTCGTCAGGTGCCGCCAAGGTCGTTGTAGGTGCACGTAGCGCACTGTTCCTTCCGTTTGCGAATCTGGGCCTGATCGTGGTCGATGAAGCGCACGAAATCTCATTCAAACAAGATGATGGCGTCCGCTACAACGCCCGCGACGTCGCCGTTATGCGCGCCCGGTTCGAAAGCGCGCCGATCATCCTCGCCAGCGCCACACCCGCACTCGAAAGCCTGCAAATGGCCGAAGCAGGCCGCTATGAACGGGTGATCCTGCCCAGCCGTTTCGGCGGGGCCACCATGCCCGATATTCAGGTGGTCGACCTGCGAACGCAGCAGCCCGAACGCGGTCACTGGATCGCGCCGCCGTTGGTCAAGGCATTGAAAGACCGCCTGGAAAAGGGCGAACAGTCGCTGCTGTTCCTCAACCGCCGGGGCTATGCACCGCTGACGCTTTGCCGCACTTGCGGCTATCGTTTCCAATGCCCGAACTGTTCGGCATGGCTGGTGGAACACCGCCTGTCCTGCCGCCTTGCCTGCCACCACTGCGGTCACGAAGTCCCCCCGCCCGAAGCCTGCCCCGAATGCCACGAACCCGACTGCCTCGTCGCCTGCGGTCCGGGGGTTGAACGGATCGCGGATGAAGTGGCGGAAATCCTCCCAGAAGCGCGGGTTGCACTGGTGACTTCAGACACACTGACAAGTCCGGCAAAGGCTGCGGAGTTCGTCGAAATGGCCAGCGCCAAGGCCATCGACGTGATTGTCGGCACCCAATTGGTCACCAAAGGCTACCACTTCCCCGAACTGACGCTGGTGGGCGTAATCGACGCCGACATGGGCCTTGAAGGCGGTGATCTGCGAGCGGCGGAACGCACCTATCAACAGGTGGCGCAGGTGGCAGGCCGGGCCGGACGCGGTGAGAAACCCGGCGAAGTTTTGATTCAGACCCGCCACCCGGAAGCCCCGGTGATCGAAGCACTGGCCAGCGGTGACCGCGACGCCTTCTACGCCGCCGAAGCCGAAGCCCGCCGCGATGCAGGTGCGCCGCCGTTCGGGCGCTGGGCCGCGATCATTGTGTCGAGCGAGGACGAAGCCGAAGCCCGCGATGCGGCCCGCGGCATTGGCGGCAGCGCGCCAAGGCTGGATGACGTGCTGATCCTCGGCCCCGCGCCCGCACCGCTATCGCTGCTGCGCGGGCGCTATCGCTATCGCCTGCTCATCAACGCCCGCCGCTCCACCGAATTGCAGCGCGTGATCCGGCAATGGCTGGAACCCTTGCGCTTCCCGCCCGGCGTGCGCGTGGCGGTGGATATCGATCCCTACAGCTTCGTCTGAAGCCCCTTCACACCGCACCGCCCGCACGGACAGGTTGATCCTTTGGTCAAGTTCGCCATTTCAGGCTAATGCCTGGTCCTGTCCTTGTGCCCATTCTGGGCGATCAGCTTTCGCCCGAAATCTCCAGTCTGGCGGACCGCAAGCCTGACGACACCGTGATCCTGATGATGGAGGTGACCGAGGAGACAACCTATGTCCGGCACCACAAGGCCAAGATCGCGCTGATCCTTTCAGCCATGCGCCACTTTGCCGAGGAGTTGCGCGAAGTCGGCTGGACCGTCGATTACATCATGCTGGATGATCCCGCCAACACGGGCAGCTTTACCAGCGAGGTTGCCCGCGCGGTACATCGCCATCGCGCCCGCGGTGTACAGGTGACCGAACCGGGCGAATGGCGCGTGCGGCAAGCGATGGAACAGTGGCGCACCAGCCTGCCGGTGCGCGTCCGCGTTGTGCCAGACACGCGCTTTATCTGTCCCCTGCCCGATTTCTATGCATGGGCAGCGGGGCGCAAGGAATTGCGCATGGAGTGGTTCTACCGCGAGATGCGCCGCAAAACCGGACTGCTGATGGACGGCGACAAGCCCGAAGGGGGACGCTGGAACTTCGATGCCGAAAATCGTGGTGGCCCGGAAGCAGGGCTTCAGCCGCCCGCCATGCCCGCATTCGAACACGATTCAATCACCCGCGATGTTCTGGCCATGGTTGAACAGCGCTTTGCAAACCACTTTGGATCATTGGAAAACTTCGGCTGGCCGGTCACCCGTGCCGATGCAGAAGCGGCAACCGCTGCTTTTCTGAAAGACCGGCTACCACTGTTCGGGAAGTATCAGGACGCGATGGTCGCGGGCGAAGATTTCCTGTTTCACGCCGCGCTATCGCCAGCGATCAACATCGGCCTGATCGATCCGCTGGACCTGTGCCGCCGGGCCGAAGCCGAATGGCGCGAAGGCCGCGCGCCGCTGGAAGCCGTGGAAGGTTTCATCCGCCAGATCATTGGCTGGCGCGAATATATTCGGGGGATGTACTGGCTGGAAATGCCGGAGTTGGCAGATGCTAACGGGCTGGATGCCGCGCGACCGCTGCCCGATTTCTACTGGACCGGCGACACGCCAATGCGCTGCCTTTCCGAATGCGTGCGCACCACGCGCGACAATGCCTATGCCCATCATATCCAGCGCCTGATGGTGCTGGGCAACTTCGCGCTGCTGGCCGGGATCAGTCCGCAGGACGTGTCAGACTGGTTTCTGGTGGTCTATGCTGACGCCTTTGACTGGGTGGAACTGCCCAACGTCGCGGGCATGGTTCTCCATGCCGACGGAGGCAGGCTGGCATCAAAACCCTATGCCGCCAGCGGTGCCTATATTGACCGGATGAGCGATTATTGCGGCACATGCGCCTTCGACGTGAAGAAGAAGACAGGCGAAGGCGCCTGCCCCTTCAACGCGCTGTACTGGCATTTTCTGGCGCGTAATGAAAAGAAGCTGGCAGGGTATCACAGGCTGGCCCAACCCTATGCCACATGGCGGCGGATGACCGAGGATAAGCGCACAGAGTATCTCGAAAGTGCCGAAACTTTTCTCACGACTTTGGAACCAGCGGCGGCTGGTTGGGCGCGGGGCTAAATTTTCCTGCGGAAAACCCACATCGGCGGCCTGATCCCACCTTGTTTGGCCACACGGTATAGCAGCGCTAGTCCCGCGCCTGTGGCCACTGCCATGGCAATCACGCTCGCCTCAAGCCCAAAGGCCCCGCCTGTGAGCCAGTCCGGCCCTTCACGCGACGTAATCAACAGGCCATCGGGCATGTCCCCGCCGGATACCGGCACGCTGAACACCCAGCCCTGCGTGAAATTCCACGCGGCATGAATGCCGATAGGCACCCACAGCCTGCGCTGCCACAAATAGGCCGCGCCCAGCAGAATGCCCGCCTCCATCGCAATGGCGAAAGCTGCAAACAGGCTGGCTCCCGGATTGGCCAGATGAGCAAGGCCGAACAGCGCCGATGTTATGAACAGCGCAGCCCAGGTGCCCAGCATCGATTCAATATGGCGCAGCAGAACGCCGCGGAACAGGATTTCCTCGATCGTGCCGGAGGTGACCGCCATAGCCAGCATCGCCCAGATCGCGCCCATGCCGTTTATGCCGGTAATGGATATGCCGCCCATCACGGCGACGATGCTGGTCATCAATGTGAACAGCCCCGCCCCAATCAGCAGGCCCAAGGGCAGTTCGCGCGGCAAGACGGCGGCTGGCATTTCGTCATTCGCCCGGCGTTCAATCCAGCGACGGCAGGCAAGGTAGATGGCAATGGCCAGCAGCGCGACGACCAGCCCACCAAGGAAATTGATCACGCCATCGCCGACCCCAAACCTCATCAGCAAAGCCGAAGCGAGCGATGCCGCAAAGCCGACCGCCAGAAATTCGACAATCAACAGCGTCAGAGGAAAAGCGATGATTCGCCGCAGCACTCCCGGTTTCGTCGCTTGCGGCTCATCCATAATCACCCCCTGACATCAACCACTGGTTTTCCGGCGCTCCTTGTCGAGCAATCGCTGTTTGATCTCAAGCCCATAGGCATAGCCGCCCAATGTCCCGTCAGACCGGATGACGCGGTGACAGGGAATCAGCACCGCCACGTTATTAGCGCCATTGGCCGACCCTGCTGCCCGCACCGCGCCGGGCCTGCCCACTTGCGCCGCGATTTCAGCATAAGACCGGGTTTCACCCACTGGAATGCGCCGCAAAGCCTGCCACACCGCTTGCTGGAACGCCGTGCCCGAAACGTCCAGCGGCAAGTCTGGCATTGCCGCCGGATCATCGCAGGCAGCCACTGCCGCCCCGATCAACCGCTGCACCAGCGCGCCTCCTTCGGTCAGCACCGCGTTGGGAAAGCGCGCCCGCAACACCTCGACGTCTTCGTTGAACGACAGGCGACAGATGCCTCGTTCGGTCGCCGCAAGCAGCATCGGGCCAAGCGTGGTCGCGGCCACTGCCCAATGGATGTCCACGCCCTCGCCACCTTTGCGCCATGCCGAAGGAATCATGCCCAACACCTCACCACTTTCCGCATAGAATTGCCCTGGCGCACTGTATCCTGCATCATAGATCGCCTCCGTCACGCTGCCTGCGTTATCCAGCGCCCCGCCGATGCGTGCCTTGCGCTGCTGCCGGACATAGGCGGCCGGGGAAAGCCCTACTTCACGTTTGAACAAGCGCTGGAAATGATGCGGGGCATAACCCACCGCTTGCGCCAGCGCGGCGAGCCTCAGTCCCGGTTCTGCGCCAAGCAACGACAGCGCCTCTGTCACAGCCTCCCTGTCTCGCCCCAACTCGTCAGGCCTGCACCGCAGACAGGGCCGCAAACCCGCCGCCTGCGCCGCCGCCGCATTTTCATGCAAAGTCACGTTTTCGGGCCGAGGCCTGCGTGCGGGGCAGCTGGGCTTGCAATAGATGCCCGTGGTCGTAACCCCCACCACAAATCGCCCGTCCATCGTGCGATCACGGCGGGCAAAAGCGTCCAGAGCATGTTGCGGATCAATCATTGCCATGCACAGGGTTTTATGACGATCCGCAGAAAGGCGCTTCCTGAATCTTGCGGTCAAACCGAAACAGCGCAAAGAAGCAGCCCATGCGTGTCGCCCAACGGATAACCGCCTGCCTCGTCGCCCTTTTCGCAGCGCTTGCCGCGCCTGTGGCCTTAGCTGACCCGGCAGACATCACCGCAGCCAGCCGTTCGGTGGTGCGCGTGGTGATTGTCGAAACCGATGGCGATCGCGCAAGTTTGGTCACCCATGGCACTGGTTTTGCGGTCACTCCCGATCTGATCGTGACCAATGCCCATGTGGTGGAAGCGCTGCGCCGCGACGATACGCTGCTGGCAGGCGTCGTGCCGGCTGAGGGGCGCAATGGGTATCCGGCAAGGCTGGTGGCCTATTCCCCCGGCAACGATCTTGCCATGCTCAAAGTCGAAGGCGGCGGCACGCTGACGCCGATCACCCTATTTCCCGGCGCACCTGCCGACGGGGCAGAGGTCTATGCCGTTGGATACCCCGGCAATGTCGATCTGGCGCAGGGGCTGTCGATGGCCGATCTGGTCACCCCGCAAACCCCGGTGAAAACGCGCGGCTATCTTTCGGGTGGGCGTTCGTCGCGCTCGTTTGACACGCTGCTGCACACAGCACCCATCGGATCCGGCAACTCCGGTGGGCCGCTGCTGGATGCCTGCGGCCGCGTGCTGGGCATCAACTCCTTCGGCACGGTTTCGGACAATGGCACCGATTCGGCATTCTATTTCGCCATTTCGATGCGCGAACTGGCCTCTTTTCTGAAGCGCGCCAATGTGATCGCACATAATAGTGGGCTGCCGTGCCGCTCCATCGCCGATCTTGATCGTGCCGAAGCTGAACGCGCAGGGGCCGAACAGACCCGGCTTTCCGCCGAAACCGCCGCCCGCGCCGCAACACAGCAACGTGCGATGGACAAGGCCCGCCGCGATGCCGAACTGGCCGTCTTGTCAGAACGCGACAATGGGCTTGCTCTTGCCGCGCTGTTGCTGGTGGGCGCGCTGGGCGCAGGTGGATGGGGCATGGTGCAGGCGTCGAAGCGGCGCGGGCGTTTTCAACGCAAGCATGTGTTCGGCGCTGGCGCGCTATTGCTGGCAGCGATTCTCACCTGGTTCTTGCGCCCTTCACTTTCCAGCATCGACACCCGCGCGCAGGACATGCTGGCCGATCCTGCAGCAAGTGCTAGCGCAAGTGCAGCGACAGCCGAAAGCGCGACTGGCGCCGGCCCGATGATCTGCGTGCTGGACCCTGAACGTAGCCGCGTGACCGTTTCCGACATCACCGACGTTCCGCTGGAATGGGCCAGCGACGGCTGCGTCAACGGCAAGACCCAATACGGTCTGGCACAAGATGGCTGGTCGCGAATCCTTGTGCCCAATGGCGAAGAGACGATTTCGGTAAATTCGTATGATCCGACCACCCGCACCTATACGGTAGAACGGTTTCTGATGGCTCTGGATGGCATGACACAGGCCCGCGCAGCGCGCGGCAAACTTAGCGCGCCAGCCTGTGGCGCGGGCGAGGATGCGGCCCGTCGGTTTGGCGAAAGCCAGCAGGCGATCAAGGCTTTGCTGCCGCCAGAGCCGAATGAGCGCATGCGTTACAAGTGCCAGTCGGCCGGATAAGCCGCCTCGGCAGCGCCGCGCTCGCGCACTCTTCTCTCATACCTATGCACATCTCCTAACGTCGCATCTTGTAATAACTGCCCGACGTTGCTAGGCGCGCCCCGTCTGCGGGCCATTCGGTTGTTCATCTACCGGCAATGGTCCGCCTCGGCTTATCCTGGATGAAGGAACCTCGGCGCGTGGAGATTTCCGGCGGCATTACGGCCAGCTTGTCAGGGCGTTACGCTTCGGCGTTGTTCGAACTGGCAAATGAACAGGGCATGGTTTCCGCCGTTGAGGGCGACCTTGAGAAGATCGCAGCCGCGATCCGCGAATCGGTCGACCTTGCAGCGCTGATCCACAACCCGCAAATCAGCCGCGAAGCCGCTGGCAAGGTGATGGATTCCATCGCTGTGCTGCTCGGCCTCGGCGATCTTGCAAAGAAGTTTCTGGGCGTGCTCGCCTCGAACCGTCGCCTCTCCGCTCTGACTGACGTGATCCGCGCCTTTGGCGTGATCTCGGCTGCACATCGCGGCGAAGTTGCGGCCGAAGTGACCAGTGCTCATCCGCTTGATGATGCCCAACTCGCTGCGCTTGCTGAAAAGCTGCAGGCCCGCGAAGGCAAAACCATCAAGCTTAAAACCAACGTCGATCCCGATATCCTCGGTGGCCTTGTCGTGAAAATCGGCAGCCAGATGATCGACAGCTCGATCCGCACCCGTCTCAATTCCCTCGCCCAGGCGATGAAGGCTTGAAGCCTCAAGGCTCTACGAAAGGCTGAAAATGGAAATCCGCGCCGCTGAAATCTCGAAGGTCATCAAGGACCAGATCGCCAGCTTCGGCACCGAAGCTCAGGTCTCGGAAGTCGGCTCCGTTCTCTCGGTGGGCGATGGTATCGCCCGCATTCACGGCCTCGACAAGGTTCAGGCCGGTGAAATGGTCGAATTCTCGAACGGCGTTAAGGGCATGGCCCTTAACCTCGAAGCTGACAACGTCGGCGTCGTGATTTTCGGCTCGGACGCCGAAATCAAGGAAGGCGATGTCGTCAAGCGCACCGGCACTATCGTCGACGTTCCCGTCGGCAAGGGCCTGCTGGGCCGCGTGGTCGACGCGCTCGGCAACCCGATCGACGGCAAGGGCCCGATCGAAGCGGCCAGCCGTCAGCGCGTTGAAGTGAAAGCTCCGGGCATCATCCCGCGCAAGTCGGTGCACGAACCCGTGCAGACCGGCCTGAAGGCAATTGACGCTCTGGTTCCGGTTGGCCGTGGCCAGCGCGAACTGATCATCGGTGACCGTCAGACCGGCAAGACCGCTGTCGCCATCGACACCTTCATCAACCAGAAGGCCGTCAACGCCGGCACCGACGAAGGCAAGAAGCTTTACTGCATCTACGTCGCCGTCGGCCAGAAGCGTTCGACCGTTGCGCAGATCGTGCGTCAGCTCGAAGAAAACGGCGCGATGGAATACTCCATCGTCATCGCCGCTACCGCTTCGGAACCGGCTCCGCTTCAGTACCTCGCACCCTATACCGGCGCGACCATGGGCGAATTCTTCCGCGACAACGGCATGCACGCCGTGATCGTATATGACGACCTTTCGAAGCAGGCCGTCGCCTATCGTCAGATGTCGCTCCTGCTGCGTCGTCCTCCGGGTCGCGAAGCTTATCCGGGCGACGTGTTCTATCTCCACAGCCGTCTGCTTGAACGCGCTGCGAAGATGAACGATGAAAACGGCGCTGGTTCGCTGACCGCGCTGCCGATCATCGAAACCCAGGCGGGCGACGTTTCGGCCTACATTCCGACCAACGTGATCTCTATCACCGACGGCCAGATCTTCCTTGAAACCGGTCTGTTCTATCAGGGCATCCGTCCGGCCATCAACGTGGGTCTGTCGGTGTCGCGTGTGGGTTCGTCGGCTCAGACCAAGGCGATGAAGAAGGTCGCCGGCTCGATCAAGCTGGAACTGGCACAGTACCGTGAAATGGCTGCGTTCGCCCAGTTCGGTTCGGACCTCGACGCTTCGACGCAGAAGCTGCTGAACCGTGGTTCGCGTCTGACCGAACTGCTCAAGCAGCCGCAGTTCTCGCCGCTCGGCTTTGAAGAGCAGACCTGCGTGATCTTTGCCGGTACGCAGGGCTATCTCGATAGCGTGCCGACCAACCGCGTGACCGAATACGAAGCCGAACTGCTCAGCTTCCTGCGCACGCAGCATGCTGATCTGCTGACGCTGATCCGCGACACCAAGGATCTTGGCGATGAAGCCAAGGGTAAGCTGGTTGCCGCGCTCACCGCGTTCGGAAAGCAGTTCGCCTAAGTTTGCACAGATAACGTCCCCCGGCTTTCGGGCCGGGGCGACGGATCAAGGGAGCCGTCATGGCCTCGCTTAAGGAACTCAAAGGCCGGATCAACTCGGTCAAGTCGACCCAGAAGATCACCAAGGCCAAGCAGATGGTCGCGGCGGCCAAGCTGCGCAAGGCCCAGGCTGCTGCCGAAGCTGCGCGCCCCTATGCCAGCCGCCTCGCGGAAGTCATGGGCAGCCTCGCTTCGAAGGTTGCGGGGCAGGACAATGCGCCGCTGCTGATGCGCGGCACCGGTTCGAACCAGCGTCATCTCCTTGTCGTGGTCAACACCGACAAGGGGCTGTGCGGCGGTCTGAACTCCAACCTCGTTAAGGAAGCAAAGCTGCAGGCGCGTGCGCTTGAAGCGGCCGGTAAGACCGTATCCTTCTACCTTGTCGGCAAGAAGGGCCGTGCACCGATCCGGCGTGACTATCCGAACGGCATCGCCGCCGGATACGATACCAGTTTGGTTCGCACCCCCGGCTTTGACGAAGCTGCAGCCATCGCACATGAACTGATCGCCATGTTCGAGGCGGGCAAGTTCGATGTCGCTCATCTGGTCGCGCCAGAGTTCAAGAACGCGCTGACGCAGTTGCCGGTGACCACGCAGATCATCCCCGTCCCTGCCCCTGCCAACGCTGTCGCCATCGACGCTGTGGTGGAATATGAGCCGGGCGAGGAAGAAATCCTCGAAGAACTGCTACCGCGTTACGTCACCACACAGCTTTTCGGCGCTCTGCTGGAACGCGAAGCGTCCGAACAGGGCGCTTCGATGACCGCGATGGACAACGCAACGCGCAACGCGGGCGAGCTGATCAATAAGCTCACCATCCAGTACAACCGCAGCCGTCAGGCTGCGATCACCACCGAACTCATCGAAATCATTGCGGGCGCTGAAGCGCTCTAGCAACAACGAAAGTTTGGGGCGCTGACGCGCTCTGACGACGAGATAGAAGGCAAGGAAACAACCATGGCCACCGCAACCTCTACCGGCAAGATCAGCCAGGTCATCGGCGCCGTCGTCGACGTGACCTTCGACGGCGCACTGCCGGCGATTCTCTCCGCTCTCGAAACCGAAAACAACGGCAACCGCCTCGTTCTCGAAGTCGCGCAGCACCTCGGCGAAAACACCGTCCGCACCATCGCGATGGATTCGACCGATGGTCTGACCCGCGGCGAACTGGTGCGTGACACTGGCGCGCAGATCTCGGTGCCGGTCGGCCCCAAGACGCTTGGCCGCATCATGAACGTGATCGGTGAACCGATCGACGAACGTGGTCCGGTTGGCGCGGAACAGACCGCCCCGATCCACGCCAAGGCTCCCGAATTCATCGACCAGTCGACCGAAGCCGCGATCCTCGTGACCGGCATCAAGGTCATCGACCTTCTCGCTCCCTATGCACGCGGCGGCAAGATCGGCCTGTTCGGCGGCGCTGGCGTTGGCAAGACGGTTCTCATTCAGGAACTGATCAACAACATCGCCAAGGGCCACGGCGGCGTGTCCGTCTTCGCGGGCGTTGGTGAACGCACCCGTGAAGGTAACGACCTTTACCACGAATTCCTCGACGCTGGCGTTATCGCCAAGGACGCCGATGGCAACCCGACGCCGGACGGCTCGAAGGTGGCTCTCGTGTTCGGCCAGATGAACGAACCGCCGGGCGCCCGCGCTCGCGTTGCGCTGTCGGGTCTGACCATGGCAGAATACTTCCGCGACCAGGAAGGCCAGGACGTTCTGTTCTTCGTCGACAACATCTTCCGCTTCACGCAGGCGGGTTCGGAAGTGTCGGCACTGCTCGGCCGTATTCCTTCGGCCGTGGGCTATCAGCCGACGCTGGCCACCGACATGGGCCAGCTGCAGGAACGCATCACCTCAACCACCAAGGGTTCGATCACCTCGGTGCAGGCAATTTATGTTCCCGCCGACGACCTTACCGACCCTGCGCCAGCCGCTTCGTTCGCCCACTTGGACGCAACGACCACGCTGAACCGCGCGATCTCGGAACTCGGCATCTATCCGGCGGTTGACCCGCTCGACTCGACCTCGCGCGTGCTGACGCCCGCCGTTGTCGGTGAAGAGCACTACACCACCGCCCGCCGCGTGCAGGAAACGCTGCAGAAGTACAAGTCGCTGCAGGACATCATCGCGATTCTGGGCATGGACGAGCTTTCGGAAGAAGATAAGCTCACCGTTGCCCGCGCTCGCAAGATCCAGCGCTTCCTGTCGCAGCCGTTCCACGTCGCAGAAGTGTTCACCGGCATCAGCGGCAAGTTCGTGCAGGTCGAAGACACCGTGCGTTCGTTCAAGGCAGTTGTTGACGGCGAATACGACCACCTTCCCGAAGCGGCGTTCTACATGGTCGGCGGCATCGACGAAGCGGTCGAAAAGGCCAAGAAGCTGGCTGCTGACGCCTGATCTGAGATAGCTCCCCGGCCTTGTCCGGGGAGACTGAAAGGCAAGACATGTCTCTCCATTTCGAACTCGTCACCCCGGCCCGCCTCGTTCGTTCGGAAGAGGTTCACATGGTCGTCGTTCCCGGCACCGATGGTGAATTCGGCGTCCTGGAAGGCCACGCGCCATTCATGTCGACGGTGAAGGACGGGGCGATCAAGGTCTATAAGTCGGCAGGTTCTGCCCCTGAAGAGATCAAGGTTCAGGGCGGCTTTGCTGAAGTCGGCGCCAAGGGCCTGACGGTTCTGGCCGAACACGTCGAAGGCTGATCCGCCGCACCGGCTATACTGAAAGGGCTGGCCCGAAAGGGTCGGCCCTTTTCGTTTGTGCCCCATGTGCCTGCGCTCACGCCCAGTTCTGTTCGTGTCGAGCGAAGTCGAGACACATCCACATCGTATGCGACACATACATTTTTTTGCTAAATTCGGCATTGCGAACTTTTCATCCACGCGAAAATAAGGCATAGACTTCTCATATCCGCGAAATCGCATCGGGAGAGTTGAGAGTATGTCGCAGAACCTGGAACAGGTCATCCAAGGCGCGGGTGACCTTGTAAACTTCGTCCGCAACCAGCAGGTAGGCCCCAACGTTTATCCGGGCGTCCCTTCGGAATTCTCGAACTGGCGCAACGAACAGTGGGCATGGGGCCACACTGCCGTTCTCTATAACCAGTCCTACCACATGGTCGATCTTGCGGTAAAAGGCCCCGATGCCTTCGCGATGCTCGAATACCTCGGCATCAACAGCTTCAAGAATTTCCAGCCTGACCGCGCCAAGCAGTTCGTGCCCGTCACCCCCGATGGCTATGTCATTGGCGACGTGATCCTGTTCTATCTCGACGAAAACCACTTCAACCTTGTTGGCCGCGCGCCGACCATCGAATGGGTTGAATACCACGCTGCCACCGGCAACTGGAACGTAACCCTCGAACGTGACGAACGCTGGGCAATGCGCACCGATGGCAAGCGCAACAGCTATCGCTTCCAGATCCAGGGCCCCAACGCGATGAAGATCATCGAAAAGGCCACCGGTAAGACTGCCCCTGATCTCAAGTTCTTCCACATGACCCGTATGACCATTGGGGGTAAGGAAGTGCGCGCGCTGCGTCATGGCATGGCTGGCCAGCCGGGCTTTGAACTGATGGGTCCGTGGGAAGACTATGGCGCGGTTCACGCAGCGCTGGTCGAAGCGGGCAAGGAATTTCAGATGGCGCTGGTCGGTGGCCGCGCCTATTCGTCAAACACGCTGGAATCGGGCTGGATCCCTTCGCCCTTCCCCGCCATCTACACCGGCGAAGCACTGCGCCCCTATCGTGAATGGCTTTCGGCCAATTCCTACGAAGCCAAGTGCTCGGTCGGCGGCAGCTATGTGCCTGAAACCATTGAAGGCTACTACACCACGCCATGGGATCTGGGCTATGGTCCCTTCGTGAAGTTCGACCATGACTTCATCGGCCGCGCCGCGCTGGAAAAGATGGCTGCCGCTGGCAACCATCGCACCAAGGTTACCCTCGCGCTCGACAACGAAGACG
Source organism: Novosphingobium sp. SL115 (assembly GCF_026672515.1). Taxonomy (GTDB): domain Bacteria; phylum Pseudomonadota; class Alphaproteobacteria; order Sphingomonadales; family Sphingomonadaceae; genus Novosphingobium. The sequence continues at coordinate 1,779,920 of NZ_JAPPRG010000002.1, read as the reverse complement.
TGATGCGGGTCCAGTCGTCGGCACTCAGCACGGGCGACCGTGCCAAGTTCATGGAATATCCCAGCGCAGTCTATTCGATGCACCCGTTCGATCAGGTGCTGGTCGATGGCAAGATGGTTGGTCTGTCCACATGGATCGGCTACACCGCCAACGAAGGCAAGTTCCTGACCCTTGCCATGATGGAACCGGGCTTTGCGACGCCCGGCACCGAAGTCAGCCTGCTGTGGGGCGAGCCCAATGGCGGCACTACCAAGCCAACCGTCGAACCCCACGTCCAGACTGAGATCAAGGCTGTCGTTTCGGCAGTGCCATATGTTGCCGCCGCACGCGACAACTACGCCGAAGGCTGGCGCACCAAGAAGTAAGCTTCAGGCCACAAACCTGAATGCGAAAGCGCCGGTCCCTCCCGACGGGGCCGGCGCTTTTTCTATGGGCTGGCACAGCACTGGCCATCTGTCTGTTGCCGGCCACAGCTCAATCATCCAGAAGGCGTAACGCCCGCATTACAACTTCCTGCGCAAGCTCGTCAGGGTTTGGCTCAGGAAGGGGGGAGCGGATCATCTGGCGGTTCGTCTGCAGTGCAAAGCCGAACACAGCACACCACATTGTCGCAATACGGATAGCCCGTTCACGGTCGGTCAGCCCCGGAGCCGCATGCAAGTAGTCTGCATGAAGGCGCTGGAACCCGGCATCCTGTGCATCACGTATCTCTTGTGCCAAATGCGGCCGCACCAGTTCACTTTCATACATGAGCGTGAATATGTGCCCATTTTCCATCGCAAAGCGCAGAAAGCTCTGGCAACTGTGCTCTATCCGGCCACGCGGGAGGGTGATGTCCTGGGAATAGGATTCATCCCACTCGAACATCCGCCGATAACCTTCCAGTGCGACGGCCAGCAACAGCGACCGTCGGTCTGGAAAATGGTGATAGGGTGCGCCGGAAGATACGCCTATTTCGTCGGCAAGTCGTCGCATGGACAGGCTTTCATGCCCTTCCCGCTCGACAAAAACATAGGCCGCGGCCAGCAATTCCGCCCGCAGATCATCGCGATGCGACGGTTTTCCGCGCTTTTCACGCACTTTGACCTGTCCACTCATGGCGCTGCTTCTGCGTCCAAATCCTTCTGCATGCAACCCGTCGCCCCACCTTTCTGGGAAGCGTGAAAATCGACTGCACCACCATATTGACCATCGCTTAATAAGCACGTATTAAGCGTCGCTGAATAAACGTAATGGCGAGGTTGGGTGAAGGTGTCTGGTCCGAAAAGTTTCAAGTACGGCGTATCGCTGTACAGCTACACTGACGATCTCGGCACGGTGATGACGCTGGAAGATGCGTTCGATCACGTCGCAGGGACCGGTTCGACCGGCATCGAGATCCTCGGTGAAACTAGCGTCCCGAATTATCCTGTCCCGTCAGTACAATGGCTGGATTCCTGGTTTGCCCTGCTTGATCGTTACAAGCTTGAACCGACCAATCTTGGCGCTTGGGTCGATACGCGCCTGACAATCGACCGCAACATGACCGTGGCAGAAGGCGCTGCGCAGATTCAGCAGGACTTGCGGCTGGCTCACCAACTCGGCTTCAAGTTTCTGCGGCCCAAGTTCGGTGTGATCGACGGCGAATTGACGCCTGATCCGATCTGGGAAGGCGCGATCGAGCGCAGCCTCGATCTGGCACACGAATGTGGCATCATCATCCTGCCTGAAATCCACGCGCCTACACCTATCAAGCACCCGGTTACCGACGCCTACATCGCGTTCATAGAACGCACCGGCTCAAAGAACTTTGGCCTGATGATCGACACTGGCATCTTTCAGGATCGCCCCCTCGACAAATGGGGTGGCGGAGAAACTGATGAAATCCGCAAGGGTGCTCTCAGCTTTCTCAACGGCATCAAAGTGCCGGTCGAGCATCTGGCTGATGTGATCCAGTACGTGCCGTTCATTCAGGCGAAGTTCCATCACATCGACGAAAACCTGCACGATCATCACATCCCATGGGATCGGATCGTGCCCATGCTCAAGAAGCTGGGATACACCGGCTACCTCTCCAGCGAATACGAAGGTGCGCGTGACCCATGGGTCGCCATTGAGCAAGTCCGCCGCCAGCACGCGCTGATCCGCAAACTTGAAACCGAATATGATCTGGAGGCGGCCAATGCTTGAGCGCCATCATGTACAAAGCACCGGATTCCGCAATGTGGGGCCGGACAACGCACGGACGGGCTTCGAGCTGCGCATTCGGCAGCCCAACTACCGCAGTTCGCGGCTGAGCCTGATCGAAGGTGTCGATCTGACCATTGATGGTGTGCTTTATCCGGCGGAGCAGAGCACGGTTCGCGTGGGTGATGTCGAATATACCCACGCTCAAATGGCGCAGGAGACCGAGGCGAGGCTTTACGTCGGGCAGTTCCTTACGGTCGTTGTACCCAAGCCCGGCGGGCTTGCGCCGGGTGTACACCGTGTCGAAAGCAGCATCCGCTTTCGACACCCCTATTTCCCGCCAGAGTTCCAGCCTGCCTTCGTTCGTGACGAGCGCCACGTAACGATCATCCTGCCCTGAACGGGCAAATAGAGAATAACGGGAGAGCAGCGATGGAAGGCAAACCGGATGTCTCCGGGGCTAAAGGCGCGGGTGCGGGACAGGGCATCGTCGTCGTCTTGGCCGGTTTTCTGCCGATTCTGGCGATCGTTGCGCTTGCCCCGGCCGTGCCGCGCATGGTGGAACACTTCGCAGATTATCCCGCAGCCCAAACGCTGGTGCCGCTGGCGGTCACTGCTCCCGGCCTTATGATCGCTTTGTTTTCGCCCTTGATGGGATGGCTGACTGACCGTTTCGGACGGCGGGAACTGCTTCTCTGGGCGACCTTCATTTATGGTCTGGTCGGCGTTCTGCCGTTCTTTCTGGAAAGCCTCGTCGCAGTCTTTGCCTCGCGGCTTGCGCTGGGAATCTGCGAAGCGGCGATCCTTACCGTGACCAACACGCTGATCGGTGATTATTTCGCACCAGACAAGCGCCGGACCTGGCTGATGATTCAGGCAGCAGCCGGACCTTTTTTTGGCGTTACGGTGCTGACGCTGTCAGGTTATCTGGCATCGACAAGTTGGCAGACGCCTTTCCTCATTTACGGCTGTGCGCTGCCAATCTTCGCGGCGATGTGGTTCACGATCTTCGAACCGGACCTTGCGAATTCCGACGAAGAAATCGATGCCGCCGGGCAATTTCCTTGGAACCATGTCCTGCTTGCAGGCGGCGTAACGCTCGTCTCGGCGAGCCTATACTACGTTTACATCGTGCAGATCGGCCTCGCCTTTGCAGGCATCGGCGTGAACGATCCGGGTAAGGTCGGGATGCTGGTCGGAGTGGCCAACCTTGGCGTGTTCATAGGCGGTATCGTGTTCAAGCCACTGTCCAGTCGCCTTGGTTCAGCCACACAAATCGCCGTTTTCCTGCTGCTGCTTGGACTGGGCATGATCGGCATCGGCACAGCAGATAGCGCAAGCGCGATGACAATTTTTGCCTGCATCCAGCAACTTGGAGCTGGCATCCTTATTCCATCGCTGGTGCTGTGGGCGATGAACGGATTGCCTCCGCAACATCGCGGCCGCGGCATGGGCGTGTGGAGCGCCTGCTTCTTTCTTGGGCAATTTGCCAGCCCGCTGTTCGTCACCCTCGCCCGCACGATCACGCCCGATATCGGCGGCGCATTTCTTGTCTTGGGTATCATCGCAATCATCGGGGCTTTGGCGTCCGCAGGTCTGTCACGAATGGCCGGTCGCAACGCGCAATCAATTCAACAAAGGGAGGTATAAAAATGACAATCAACTTCAAGGGAAGACTGTTCCAGTCGGTATCGCTGGTCGCGTTTGCGATGCTTGCGTCAACTAGCGCCCATGCCCAATTGGCCGAAGATAGCGCCAGCGCCGAAAAGGCCACCGGCGAGATCATCGTCACCGCACAACGCCGTAGCGAAAACGTGCTGAAAGTGCCGGTCAGCGTGACCGTGGTCGGTTCAGAGCAGCTGCTGCAGCGTGGAGCCAACGATCTGACCGCAGTGACCAAGCTGGCGCCAAGCCTGCAGGTCGCGCAGGACAATACATTCTCCGTGCGCGGCGTCGGCACTGCGACCTTTGCCAACACGGTTGAAGCCAGCGTTTCGCAGGTTGTTGACGAAGTTGTTCTGGGTAACCGCGAATATGCAGCTAACGCTTTCTACGACATTGCCCGCGTCGAAGTGCTGAACGGACCACAAGGCCTGCTGTTCGGCAAGAACGCTTCGGCAGGTCTGGTCAACATCACCACCAATAAACCAAAGCTGGGCGAAATGTCGTTCAACGCGGATGGCGAACTGGTTCAGCGGGCACGCCCCGGCGATGATGGCACCGGCTATCAGATCCGCTCCACCGCAAACCTGCCTGTTGGCGAAAACGCAGCGCTGCGCCTCAACTTCATTTACAGCGATCAGGACCCAATCACGGTTGCCAAAGTGAACCCTGCGGTGCGCAACGATCTGGGCCTTGAAAATCTGGGCGTGCGCGCAAAGTTCCTGTTCGAACCAACGGACAGCCTCTCAGTTTACCTGATCGGCGATTACAACCGCCAGCGCGGCATCACCGGGCGTTATGACATCACCTTCCGCGAATTTGGTTCCGGCAGCCAGTATCCGGCGCGTGGCCTTGTTGCCGGTGCCGATAACCTCAACTTCGCAGCGGAAGCGCCCAACTATCGCAACAGTGACACAGGCGGCCTTCAGGCCAACATCAACCTTGCGCTTCCGGGCGGACTGGAACTGAGCAGCATTACAGCGTGGAAGCAGGCAAAAACCGACTTCCAGTTCGACTCTGACCAGACCCCGTTCAACTTCTTCAGCTTCAACGGGTCGAAGCAGAAGTACAACCAGTATTCGCAGGAACTGCGCCTTGCCCTGCCCAGCGGCAATCGTCTGTCTGGTCAGGTCGGGCTGTATTACTTCCGCTCCAGTGGAACCAACGCAGGCTTTCGTGGCGGAAACAACGGCGTGCCTTCATTCGTTGCCAGCGGGTTCCCCTTCTGCATCGGTGCAACGGTGGTGGCAGGTCCGCCGCCTGCCTGTAGCGTAAGCAACACCTCGTTCCTTGGGCAGGACTTCGAATATGACCTGACGCAGGACAGCTATGCCGGGTTCGGGCAGGTTGGCTATCAACTGACTGACACCTTCAAGGTTACCGCTGGCGCGCGCCTGACCTATGAAAAAGCGAAGATCGACCTGCGCGAGAACTTCGGCCAGTATTTCGTGACTTTGGGCGTAAAGCGCAACGTGACGAACCAGACCACGGATGCAACCGATCTCAGCTACAAGATCGGAGCGGAATGGCAGGCCACGCCTGACATGATGCTCTATGGCTTCTATGGTGAGGGCTTCAAAGGCCCCGGCTTTTCGAATACATCGCCTGCACCGAATGCCGACCTTGCAGTCCGCCCGGAAATTTCCCGCGGCGGTGAACTGGGCGTAAAAGGCCGTGCGCTTGACGGTGCGCTGACGTTCAGCGTGTCGGGCTTCTATACCAAGTTCTATGACCTTCAGGTTCAAGCCTTTGTTCAGGCACTGCGCACTTTTGTGCTCAGCAATGCGGCAACGGCCACGACCAAAGGTGTGGACTTCTCGTTCCAAGCAAGGCCAACTGAAGGGCTGACACTTTCGGGGTCGGCATCCTATGCCGATACCACGTTCAACGACTATCCTGGTGCCCAGTGCTTCCCGACGCAAACGACTGATGGTTGTCGAGCCAACATCAATTCGTCGCTGCCCGGCTTTGTCGGCACGTTCAATGCCAAGGGTTATCAGTTGCCGCTGTCCTCGCGCTTCACCGCGACGCTTGGCGCTGAATATGCAACGCCCGTTTCGGAAAATCTCGAAGCACAATTCGGCATTGGCTACTATCACCGCTCGCCACAGTCGGCAGGCATTGGCGATGCCTTCACTATTCCGACCTGGGACACGATTGACCTGCGCGTTGGTCTGAAGGCGGAGAACTGGAATCTCAGCCTGTTCTGCAAAAACTGCACGAATGAAATCCGTCCGATTTCAATCGGTTCGGACGGTGGCGATGCCAACCCTGTGGGCACGGCATCACCGGTACTGACGCTTAACCAGCGGTTCAGCTTTGATTCCGTCCGCACCTTGGGTGTGCGAGCCGGGATCAACTTCTGATCCTGAAATGAGGAAACAGGGCCATCGCAGCGCGGTGGCCCTCACCTTCTGGAGCGTCTGCAAATGACCATGATCGACCGCCGCAGCATAGTCGTCTCAGCCATGGCACTTGGTGCTTCAGGCATGGTGGGCGCTGGACGTGCTTTTGCCCGTGCAGCAGGAGCAAAGCCTGTGCCCCGCGCTTTTCCGGAAGGCTTCCTTTGGGGCGCATCGACCGCTGCGCATCAAGTGGAAGGCAACAATCTCAACGCCGATCTTTGGCCTATCGAGAACATCCCCGGCACGATCTTTGCCGATCGGTCGGGCGATGCCGCCAACAGTTTCGAGCTTTGGCCGGTCGACCTTGATCTTGTGAAAGGCATGGGGCTGAACTCCTACCGCTTCAGCCTTGAATGGGCACGGATCGAGCCGGACAAGGGGCACTTTTCAAACGCCATGCTCGATCACTACAAGGCGATGATCGAGGGTTGCAGGGCGCGGGGGTTAAATCCGGTTGTCACGTTCAACCATTTTACGACGCCGCGCTGGTTTGCCGCCCAAGGGGGCTGGCATAATCCGGAGTCGCCTGATCTGTTTGCTCGCTTATGCGATCGTGCTGCTCGTCATCTGGCCGAAGGAATGGCGCTGGCGACCACGCTGAACGAACCGAACCTTGCCGGTGTTATCGGTGAGATTTTGCCAGCGCAGCTTGTTGCAGGCGACCGCGCCACGCAGGAAGCAGTCGCACGGCAGCTTGGCGTGCCACTCTATTCGCCGGGCGTGGCGCTTTATGTCCCCGATCCCAAAACCTATCGCGCCAATATGATGGAAGGTCACCGCCGAGGCGTTGCCGCGATAAAAGCGGTGCGCAGCAATCTTGATGTCGGGGTCAGCCTTGCCATCATCGATGATCAGGCCATCGGCAAGAATTCGATGCGCGATACCATCCGCGAGCGCTACTACGGCGAATGGCTGCGGCTGGCTGCACAGACGTGCGATTTCATCGGCGTGCAGAATTATGAACGCAAGGTATGGAACGACAAGGGCGCGCTGCCGCCGCCTGTCGATGCCCGCCGCAATGCAGGTGGTGCGGAAGTGTGGCCCGGTTCGCTGGCAGGAGTCGCGCGCTATGCCTGGGAGGCAACGAAGCTTCCGGTCTATGTCACCGAACACGGCGTCAATTCCGACGATGATGCCTTGCGCCAGTGGCTGATCCCTCAAGCGCTGGCCGAACTGAAGCGGGCAATGGATGATGGGGTGCCTGTGCGCGGCTATTTCCACTGGTCGCTGATCGACAACTTCGAATGGGGCTTTGGCTATCACCACCGCTTCGGGCTGCATTCGTTTGATCGAGAGACGTTCAAACGTACGGCCAAGCCCAGCAGCCGCGTGCTGGCCGATATTGCGCTCAGGAACAGTTTATAGGACCGCAACATTGTTTGCCATCCTGCATGGAGCAAACTGGCAAAGCATCCCATTGAGGCCTATGGAAACGCCGCAATCAATCGAGGTATCATGTGGCGGACGGCAGGTCGGACAAAGTGCGCAGGCTTGAGCTTGGCCGGCAGCGTCGCGCCAAGACAAGGGCAAAAGTCATTGCCGCTGCGTTCGAACTGTTTGGCGAAGAAGACGGTCTTTACGTGCGGATCGAGGATGTTGCACAGCGTGCAGGCATCACCCGCGCAACGTTCTACGACCATTTCTCTGGCATGTCCGAATTGCGCGATGCCGTCACCTACGAGGTTACGCACGATTTCCTGACGGCGGTGACTTACCGTGTTTCCCTGCTCGACGACCCGCGAGAGCGGGTTGCCGCGGCAATACGGTTTTATCTGCATCGTGTGCGTGATGTACCCGGCTGGGGACGGTCTATGCTGAACCTCAGCGCCAATGGCATCATTTTCGGTGCCGAAACCTATCGACAGGCCGAATTGACCGTTGTTGAAGCCATGGCTGCCGGGCAGTTGAGCATTGATGAAAGTGCCGTTGGCCGCGACGCCATTCTGGGTACGACCATTGCAGCAATCGCAACAATGTTGCGCGAAGAGAAAAGCACCGACTATCCTGAAAAGGTTGCAGGCGTCATCCTCGTAGGGCTGGGTGTAGAGCCACAGTCTGCCGTCGAAATTGCCCGCCGGAAACTTCCTGATCTTGCGGTCCCACCTGCCCCCGCAGACTGAAGCGGGCTTGATCTGTCCGCATTTCAGCGCGGCAGGAAGCTATCGAGCACGCCATAATAAGTAGCGATCGAGGCTTCAAGCCCGGAATAGACGCAGGTTTTCAACGCTCCAGTAGCAAGTCCGGCATGGCTGATTTCTGCTGCGCGGAAATCCTCATTGCCAAAGACATTGAGGATCATGTCATAGGAGCGCGCGTAAAGCTCTTCAGCCTTTGGGTTGTCGGGCACAGTGCGGGTCAGCATGTGGTATTCAACAGTTGTGTGATTGGGAGCGCGTGGGTGCAGCAGCATCACGGATACATACCACGGGCTGGTGATGATGACGCAGTTGGGGAACATATTGTAAACCGTGGTTACGGTCTTGTAGATGATTTCTCCGGGCGTCCCGCACGCGGCACCCGTTCGGTGCTGCAGGCTTCCGGCGCCTTCGTTTTGACGGAGCGTTTCCGAGGAGCTTGCTCTTGATTCATCATGCTGCACTAACAGGTTTTCCAGCCTTCTACAGCCATTCCTCGACATTGTGCCTGAAAGCTACCTAAACGCACCTAACCGGTTCCAAGCGGTCCTCAATGCCGGATGCGGTAGGCATGCCACACACAGATTTCAGTCATATACGAACAGCATGATTTGGACTACCGTCACAGCCTCTGACGAACCGATCTGCTGTCCAATCCAATGGGAGCCAGCGCCTGAGAGAAGGTGGCACAGCCTTGCGTGACAACGATCTGATTGCAGCAATGTATGCTGCAGTCGGAGAGGACGCGCGCTGGACTGAAGTGCTGGATGCCATCAAGTTGCGTCTTGGCGTTGCCAGTGCGGTATTTCAAAGGCTTGTCGCCGACAAGAACGACCTGATTCCCGTCATCAGCCTGCGCGATACTTGGTCCACCGAAGAAGCGTCGCGCCATGATGCCTGGGCCAATTCCCCGCACAATCCCCGCTTTCGGCGCGACACCGAACCACGCGGCATGTTGGAAATCGACAGCGACCAGCGCAACGCATTCTTGTCTGAGGGCGATAGGGAGGCGCTGCGGCATGGCCTTTCGACGTGCGGCTTGGGTCCGGGCTTCTGGCTTGGCTGTCGGATCGCACCGGGCGAGCACACGACGATGATTTTCCACCGTCATGTCGGTGATGGGCGCGACATGACACAGGCTGACCTGACGTTTCTCAGCCATCTGCTGCCCCACTTTCGTCAGGTTTCCCGCCTTCTTACCTGCATAGCAGGCTATGAGGCGCGCCTGTCGGTTGCCGAAGCATTCATGGATTCCACCAGCCTTGCATTGCTGGCTTGCGACACGAACCTTGGTGTTCATTGGATGAATCGTGCCGCAGAGAGCCTCGTCGCCAGTTTGCCGCAATTGGGTTTTTCTGGCGGTAGCCTGCACTTCCGCCGCGCAGAAGCAGGAGCCGCGGTTCGTGCGGCAATAGATGGCCGGTGCGGAGATACCTGCCGCATTCCCGGAAACGATGCGGCAGAGGTTTTGCATGTGCGCGTGTTGAGACGAGACGCTGCCGACCAGCGGCGCTGGGGCCGCAATCTCGCTCTCGTTGCGCTTTGCTCGCCCGGCACCGCGCCGCGCATCGATGCTGCAGAAGTGGCTGACCTGTTCGGCCTGACCATGGCCGAGGCGACCCTGACCACACATCTGGTAGGCGGAATGACGGTGAAGGATTTCGCGGCGTATCGCGGCATTGCCGAAGGCACTGCACGCATGCAGCTTAAAAGTGCGCTGGCCAAGGCCGGCGTGGGACGGCAGGCCGATCTGGTGCGGCAAGTTTGCCAATCCCTTGCACGCCTTTAAGTTGGCCGGGGCAAAACGCTCTACCCCGGCCCTTGATATCAGAACATCATGTGCAACCTGACGCCATATTCACGCGGCGCACCGTAGAACTCGTTCGAGTTCAGCTGTCCGGTAACGTATTCCTTGTCTGTCAGGTTCGTGCCCCACGCTTCGATCTTCATCTTGTCGTTGAATTTTAGCGTGACGATTGCCGAAAGCAGCCCACGCGAATTGAGGCGATCGGACAGCGGCGAATACCCGATGTAAGTAAACTGTTCGCCAACATAGGCATAGTTCACGCGCGGCGTCAGCGACATTTCCCCGCCCAATGGCAGTTCGTATTCAACACCCCCGCCCCAGGTCCAGCGCGGCGCATAAAGATTGGGGCCGCCACCGGTGGTCTGAATGAAGGGCGCATAATCGAAACAGAACGGCGGCGATGAAGGCTGGCCAGACGGGCATTGCGGACCAAGATTGGCACCGCCCAGTGGCCGGGTGTTGACGAATGTCAGGCTGGCCAGCTTGGAATCCACAAAAGCCGCGTTGGCGTCGAACCCGAAGCCGCCAAAGCGCCCCTGCACCTGCGCTTCCACGCCCTTGATCTTGACCGTCGAGATATTTTCGACGCCCGAGAATCCGGTTGAAGGTTCAACCACATTGAACTGGAAGTTGGCATACTGGTTATAGAACGCACTGATCTGGGTGCGGATGCGATTGCGCAGGAACGATGATTTCCAGCCCGCTTCATAGCTCACCACGCGCTCTGGATCGAAGTTTGATGTGGGAGAATTGAAGCCTCCCGGTTTGTAGCCGCGCGCCACAAGCGCATAGAGCAGGTTGTCAGGGTCAATCTTCCAGTTGAGCGCGAACTTGCCCGTAGCCAGCGAATCCTTGTGGCTGCCTGCAAGCGATGCAACGGGTAAGCCGTTGGGCGGGAAGCCGGGAATGCCCCGACCAATCGTCACATCGCCATTACCCGTCGCCTTGTAAGTGGAATAGCGCGCGCCGAGTTGTGCTTCGAGGCCCGGCAAAATCTCGTAGTTGCCCTGCGCGAATACGCCGGTTGTCGTGCGCTGGTTGCCCCCGATGATATCGGTCGGGAAGCCGCCCTGATCCTGAAGAATGCGGATCTTGATGTCGTTCCGCTGGAAATATCCACCAAGAATCCAGTCAAACCGGCCTTCGGTCGGCGAGATGATATTGATTTCCTGAGTATAGACCTTCTCGCCTGCAAAGTAGTCTTCCGCCACGCCGCCCGGCCCGGTGGAAGCATCAACATCGTTCAGCGCATTGATCCGCTTGTTCTGATAGCCGGTCACCGAACGCAGCACGATACCGCTGGCGAGTTCCTGCTTCAGTTCCAGACTGGCCTGAAAAGCACGCTCACGGTTGGCCACTGGCGTATCGAAGCTCAGCGTGCGGATATCTCCTACGCGGAAGCTGTCGTAAGGCGTGCCGGGAATTGGGCGGAAGGCATAGCCGCCAGTATCGCGATCATTGAACGAAAGCTTGGCCACGGCCTGAAATGAACCTGGCTTCCACATGGCGGTCAGACGGCCACCACCTTCGCGCAGCTTGCCCGCGTCGTTGCTGACAGGTCCAACCGAAGTGTAGAAGCTGTCGCGGTTGCGGTAGAAACCCGCAGCGCGAAACCCGAACGTGTCAGATACGGGCAGGTTCACCGCCGCTTCCGATTGAGCCGAACCATAGTTGGCGGTGCCAAACATGGCATAACCGCCCAGCCCCTCGTCCAGCAAGGGGTTCTGCGTGTTTATGAAGATCGCCCCACCGGTTGAGTTCGAGCCGACCAGCGTGCCCTGCGGCCCACGCAGCACTTCCACACTGGCAAGGTCGTAAAAGCTGTTTGCCTGCACAATAGGCGGCTGAAACAGCCCGTCGACATATGTAGCGACCCCTGCCGTCACGCTGGGCGAGTTGCTGGCAAGGCCGATCCCGCGAATGTTGATCGACTGTGTGATCCCACCGTCGGAAATCGACAGCGCCGGGCTGGCATTCTGCAGATCGGCAAGGTTGGTTACAGCCTTGTCTGCCAGCGCCCCGGCATCGAACGCCGTAGCCGACACGGCCACGTCTTGCAGTTTTTCCTTGCGACGCTGTGCCGTAACGATGATTTCGCCAACACCTTCATCTGCGCCTTGCGATGCGGCTGCACCGCTTTCCTGCGATTGCGCCAGACCGATCTCCGGCTGTGCAGCCATGACGAGCGCCAGAGCACAGCCCAGCGTTGATTGAGACTTCATGGTATCCTCCCGATATTATTGTGTGCTTTTTATTCAGGATGCAGGCTTCCAAGCCGCTGCTGCGGCCAGAAATGCAGCCGTCTCCCCGGCCAGATCGCCTTCCTGCGGCGGGAAGTAGCTCAGCTTGACCACGACGGTTCGGCTGGCAGGGTCGATGTGGACGAACTGTCCCTGTAACCCGATGGCGGAGTAGGCGGGCGAATTCGGCGTGGTCCACCACTGGTAGCCATAGCCGCCCATCAAGGCGTCTTCAGTCCCAGCAGGTATCTGCGCCGCCTTTACCCAGTCCGCGCTGACAACGCGCTTTCCATTGGCCACACCGCCATCCAGCATCATCTGGCCAAAGCGCGCCCAATCACGCAGCGTTGCATTGAACCCTGCACCGCTGAACTCACGCCCCTCGCCCGGCGCGCCATCCATGATGTAGAAGCCATCAGCCTCGGTGCCGAGCGGCTCCCACAACTTGCGCGCGGTATAGGCGGCCACCGACCCGCCACTGACACGCTCGATCAACCAGCCAAGCACGGCCGTATCGATGGTTTTGTATGCGAAGACCTCACCCGGTTTCGACTTGCGCTTGATCGTGCGCGCCACATCGGCAAACCGCGTGACGTTCTTGACCAGAGCATTGATGTGGTTGCTGGCCGCTATGCCGGGATTGGCAAAATCGTAGCGCTCTTCATAGTCCACGCCAGACCGCATCTGCAGGATCTGGCGGATGGTCACGCCATCATAGCCGCCGCCCTTCAGTTCGGGCAGATAGCGGACGATCTGGTCATCCAGCGAGCCAATCAATCCGTCCGCCAGTGCCGCACCAACCAGCGTCGAAGTGAGCGATTTTGTCATCGACCACCCCATGAAACGGGTGCGCTCGTTCGATCCGTTGCGATAGATTTCGGTAACGATGCGGCCGTCTTTAAGGATGAGGAGAGCGTTGGTGTAAGTGCGCTCCAGCGCCTGTTCGGCGGTCCAGGTCTTGCCTCCGAAAGAATAGGTGAAGTCCATTGGCCGTTCGACCTTTGGAAACCGCCACGGCGATCCTGAATGCGCGACGGTGCGCGTGGTGAACAACTGGTCCATGTTGCGGAATGTGTAGGCGTTCACATCGGCGTCGTTCATCCGCCAGCGCATGACTTGCGTTGCAACAGGCACATCAGATGCAACGCCATCGGCCAATTGCCCCGGTAACTGCTGTTGAGCCTGAACCGCCATCGGCATTGTCAGAAGCCCGGCAACAACGCCTGCGGCCATCCGAATCGCTAATTTCATTTTGATCGATCTCCCCGCCGCACAGCTCTCAAGGCTGTGCAGGTACCAGCGGGGCTAGACCTGTGGCGCGGGCGCCGCATGAACCATTTGGTATATGCGGTGATCGAAAATGGTTACGGGTCAGGGAATACGGCTCGCCCTTGGCACGCAGGCAGGGGGCCACCGGCCATTTCGTGGAACTTCGTCAGGATGAACCGGGATGGTTTCCCACCCCGGTTCGTCAACTGTCAGTAACGCAAGGACAGCGACAGGCCGAAAGACCTGACGGAATCGAGGCCAAAGACCTGACCGTATGATCCCACGCCGTCGTTCTCTTCACCAGCGTCAAGCCCGATGTTCTGCGGGACATGTTCGTTGGTGCAGTTCTTGCAGAACAGGCTTGCCTGCAATGCGCTTCCCACCTTCACACCGATGTTAGCGCCGAACGTGTCGACAGACCGGAAGAACCCGCCGGGCGCGCCGCTCAGAATATAGTTCACCGACGAGCGATGATACCAGTTGCCCTGAAGAAATGGTACGACATCGCCGCTGACAGGCAGATCATATGTCGCCTGCACCGTCGAGGTGAACCGGGGGGAAACGGGCAGTCTCAGGCCTGCAGCATCGAACGTCCCGGTCGTTGCGCAACTTGGCGTGGTCTGACCGGAGTAACACTGCGCACCAGGGAAGCTCTGGAACTTGGCATCAAGGAAGGACATCCCGCCGTTGATTGAAAGCCCGGCCACAGGACGGGCTGTAAAGCCCACCTCGACACCCTGCGTCTTCACCTTGGCCGCATTCTGCACGACGAAGGTTTGCAGCGCCGTGTCGAGCGACTGCACCTGATAATCGTCAAACGTGGTGCGATAGATCGAGACGTTCAGCGTCAGCTTGCGATCAAAGAACGCGGTCTTGATACCGAGTTCCGTGGTGTTGGAAATTTCAGGACGGATTGCCGGGACAAACGCCGTTCCATTCGCGCCAACGATGCTGGTATCGTTGAAGCCGGGGCCTTTATAACCGCGCCCCTGAAAGGCAAAGATCAGGATGTCTGGCGTGGCCTGATATTGCGCGCCCAACTTCCAGCTGAAGTTGTTGGTATTGAAAGCTTCAAGGTAACGCCCATTCGGACCGGAAATGGTCACGAAGTAGTTGCGGCGACCATGGGTCAGATCAAGGCGGATTTCATCGCGGGTGTAGCGGCCACCTGCAATCAGCTTGAGACCGGCTGCAACTTCATAGGTCAGCTGACCGAATGCAGCATAGCTCTGCGTATCGAGCACGAAATCTGTATCGCGGCCAAGGAAATAGCTGTTGCTGACAGAACACGTCCCCGGAGGCGCGCCCGGTGTTGCCACAGCACCGACGCAGAAGGGGTATTGCGGCAACAGGAACGACGGGAAGCCCTGATTCCCGAAGATTTCACTGGACTGATCGAGCGTCGATTTGAAGTAGAACAGCCCGGCCTGACCGCTGAGCGGTGCATCCGCAGGCAGCGCAAGACGCAGTTCGTTGGAGTACTGGTCATACCGCGCGGTGGTGGCATTGACGTTGACCTGGTCAACCGGAAGGTAGTCGACGTCTAGGTTCTGGTTGTTGGTGTAATAGCGCCAGGCGAAAATATTCGACAGTTCCAAACCAGAATCCATCTTGTAGCTGACGGCTGCTTGCGCACCGCCCGTTTCAAGATCGCGGAATGTGCCACCATCTCCGGTCAGCAGGAAGTTGTCCGGCCCAGCGGTTCCACCTGCGTTTTCATAGATATCGCGGCGCGTGCTGCCAGCTCCGAAAGAACGCCATGTCCGGTCAAAGAATGCGCCTGCGCCAGTCAGCTTGTTATAGTCGCCGATGACATACAGCGAAAGCGCGTCGCTGGGTTCGAGCAGGTACTTCGCTTTGAGCTGCACGTTGCGACGGTTAAGATCGTCACGGCTTCCCGGCCCGACATTGTCGATGCGCGTCACCGGTGGCTCCTGATAGCCATAAAGCGCGTTCACACGCAGGGCGGAATTGGCACTCACCGGAATGTTCAGCACCTGACGAGCGATAATGCCCGGCGCGTCGCGATCAGCACCGGGCGTTTCACGGAAAGTCACCTCAAGATCGCTGGCACCAGAATATTCGCCAATGCGAGGCCGGGCGGTCACGATGTTGAGCAAGCCGGCAGAAGCATTCTTGCCGAAAAGCAGGCCCTGCGGTCCATTCAGCACTTCGACCCGCTCAATATCCATAAGCAAGGGCGAACCCAATGCCGGGCGCCCAAGGTTAACTTCGTCAATCGCCAGCGCCACGCTGGAGTCAATGGTTCCGGCAAAGGCCAGCGTGCCGACGCCACGAATTGAGAAGCTGGCATCTGTGCCGATCTGCAGACTGGGTGCTGCCTGAGCGACCCCGACGAGGTCATTGATCTGACGGGTGCGCAGTTCGTTCGATCCAACCGCCGTAAGGCTCACGGGGATCTTCTGGATGCTTTCGCTCCGCCGCTGGGCAGTGACGACAATTTCACCGACACCCGGATCGGCAGGTCCGGCCGCTTCCTGTGCGAAGGCTGGCAAGGCGATCGATGCCACTCCTGCGCCAAGAATCAATTTCCACGCTTTCATCGTGCTCTCCCTGCTATCTTACTGAACTTGCAGGGCACTTACCTTTGACAATACATTCATTCAAGCATGAATGTTATTTGAGGTTATTGATTAATTCCGTATATGCGCGGAATAAGCCATGCGAGATAACCGGAGGGGACACAGCTTGCAGAAACGTCGTACCCAGGAACAAAGATCTGCCGAAACAAGGGCGGCATTGCTGGACGCAACCGTTTCGGCCATTCATGATCTTGGGTATGCCGCTGTAACCACAGCCATAATTTCTGAACGCGCGGGTGTTTCACGCGGTGCCTTTCTCCATCATTTTCACACCAGGGCAGAATTGATGGCAGCCGTCGTCGCAATGGTGTTCGACGACGAAATGCAGCGCTATCAAGGCATCGTGCAATCGGCACAGATGGATCACCTGTATGAATGGCCCAGAATTCTGTGGTCCGTCCTATCTCGACCTTCCGGCATTGCTGTGCTGGAAATCCTGCAGGCAGCCAGAAGCGATCCTGATCTGGCAAGGATGGTCGGGCCGACCCAGAAGGCGGCCGAAGAAGGCGCCCTTCTCAAGATGCGCGAAGCGTATGGCGGTGACGAAGATACCGCCCGCTCGGTAATGCGGCTGATGGTCTGGGCAGTGCGTGGGCTAACGATTTCAGACATTATCCTGCCTGACAGAAAGGCAACTCTTGGCGCGGTAAACCTGCTGGCGAACCTGATGCAAGCCGCCGCACCCGATGGTTCGGTCAAACAATTGCAGGCCCTTGTCGCGACAGGAACACAAGACCGTCTTCCTGATTTGCGCCCTTCGGAAGCGTCGTAACACCACAGCGCGGGCGAATGGCTTTCGCAAACCGAAGGGCCGGACACCGAGCTTGATCGGATCTCGGCAGCCAGACCGGACTATAAGATGACAGGCAGTGCCGTCACCGGCGAAACCAGCGGAGTGCAGGTAACGCTCAAGTGATGTGGCGGAGCGTTCAGTACCGCGTGAACTCCACCATTTCGTACCGTTCACCCAGTGCAGGAACAATGGAGAGCAACGGCAGACAATCCTCTCCATGCACCCAGAAGTCGGTAACGTGAGGCATCGTATCGCTCCAGCGGATCGTATAGCGCCGAGCATCGAACCGGCCCGCCGCCACTTCGATCGTCTCAAAGCCAATAAACGCTACCAGCGGTTCAAGGATACGAACGTCCAACCCCTCGTCTCCCAGATGGGCAAGGGAATTTACGGCACTGGTCACAGCTTGTTCCACACCCGGATTTTCTGTCCCGCGCGCTGATGCGATGACACTGTCACCGGTCAGCGGATGGGTGCCCAGAAACCGGATGGCCTGATCTGCTGTGACGCTGCGGGAAATGCGCCCATGCTCCTGCGTCACACCTTCACATTGTGCTTCAGTGCCGTTGACTAAATACCAGCATGTGGCAATCGTGCTACCGCCTCTGGTCAAGCGCACGAAACCATCGCGCGGCGTCCAGTCCGTATCCAGCGACCAAGTTACCTCGCGGTGCAACTGCGCTTCGTCCATCTCGCACAACGCACGCAATGTCCGGCCCTGAGAATGAACGGTCGCCGAAAAACTTTCGCGCCCCCATTCGCGCCCTTCCCGGTCAAAATAAAGGATACGGCCAGAATAGCCGGAATGCGCAAATGTCATCGAACTTCTCCCGATGAAGGGGTGGGGCAACGCCACCCTACGCCGGTCACCCCGATGAACAGCACAAACCCCCAACCTGTCTGCCAAGCGATCAGCCGCACCAGCGATACTGCCGGAATGGCAAACACATCGGACAGATATTCGGTGGAAAGACAATCACCTCCCTGCCCCGATATCGATCATCTGCGATCCATAATGGTGGTTGCACCATAGGCCTCGCCCCGTTAATTGCGAATAACTCGCATTATCGAAATCATCAGGGGGCCACATTGTCAGCTATACGTTCCGTTCTTTTTGCAAGCGCAGCGCTCAGTGCCACATCCTCCATGGCGCAAGAGCAGACCCTGCCAGCGGATGCGGAATCCCTGTCCGATCGTGGTGATGCCATCGTAGTGACAGGACGTGTCCAGCGGCTTTATCGTGCCGAACAGACCACGGTTGGCAAGGCCGCCGAAGACCCCATGAACATCCCGCAGGCCTTGCAGGTTATCAATTCTGATCTGTTTGCCGATCAGGGTGCACGCGACGCCACGGATATCTATCGCAACATATCGGGCGTCAGCTTCTTCAGCTACGCAGGCGTGACCTTTCGCGGCTTCCGGCAGGACCAGTCATTCTATGACGGTCAGCGCGGTAACCCCTTCATCGGCTTTTCCGTGCCGCAGCTTTTCAACATCGAACGTGTCGAAGTCCTCAAAGGGCCGTCAGGATTGTTCTTTGGCCCCGGATCGCCAGGGGGCATCATCAACTATGTGTCCAAAGCGCCTGCCGATACGCCATCGCTGCGCATGGTCGCCACGGGCGGAAACTATGATCGCGCCGGGATATCGGCAGAAGCCACAGGTCCGGTCGATGACGATGGCATAATCACCTATCGCCTTGGCGGCTTCTATGAAGCTCTCTCTCCCTATCGCGTCAACTCAAACAGCAAATCGCGCATCGCTGATGGGGGGATTTCCATAAAGACCAACGAGGGTGGCAAGCTGACGCTTCAGGCAACCATCTACGACAACTTTCTGCGCGCCAACCGGCTGCGTGGTGTGCTGGTCGACAATGATGGCAATTTCCTCACCAGCATCCGTTGGAACGCCAATGAGAAGACCGACTTCCTCCATCTGAAAAGTCAGGCATATCAGGCGCGTTACGCCACCTCGATTGGTGAGCGTGTGACCTTTGACGCAGGCGTTCGTTATTTCAATGCACGCGAAACGCAGCAATACCACGAACCACGCGGCCTTGATCCGGCCAACCCCGATCTGGTGCGCCGCGAATTCCGCGACCAGATCCGCCCCGTCCATGGCTTGTCCTTTACCACGAACGCCACCGCACGGGTCTATGTGCTGGGCATGGAACACAAATTTCAGGCCGGTGCAGACTGGTATGACGAGAAAAATGTCCTCGATTCCCGTATCCTTCGCACGGGTGTGACGTCGCTCAGCCTGTCAAATCCGGTCTATGGCACGTCCACCACCGACGCGGCTCGCGCTGCGCTGTTGTCTTTCACAACCACAGATACCCGAACAAAGCGGCAGGGAGCCTATCTGCAGGATCAGATCAGCCTGACCCGCTCACTCCTGCTGGTCGGGGGCCTACGCTATGACAAGTTCCGTGATGGCGTGACCACCAGCACCGGCAATATTGTCAGCAGCCGTGCTTCCTATCAGGACAACGACGTCACCTTTCGCACCGGCCTTGTTTACAAGCCACGGCCTGATGTTTCAGCCTATCTGAGCTGGTCCGAAAGTTTTGAACCACAGTCGGCCGCCAGCCAGGACGCCAATGCCGGCGGCCCCTTTGCCCCGGTCACCGGCAATCAGGTTGAAGGCGGGCTAAAGACCCAGTTGCTGAACGGGCGCCTTCAGGCCAACCTTGCGGCATATCGCATCATCCGGCGCAACATCCTTCAGGTTGACCCGTCGCTGACCCCCATAAACGGGGTGGACCAGCTTGCGCCAATTGGTGAAGTCACCAGCAAGGGCTTCGAAATTGATCTTTCGACCGACATCACCCCCAACTGGGTTCTGCTGGTGAACTACGGCTACAATGACA
This sequence comes from Novosphingobium sp. SL115, assembly GCF_026672515.1. Taxonomy (GTDB): domain Bacteria; phylum Pseudomonadota; class Alphaproteobacteria; order Sphingomonadales; family Sphingomonadaceae; genus Novosphingobium. The sequence goes on along the minus strand of NZ_JAPPRG010000002.1, from coordinate 1,759,971 downwards.
CGAAGATCACCGGGACAGTTGCGGGCCAAGCCATCACCAATGCGGTCGGAAACCGCTTTGCCAACGCGCCCAAGCACAAAGTGGGATTTTGGACCCGCTATCAGGTTCCTGCAATCGACACTGCCGTTGCATTTGGCGGCGAACATGTATCGCGCCGGATCAGCCTGTCTGGCCAGACCGTGAAACCTTACACGATCTTCGACGCCTCGATCACCAAGGGCCTTGGCTTTGCCGAAATCCTGCTGAAGGTCGATAACATTTTCGACAAGGTTTACGCAGCTTCAGGCTTCAGCGCCCAAAGCGGGCATTTCCCCGGCGAACCACGCACGTTCCTCGCCGAATTGCGTTTCCAGTTCTAAGATCATGGCCAAAGCACGCGCGCCCAAACCGCGTTCGATCTGGTGGCGTGTCCATAGCTGGGCCGGGTTGAAGTTCTCGATCTTCATGACGTTCATCCTTGCTACTGGCACGCTCGCCGTGTTCGCTCATGAACTTGACTGGCTAATAACGCCTGCCATGCGGGTGGAAGTGCAGGACCGTCCGGTGGCAAGCTGGGGAGCCATGGCCGCAGCGGCAAGCCAGGCGGAACCTAAAGGGCGCTTGCAGACACTCTACGCGCCACTCGACCCGTGGTTTGCGGCCGAAGCATGGGTCGAAGTTGGCAAAGGTGCGCCCCGCCGTGTCTATATCGATCCGTGGGAAGCGCGGGTGACCGGGACGCATGGCTGGGCCAGCGCGCATCGGTTCCTGCGTCAGGTGCATCGCCATCTTATGCTACCCACCAAAATCGGCATTCCCATTGTCAGCTCGCTTGCCCTGCTGCTGCTGGCTTCGCTCATCACCGGCATCGTCACTTACAAGAAATGGTGGCGAGGCTTTTTCCGAATGCCGCACGGTGGAGATTCCCGGCGCTTTCAGGGCGACCTGCACCGGCTGACCGGGCTGTGGTCCTTATGGTTTGTCGCGCTCATTTCGCTGTCCGGGATATGGTATCTGGTCGAAACGCTGGGCGGCAATGCGCAAGTGCCCAAGCTGCCAGAAATTGCCAGCAGTCCCGCCGTGACAACCGGCCCGGAACTCGACCGCCTTGTGACGAAGGCGCAGCAGGCAAAACCATCGCTGGTGATCCGTGAAATCCGGTTCACCAAGGAAAATGGCGTGGTGTTTCTGGGGCAGAACAAGGCCTGGCTGGTGCGCGACCGCGCCAATGGCATTGCGCTCGATCCGCAAACGGGCCGTGTCCTGATGATGCTCGATGGGCAAAATCTGTCGGTTCATCAGAGGATTTCCGAAATGGCGGACCCGCTGCATTTCGGAACCTTCGGTGGACTTGCCACCAAAGCGGTCTGGTTTGTATTTGGCGTTCTTCTGACGGGTCTGTCAGTCACCGGCACAATTATTTTCGCCAAAAGACTTCAGAAGGCCGAGCACCGGGAAGCCAGCGGGGCAGCAGTCGCATGGAAGGGTATGGGCGCGTGGGCCTATATCGCCACCGCCTTCGTCATTCTGGCATTTGTCCTGACCCCGGGGGCGATCGGCGGTGCCAGCTAGGCGGCGCGCGCACCATCGTTAGTCGCAATAAGCCGGTTCCCACATCGCAGCAGTTATCGCCTTTTCGATTTCGCTATCTGCAAGAGACGCTGCCAAGCCTTCGCTCATTGCCTGTTTCGCCACGGCTATGGCCACCTGTCGGGCGACGTCGCGCAAAGCGGAAATTTCCGGGAGAATGCTGCCGTTCGATCCGCCAAGTTGGCCAAGGCAGCGAGCTGCTGCGATGAACATCCCATCGCTGATCTCGTGAACACCCGCAACAAGGGCACCAAGGCCGACACCCGGAAAGACATACACGTTGTTCACCTGCGTTACGCCCGGAATACCGAAAGGGCTTCCCGAACCGACGATGGCCCGCCCATCGGTCCACGCAAGCACATCCGCCGGATTGGCTTCGGCGCGCGAAATGGGATTGGAGAGCGGGAAGATCACCGGGTGTTCGCAATGGTCAGCCATTGTGCGGATGCTACGTTCATCGAATGCGCCGAACTGGCCGGAAGCACCGATCAACACTGTAGGGCGGATGTTTGCGATAGTTTCGTAGAGGTCCGGATGCGCCATGCCGCCGGACGAATGCCAGTGGGCCAATTCACTGCGTTCACGTGCAAGGGGGCGTTGCTGCGGCGGCAGGTCGGCCATATCGGACACGATCAGCCCATCGCGATCAACAGCCCAGATACGCGCACGGGCGGCAGCCTTGTCCAGCCCTTCAGCAACCAGCACGTCGAGCAGCATCTGCGCAATTCCGCTTCCCGCAGCCCCTGCTCCAAACAGCAGGAATTTGTGCTGGGTCAGCGGTATCCCGGTGCGATGGATGCCGCCGAGCAGTGTGCCCACGGCGGTTGCCGCCGTGCCCTGAATGTCGTCATTGAAGCTGAGCAGGCGATGGCGGTATCGCGCAAGCAGGTCATAGGCGTTCTTGCCCGCGAAATCCTCCCATTGCAGCAGCACACCGGGAAGGCGCTGTTCGATCGCTGACACGAACATCTCGATGAATTCATCATATTGCGCGCCGCGCACGCGCGGTTCGCGCCAACCGATGTAAAGCGGGTCTTCGCGCCGCGCGTCGTTATCGGTGCCGACATCAAGCATGATCGGCAGCACTTCGGCAGGGTGGAAGCCCGCGCAGGCGGTGTACAGTGCAAGCTTGCCGATGGGGATGCCCATCCCGCCCGCGCCCTGATCGCCAAGACCAAGGATGCGCTCGCCGTCGCTGACCACGATCACCTTCACGCGGTCATAGGCCGGATCTGCCAGAATTTCGGCCATGCGATGGCGATTGGGATAAGACAGAAACAGCCCGCGCGACCGCCGCCAGATTTCGCTGAAACGCTCACACGCTTCACCAACGGTAGGCGTGTAAACCAGCGGGAGCATGTGGGGCAAATCGCTTTGCACAAGCGCGTGGAACAGCACCTCGTTCGAATCCTGAAGATCACGCAGGAAAGCGTAGCGCTGGAAGCTGTTGCCCATACCATCAAGCGCGCGCCGCCGCCGGGCGATCTGCCCTTCAAGAGTGCCAACATGTGGCGGCAGCAGACCATGAAGCCCGAAGGCATCGCGTTCCGCCTCGGAAAAGGCGGTGCCCTTGTTGGTCAGGGGATCGGCAAGAAGCGCACGCGCGGCAAGATGACAGGGCACGAAACAAAGCCTTTTCAAAAACGGAAACTCATCCACCCGGCAAAGAAGTCCGAACTGCGATAGCCTGCGTCGGTCAGAGCCGAGCGGGCCTTAAGGTGTTCGTAGCGCCCGGTGAAAGAGACGCGGGGAGTGATGTTCCACGCCAGTTGCAACCGCGCCACATCAGCAATCTTGCGGCCCCGGAAATTCTGGGTTCCGGCAAATGGCTGGCCGTTGGCGCGATAAACCGCGTCATGCACACTGTCGCGCCATGCCAGTTCATATTCGGCGGTAAATCGAGCATTGCGGAACGGAGTGAAACTGACGTTGGGTGTCAACGCGACGAGGTTCGAGGGCGTCAGATAGAGCTGGTAACTGAAATAGATGTTGTTGCCGAACGGGGAATAGGCATTGCGCAGCTTGCCATCGCCATAACCGCCGCCGCCGCTGGCATAATCAAAATGAACGCCGATGCGGGGCGCGGTCTTGGCTTTGCCGATCCGCCATGTCTGGGCAAGGAACACCTGCCAGGCGTCGATATCCTGATTGATGAAATGGCCCCACTGATGATTGACTGACCAGTCGATTGCCAGCCGCCCGACATCACCGCGCAGTTGTGAACCAAGGTAATACCGCGTCGCCGGACCAATCCGGCCACCCCATGTTCCAACCAGATTGCGCCTGCGCCACGCGAAAACGTCGAGGAAAAGCTGCGATCCGCCCAGCAGGTTTTGAGGCAGAACGGTGCCAGCCGTGATCCCTGAGAATCTGCGGGCCGGATCAGATACATCGTCATCCGGACCAAGATCGCCATAGGCGGTGGGGCGCAAATCGAAAACATCGATCCGCGCGTTCGAGTTGCGCACCCAGCCACGAAAACCGTTCAGGGTATAGCGAATGGTATTGTTATCGCGCTGGGAAACCAGCAAATTCGGTCCGTCGGTAAACTCCTGCCGTCCATAGCGCGCACCAATGTCGATGTCGCCCAACGTGGTCTTCGCCTCGGCAAAATACTGCAGCAACACAAGGTCATTGCGAAGGGTAGCAGGCGGTGCGCCAAGGTTGCGCCCGCTTATCCCGCCGCGCGAAACCTCACCATAAAAACGCAAATGCGGGCCAACGTGAAGATCTGCGCCTGCGGTGATGCGATTGATATCCTGCCGCTGATGGTCAACCTCGCGCAGGTTGGGGTTGGTGGTCAGATTCATGCGCAGGCGAAGCTCGCCCGAAAGGGTAAGGTAGATATCGCCATCCGGGTCCAGCGGAATATACTTCAGTCGATCAAGCGGATCGTCTCGCTTTGCCGGATCACGCATGACCGTCCAGTCTTCGGCCCAACGTGACAGGGAATAACCCCCGGCGGATGCTCCGTCACCGTTTTGGGCCAAGGGATAGGCCGATGGTGCTGATGGTACGGTTTCCGCCTTGGCAGGACTGACAGGCAGCAGGCCAAGCGGGATGGCAGCGGCAGCCAGCCGCAGCAGGGCAGAATCCATGATCCGGTCCTTCTTTCGGCTGGAAATCAGATGCCCACCACGGCAGGGGCTGTGGGAAGTGGCAGCGCTTGCCCACGCATCGCGGCATCAAGCCTGTCGCGATCAAGCGCGCCCTCCCACCGCGAGACAACAATCGTCGCCACCGCATTGCCGACAAAGTTGGTAAGGCTGCGGCATTCCGACATGAAGCGGTCGATGCCAAGAATCAGCGCCATACCTGCAACAGGAACCGCAGGCACAATGGAGAGCGTTGCCGCCAGCGTGATGAAGCCTGCACCGGTAACCCCGGCAGCGCCCTTGGATGACAGCATGGCCACGCCCAGCAGCAGGATCTGTTCACCAAGCGAAAGTTCGACATTGCAGGCCTGCGCAATAAACAGCGCAGCCAGCGTCATGTAGATGTTGGTGCCGTCAAGGTTGAAGCTGTAGCCCGTGGGTACCACCAATCCGACCACTGTCTTTGAACAGCCTGCCCGCTCCATCTTCTCGATCAGCGCGGGCAGCGCGCTTTCCGACGATGATGTGCCCAGAACCAGAAGCAGCTCTTCGCGCAGATAGGCGATCAGGCGCAGGATGGAGAACCCGGCAAGCCGCGCGACAATACCCAGTACGACCACCACGAACAGCAGCGATGTGATATAGAACGTGGCGACCAACTGCGCGAGGTTGCTGAGGCTTTCGACACCGTACTTGCCGATGGTGAAGGCCATCGCCCCGAATGCGCCAATCGGCGCGGCCTTCATGACAATCGAAACCAGTTTGAAGAACGCGACAGAGACATCTTCCAGAATGCCGAGCAGCCGCTCGCCGCGCTCACCAATCGATGCCAGCGCAATGCCAAACAGCACTGCCACGACAAGCACCTGAAGAATGTTTCCTTGGGTCAGCGACGCAAGGAAGGTGTCGGGTACCATGCCGCTGACAAAGCCCATGATCGTGCTATCATGCGCCTTGGCAGAGTATTCAGCGACCTTTTGGGCATCAAGCGTTGCAGGATCGATATTGAGGCCAGCGCCGGGTTTAAGCACGTTTCCGACAATCATCCCAAGGATCAGCGCAAGCGTGGAGAAGAACAGGAAGTAAGCGAACGCCTTTGCAGCCACGCGACCAACGGCCGCCAAATCACGCATCCCGGCAATGCCGGTTACGATGGTCAGGAAAATGACCGGAGCGATGACCATCTTGACCAGCTTGATGAACATATCGCCCAAAGGCTTGAGCGCTTCACCCGTGGCGGGCGCGAAATGGCCCAGCAAGACGCCCGCAGTGATCGCTGCCAGCACCTGAACATAGAGATGGCTATACCAACGGCGCGGCTGCCCAAGTGTCGATACGTCTGTGGCTGAAAGATTCATGATGTTTCGCCTTCGGTCCTCTCGGCGGGATCGACTTTTTGCGAATCCTGCTCGACCCGAAGCATGTGCGGCATTGCCGTGCGCGCCCACAAAAAGATGATCTGGATAATAATTTCATATTATCAATGCATTGAACTACATTTGTCGTTACAGAATGTGCTGTTTTCTACACACACCAAAAACAGAATGTGCAGATTTCGACACAAATGTTAGACCTATGCCATGATGTCGATGCGCCGAGTCTGGACCTTCGCGGCAGCCTTGTCTCTGGCGCTGATAGCGGCATGGATTTCTGGCGAGACAACCCGGACCATTGCACTGGGCCGACTGGAAGCGCGTGCCGCAGAAGGCGTGCGTCTTCGGCAGGCATTGCTTGCCAGCGAAATTTCACGATTCCGTTTGTTGCCCCGCGCTCTTGCCGACGATCAGGATCTTGTAACCGCGACCAGCCGCGCCTCACCGCAGGCATTTGCAGCACTCAACCGCAAGCTTGAGATGCTGGCGGATGAATTTGGTGCCTCGGCAATCTATGTGATCGGCCGCAATGGCATCACTTTCGGCGCGAGCAACTGGCGCCAGCCCGACAGCTTTGTTGGCAGAAATTACAGCTTCAGGCCCTACTTCACCGATGCGTTGCGCCATGGAAATGGTCAGCAGTTCGCGCTTGGCACAGCAAGCCGCAAGCCGGGCCTGTTCCTTGCCACAAGGGCGGCGGGTGGCACCGTGGCCGTCGTCAAACTCGAATTTGACGACATCGAAGCGCAATGGCGTGCAGCGCAAGGTATCACTTACGTCACCGATGCGCAGGGCGTCATTCTTGTCAGCAGTCGTACGGATTGGCGCTTTGCGGCCACTGCCCCGATTTCGGCAAAGGCGCGCAAGGCCGAAGAAAGGCTGGCAGGCGTCAGCGCAATCGCACCGCAACCATTTCGCCGGACATCGGCGCAGACCATCGTACCCGAAGGTTCTGATGCGGCCTATCTTCTGGCGACAAGCACGCCGGACAGTTCGGGGTGGCGTCTCAATCTTGCGCTTCCTTTGGCCAGTGCGGTCAACGCCGCTGTCGCCTTAGCCCAAGCTATCGCGTTGCTGGTCGCGCTTTTGCTGTTCGCTATCACCATGGTGCTTGTCGAACGAGCGCGGCAGCGAAAGCTGCGAACGGCCCAACTGGAAAACGCAGTTGCCGAGCGGACAGCCGAACTTCACAAGGAAATGCAGGATCGCAGCGCTGCTGAAGAGCGCGCGGCGACATTGCGCGAAGGGCTGCGACAGGCGAACCGGTTGGCGACACTGGGACAGGTGACGGCCAGCGTTGCGCATGAAACCGCCCAGCCGGTTGCCGCGATTAGAAACTATGCGACGACCACCGCGATCCTCATCGACCGTGGTGCGATAGAGGACGCCCGCGCCAACCTTGCCACAATTGAACGGCTGTCGGACCGGATTGGCGCGATTACCGAACATCTGCGCGGATTTGCCCGCAAGGGTCGACGCGGCGAGATGGAAAGCGTTGTTGCAGCCGAAGCGATCGACGGCGCGCGCTTGATCCTGAAAGCACAGTTGTCCCGCATCACTTTTGCTCTTCCTGATGCCGACAGGCAGCTTGCCGTGCGGGCGGAAAGAGTTCGGCTGGAGCAAGTGCTGGTCATTCTGCTCCAGAACGCTGCGGAAGCTTTGGTTGATACCGACGCCCCGATGGTCACCCTGACGATAGAACACGACAGCGGCGCCGTTCGCATGATGATTTCGGACAATGGGCCGGGAATCGCACCGGATATTGCGCAGCGGCTTTTCACCCCCTTTGCCACCAGTCGCCCCATGGGTCTTGGGCTGGGGCTGGTTATTGCGAAGGACATCATCGAAGAGTTTGGCGGCAGCCTGATGCTTGTGCCATCGCAAACCGGCGCGTGTTTTGCCATCACCTTGCCGAGAGCCTCATGACGATCCCAACCAAAACGCGAAAGGTTGCTCTGGTCGAAGATGATGATGACCTGCGGGCTTCGATAGCGCAGCTTCTGCACCTTGCAGAGTTTGAAGTGATTGCCTTCACCGACGCATCGGCCGCGTTGAACGTGGTGGATGCCGACTGGGATGGCGTGGTCATCAGCGATGTCCGCATGCCGGGCCTTTCGGGGATCGATCTCCACCGGGCGATACGGCAATGCGACGAGGAACTCCCGGTTATTCTCATCACCGGCCACGGTGACGTCGCCATGGCGGTTGAAGCGCTGAAATCAGGCGTATGGGATTTCCTGACCAAACCTTTTTCCGGTGATGTTATGATCGCGGCGGTTGAGCGTGCGGCGCGCGCGCGGTCGCTGACGCTGGAAAACCGTCGGCTGCAAACAAGCGCATTAAATGAGGCTACAACCGCGCTGGTCGGCAGTTCCCCGGCAATCCGCCGCTTGCGCGACATGATCCCCACGCTTGCCGATGCCGATCTCGATATTCTCATCGAAGGCGAGACGGGAACCGGCAAGGAACTGCTTGCCCGCCTGATCCATCAGGCAGGTAAGCGTCGTCGGCACAGGTTCATGACGATCAACTGTGCGGGGCTTGGCCAACCACTGGAAGATGAGTTTTTCTCGGTAGCAGGCGGCGCCAGTCTGGCCCACTCCAGTAGAGGCACGCTTCTGCTTGACGATATCGACCGTGCAAGCGACCGTTTCCAGAACCGGCTTGTGCCAGTGCTTGAGGACCGGGCGCTGATCGCCCAAGGGAAAGAGCCTGCTCCCTTGGACTTGCGGATCATCGCAACTGCAGGAACGGGTTCGAACCGTGCCGAGGATGCACTATCACCCTCATTGCTGCATCGTATCGCAGGGATGCGGCTTTCCATTCCCCCGCTGCGCGAAAGGCGGGAGGACATTCCGGTCCTGTTTGCCCATTTTGTAGGGGCAGCTGCTTCCCGCAACCGGATTCCCGTCCCCCGCCTTCAGCCTGAAGTGCACGATCGCCTGAACCGGCACGATTGGCCGGGCAACGCCCATGAACTGGCCCGCTATGCTGAACAGTTCGTGCTGGGATTACTCGAAGGACCAGCAATGTCCCCGTTGGCCGGCAGTGAGCCATCGTTGGAAGAACGTGTGAACACCTTTGAACGCGACACAATCATCGCTGCCATCCGCGCCACCAATGGCAGGATCGGCAAGGCGCTGGAGGCTTTGGCCATTCCGCGCAAAACCTTCTATTACAAGGTAAAGAAGCTGAGCATCGACCTGACAAAGCTGCGGCAACCTTGAAAAAATTGCCGAGATTTTCTGCACCTGGCCACATGGCCGCCACGATAGCGAAACGCCATCAACTTTGACGTTGCAATTTCACCAGAACTTTATCGAGGCTGGAGAGAAAGCGCGAACGGTCGGTGTGGCGAAATGGGGGCGGTCCGCCGACAATATCACCGCCAGCACGCAGGTCAGCCATGATCGCCCTCATGGCAATGGCACTACCGATCGAAGAACTGGTAAAAGGATTACCGTTGGGCGCGATCACGGTTGCCCCCAGTTTCAGGCAACGATCAGCCAACAGGATATCGGCTGTAATAACGACTGTGCCAGACGTGGTATGTTCGACAATCCAGTCATCCGCCGCATCGAAAGCGTCGCTCACAACCTTGCGTGATATCAACGGGTCATGCGGCACCCGGATCGGGCTGTTGCTTACGACAACGACCGGCACCCTGTACCGGATCGCCACCTTGTAGGTTTCGTCTTTCACCGGGCAGGCGTCAGCATCGATCAAAATCTGAATCATGCCTGATCATAGCGGCGATGGGCGCAAATGACGAATTGAAGCAAAAAGAAAACAGCGCAAGGCCGTAAACGTCTTGCGCGTGACGGCGTTGGCAGACGCCGATCGTCCCGCTAGAAGCTGCGCCCTGATTATTTCGACCAAGGCGCATGAACCGGGCCAAATCTTCGGTTTCACAGGAAGGAACACTTGTCGATGCACGATCCGCAAGAGCATTTCGCTCATTGCATTCAGGTGCTTGGTGGCGTCACCGCATCGTCGCGGCGCTTAGGTATTGATGAACGCGCTCTGCGGCGCTTCATCAACGGCGAACGCCCCGTGACCCAAGGCCTCATGCAAGACACCGCAAAGGCGCTCCAAGATCTGATTGCTGAAGCGGCAGCGGCCGAAAACTTCATCAATTCCGAGCTTGGATATTAGAGCGCTTTCAGTCGAAGGCGCGTGCGCCGGCTCCACCGTCTGCGGCGGTATCGCCGGGATTGCGAAGGGGGCAATCCGTCAGCGACAGGCACCCACAGCCTATACAGCTGTCCAGTTGGTCGCGCAGCCGCGTCAACAGCGCGATACGTTCATCCAGTTCGGCACGCCAGGCAGTTGACAAAGCGGCCCAATCCGCGGCGTTGCGCAAATGGCCGGATGGCAGATGCCCAATGTTCTCACGGATCTGACCCAGCGGGATGCCAACACGCTGCGCAACTTTAATGACCGCAATCAGGCGCAGCACAGAACGATGATAACGCCGCTGATTGCCGCGCGTCCTCTGGCTTTCGATCAAGCCTTGCGCTTCATAGAAATGCAGCGTCGAAACGGCCACACCAGCACGTCGGGCGACCTCACCCACGCTCAGATCAGATGCAGCAAGCACAGTTTGATGCCCTTCTGGCTTTTGCCTTTTTTGAATGGTCGCTCAACGAAAGGCCTTTACCTCAACTATTGTTGAGGTTTTATAGAGGCACTCCCTGATTCGCAAGGGAGGCAACCTTGATCTTCTCCGTCACCATCGTTCACTTCCGGTTCCGGACCGCAGGCACATTGACCGAAAGCTATTGCAATCCGCTCGCAATAGCCCTAGCCAGAGCGGGCCGGAAATAGAATTGCAGGGTGGTGGTTCCTGCGCCTGTCTACGGGCAGGTTCTTCCCAGCCGCGGCGTCGACCCGATCATCCATCGGGACATGACGCGCGCGCTTCTTGATTTCCGCTCCCGCACGTCCTGTCCCAGAATAAGGACAGTTCCCTGTGCGCCTATCTCGCGGCCTCTCCCATTTACTCACCGGTTGGCCTGCGGCGTTGATCGCACTGCCGTCCGCCTTTCCTGCCCTTTTCTTTTCGTAACGGACATTCGATGAGCATCGATCCCTTCAGCCTTGCCGTACTTCTGTGGCCCCGCCTTGTCGGCACGAAGCGGACGGAGGTGGCGGCATGACCGACCCTGCATCCCCCCTGCCCGCTCGTTTTCTGCGCGGGCAAATGCGCATCATCCTGCTGACCGTTGCCATCCTCATCCTGCTGGCTGGCGCGCTCTACTTCTGGCGCGGTTGGCGCGCAGGGCAGACACAGGCGTGGCAACCGCAAGCCGCGCCGGTGACCGCCATTGTGGTAATGCCGCGCGATCTTCCCGCCGCGCTGGAGGCAGTTGGCAATCTGCGCGCTGTGCGCGAGGTGACATTGTCGCCCGAAGTTGCTGGCCGCGTATCTGCCGTCCATTTCGAAGCTGGGCGGCAGGTAAATGCGGGCACGCTGCTGGTCCAGCTATTCGACGGACCGGAACGGGCTGACCGCCGCGCAGCGCAGGCCAAGGCTACATTTGCCGGGATTCAGGTCGCCCGTTCGCAACAACTGGCACCAACCGGAGCAGAACCGCGCGAAATACTGGAACAGCGCCGCGCCGACCGCGATCAGGCAGCCGCTGCCGTACAACAGATCGACGCTCGCCTGATCCAGAAGCAGGTTCGTGCGCCTTTCGCAGGCGTGCTGGGTATCCGCCGTGTCAATCTTGGCCAATACCTCAACCCCGGCGATCCGGTCGCAACGCTGACCGCACTCGACCGCCTCTTCGTGGATTTCGCCCTGCCGCAGCAGGAACTGAGCCGCATCACGCCCGGATCAACCGTCACCGTTACCAGCGATGCCTGGCCGGGCCGTAGCTTCACCGCGCGGGTGAACGCAATCGAACCCCGAATTGGCGAGGATACCCGCAACGTCACCGTGCAGGCGCTGCTCCCCAATCCCGATCATGCGCTGCGTCCCGGAATGTATGTGACCGCTGCGCTGGAACTGCCGGTGCAGCGCGGCGCGCTGCTAGTCCCTGCAACGGCAATCCAGACATCCGCGCAGGGAGACAGCGTCATTGTCATTCGCGGCAGCAATGCGCGCAAGGGTGGTAAGGCGGAAGTCGTGCCAGTCCAGACTGAGCGACGCATCGGCAATGATGTCGTCGTCACCAGCGGCATCAGGGCGGGCGACGTGATCGTTACCGAGGGCCAGTTGCGCATCCAGCCCGGTGCCGAAGTCAAGGTTGTCGGACCTTCAAGCAAGAAGGGACGCTGACATGATCGCCAACCGGGCCTTTACTGACGTTTTCATTCGTCGGCCGATCCTTTCCGTCGTGGTCAGCCTGCTGATCCTGCTGGTTGGTCTGGCCGCCATGTTCAGCCTGCCGATCCGGCAGTATCCCAAGATGGAAAGCGCCACGATCACGATCGATACAGCGCTTCCAGGCGCGAGCCAGGATGTGATGCAGGGCTTCGTCACCACCCCCATTGCGCAGGCCATCGCCACTGCCAACGGCATCGAATATCTTACCTCCACGTCCAGCCAGGGCAAAAGCCATATCGCGGCCAAGCTGGTGCTGAACGCCAATGCCGACCGGTCGATGACCGAGATCCTCGCCAAAGTGCAACAGGTCAAATATCGCCTGCCATCCGGAGTCACCGACCCGGTGATCGCCAAGATCACCGATGGCGCATCGGCGATCCAGTATGTGTCTTTTTCCAGCAAGACACTGTCGCCACCACAGATTCAGGATTTTGCCACCCGCGTTGCCCAGCCGATGATAACCTCCGTTCCCGGCGTCGCATCGGCGGAGATGTCAGGCGGCGCTCCTCTTGCCATGCGCATCTGGGTTGATCCGGTAAAGCTGACCGCGCGGGGCCTCACTCCCGGCGATATCGCCAATGCCTTGCGCGCAAACAACGTTCAGGCCTCGCCCGGCCAGTTGAAAAGCGCGAACACCGCCATCAACATCACTGCCGGAACCGACCTGCGCGATGTCGCCTCCTTCCGCGACATGATTGTCAAAAATGGCGTGGGCGGTGTGGTGCGTCTCGCAGATGTCGCGACCGTGGAAATGGGCGGACAAAGCTATGATGCCGTCGCTCTGTCATCGGGGGTGCCGGGCATTTCCATCGCCATTTCGCCGACACCGGACGGCAATCCGCTGGAAATCGTGGCGGCCGTCCATGCGCTGATACCAGAAATGCAGCGGGTCGCACCTCCGGGGGTGACGGTTCACAATGACTTCGATGTCGCCCATTTCGTCAACGCCTCAATCGAAGAAGTCAAACACACGCTGGTAGAAGCGATTGTCATCGTGGTGGTGGTGATCTTCCTGTTCCTCGGCTCAGTGCGCGCGGTCATCATCCCAATCGTCACCATTCCGCTGTCACTGCTCGGCACAGCCGCGCTGATGCTGGCGTTCGGCTTTTCGCTTAACCTGCTGACCTTGCTGGCCATGGTGCTGGCAATCGGGCTGGTGGTCGACGATGCGATTGTCGTCGTCGAGAATATTCATCGCCATATCGAGGATGGTTTGCGCCCCATTGACGCCGCCCTGCTGGGCGCGCGGGAAATCGTCGGCCCGGTTATCGCCATGACCATCACACTGGCAGCGGTCTATGCGCCCATTGGCCTGATGGGCGGCCTGACAGGCGCATTATTCCGCGAATTCGCCTTTACACTTGCCGGGTCGGTGATCGTCTCAGGCGTGGTGGCGCTCACCCTGTCGCCAATGATGAGCGGCAAGCTGCTCAACAACAAACTCACAGAAGGCCGGCTGAGCCAGGCGATTGAACGCAACATGCATCGCCTCACGTCGGGCTATGGCCGGTTGCTCGACCGCACACTGGCGGCACGGGCCGCCGTGCTGGTGGTCGGCGTGGCAATGCTCGGCGCGATTGTCCTGCTGTTCACTGGCAGCCAGCGCGAACTCGCGCCGCAGGAAGATATGGGGTATGTCTTTATTGCCACCAAAGCACCGCAATATGCCAATATCGACTATATCTCGCGCTTCAACGCGCAAGTCGATGACATCTTCCGCACCTTCCCCGAATATCGCGGTAGCTGGTTCGATGGCGGTGGCCCCGGCGGCACCAACAGCGGCTTCGGCGGCATCATCCTGTCCGAATGGGAAGGACGCACGCGGAATGCGGACGCCATTCAGGGCGAGTTGGCGGCCCGTACAAGCGCCGTCACTGGCATCTATGCCACGGCCTTTCAGGATAGCCCCTTGCCTGCGGGCAGCGGCGGCCTGCCGGTGCAGATGGTGATCCGCTCGTCCGGCGATTTCCCGCAAATCTATCAGACGCTGGAAGCTGTGAAAGGCGCGGCATGGAACAGTGGCCTCTTCGCCTTTGTCGACAGCGACCTCGCCTTCGACAGCCCCGAAGCGCACATCAATGTCGACCGCGCCAAGGCCGGGCAACTGGGCATTACCATGGCGGAAATCGCTGACACGCTGGCCGTGCTGGTCGGGGAAAACTACGTCAACCGCTTCAACTGGCACGACCGTTCCTATGACGTGATCGCCCAAGTGCCGCGTGACAAGCGCGTCACGCCCGACAATCTTGGCCAGTATTATGTCAGAACCGGGTCTGGTGCGCTGATCCCGCTGTCGACTGTGGCAAAGGTGGAAATGCGCCCGCAACCCAACAAGCTGCCGCAGTTCAACCAGATGAATTCGGCCACTCTGTCTGCCGTGCTGATGCCAGGCGTCACCATGGGTCAGGCGGTGGATTTCCTGAAAAGCCAGCCCATGCCCGCAGGCACCAGCATCGACTGGCTGTCCAACAGCCGTCAATATGTGACAGAAGGAGACAGGCTGACCGTTTCGTTTGCATTTGCCCTCATCGTCATCTTTCTGGTTCTGGCGGCACAGTTCGAAAGCTTCCGCGATCCCTTGGTCATTCTGGTTACCGTGCCGCTGGCGGTATGCGGCGCGCTCGTGCCGCTCTACCTCGGCTTCACCACCCTCAACATCTATACCCAGATCGGGCTGGTGACCTTGATCGGCCTCATATCCAAGCACGGCATCCTTATGGTGTCGTTCGCCAATGAAATGCAGGCGAGCCAAGGGTTGAGCCGGATGCAGGCTATCCGCCATGCCGCTGTCGTCCGCATGCGTCCCGTACTGATGACCACAGCAGCCATGGTGGCGGGCCTAGTGCCACTTCTTTTTGCTGGCGGCGCCGGCGCGGCCAGCCGCTTTGCCATCGGCATTGTCGTGGTGATGGGAATGCTCATCGGCACGCTTTTCACCCTGCTTGTCCTGCCCACCATCTACACGCTGCTGGCCGGTGACCATCGTCGCGTGCGCGATGAATTCACAAATGAAAGCAGCCTGCCTGCAGGAGACACCTCCCATGCGTAACCCCCTGTTACCGCTTATCATGGCACTTGCGGTCGGCGGGTGCGCCGCCGGTCCTGACTACCATCGGCCTGAAGCAAAGGCCGCTGTCGACGGCGCATTTGTTACCCAGTCCGCCACTTTCGATCCTGCAGCACCGCTGCCGGATCAATGGTGGAAGCTTTACGATGATCCCGCGCTCGACGCGCTTGTGACGCAAGCTCTGCACGCGAACACAGACCTGCGCGTTGCCACGGCCAACCTCGCCAAGGCACGCGCCGCCCTGCGCGAAACCAAAGCAGCGCGCCTGCCGGGCACCGACATCAATAGTGGCATCAGCTATGGTGACGGGATGCAGGGTGCCGGTGGTGCGTTTGTTCAGGACAACGCCCAATGGTCACAGAATGGCAGCCTGACCCTGAGTTGGGAGGTCGACCTGTTCGGCCATGTCAGCCGTGCCATAGAAGCCGCCCGCGCCGACGCCCAGACCATAGAGGCCGCCCGCGATGCAGTCCGCGTGACAGTGGCAGCAGAAACCACGCGCGCCTATCTCGACGCCTGTTCCTATGCCCATGCGCTCAAGCTGGCGCAGGAAAGCCATCGGACAAGTAGCGAAAGCCTGAAACTGGTAGTCGCGCAAGAACAGGCCGGATCCGTGGGCCGGTTCGATGTCGAGCGCGCCGCCGCCGCCGCCGCGACTGCTCGTGCCGCCATTCCGGGACTGGAAGCTCAGCATCAGGCTGCGCTGTTCGAACTCGCTGCCCTGCTGGGCGAGACGCCTGCCAACGTCCCGCTTGCTGCGCGCCAATGCAAGATGCCGCCTGTTCCTGCATTGGCGCTGCCGGTGGGCGATGGCACTTCCCTGCTGCGCCGCCGACCTGACCTGCGGCAGGCTGAGCGTCAATTGGCCGCCGACACGGCCCGGATCGCCGTGGCAACCGCCGCCCTCTATCCAAAGATCAGCCTTGGCGGGTCAGGCAATTTCTTCCGCAACGACAGCGTTCGGGGCAATGACAGCCTCAGTTTTTCGGTCGGCCCGCTCCTCAGTTGGAGCTTCCCCAACGTAACAGTCGCGCGCAGCCGCATCCTGCAGGCGAAGGCGCAAGGCGATGCATCACTTGCGGCCTTCGACGGCGCCGTCGTAACCGCACTGAAACAGGTTGAGCAGGCGCTCAGCAATGTCGCGCGCGAACAGGAACGGCTTGCAGCGCTGGATGAAGCGCAAGTCCGATCGCAACGTGCTTTCGACTTTGCCAATGTCCGCTATCGCGCAGGATCGGTCGGTCTGCTGGATGTGCTGGTTGCGCAAATGGCTTTGCTGGATGCTCAGGCTGCACAGGCATCATCGCTTCAGCGCGTGTCATCCTTGCGTGTCGACCTGTTCAGAGCCTTGGGAGGAGGCTGGATGACGCCCGTGCATTAAGCGCGCCCATCTTCGGCCCAAATGCGGCAAATTTGAGAACGGGAGAGGTTTACAGAATGCGGGCAAAACCTGCCACACCGCTGGCAGGCGGCCTCTGCAAATCAGGTTCTGCCGCCATCGGTGTTGTCGGGCTGCCCACGCCGCCAAAGATTGCCTCTATATTGCGGACACACAGCGCCACATTGTCATCCGCCAGCATGTACCAAACCTGCTTGGCTTCCTTGCGAGTTTGAACCAGATCGGCACGACGCAATTCAGCCAATTGCTGGCTCAGCGCAGGCTGGCCGATGCCGGTGACGTCGGCAATCTCTCCCACGTTGCGTTCGCCGCGCAGCAAGCAGGACAAGATCATCAACCGCTGCGACTGGGCAAAGATCTTGATCTTTTCGGCGGCAACTGCCGCGGCCTCACGGTCTGCGTATAGCGCGTTCATCACTGATTCTCGAACCTGCAGAACCAGTCAGGTTCAGCGCAGGGGCTTTCCGTTGCAGACAGCAATGCGGGCTGGCCAGCGGTCCAACCTTCGGGCGTCAGACCGCCCTCGCCATCCACCCATTGCAGCGCGCGCAACAGGCGAAGCATTTCGTCGACCGATCGTCCGACATTGTGGGGATAGGCGGTCGTCGCGCGGATGACGCCCTGCGGGTCGATAAAGAAGGTGGACCGCATGGTCATGCTGTCCGCTGCGTCATCATCGATCATGCCATAAGCACGGCCTATCGCCATGCTTGGATCTTCAAGGATCGGAAAAGCGACATCCACGCCGAACAGATCGCGCAGCGCCCTGACCCACGCGATATGGGCGTAGAGACTATCCACCGACAAGCCGATAAGCCGACAGTCAAGCGCATCGAAATCGGCCTGCCTCCGCGCGAGTGCGACAAATTCGGTGCTGCAGACCGGGGTGAAGTCAGCGGGGTGCGAAAAGAAGATCACCCAATGGCCGCGCTGCGCCGACAATTGAAAATCGCCCATGGTGGAGCGCGCCCGAAAATCGGGAGCCATGGAACCCATGCGCAGGGGTTTCGGGTAGATCGTCATCGCTTCATTCATTTCTCGCTCCTGCAATCACCGACCCGCCGTGGCAAGCCCTTGACAATTGCAAATTATATAAATACATATTTCATGTAAATATGAAATAAAAGGAGAGTCGCATGGCCGACGCCGCATTTGAAAATGCCTACGCCCAAATCGCGGCTGCCAAGGACAGCGCACTGGTCGTGCGCGCCTTCTTCGACGCCCCCACCTTCACCGTGACTTATGTGGTGCATGATGCGGAAACCCGCCGCGCTGCGGTGATCGACAGCGTGCTGACATTTGATCCCGCTGCCGGACGAACCGGGCATGAAGCGATCAATCCTGTCATCGCCCATATCGAGAAACAGGGGTTGAACGTTGACTGGCATCTGGAGACCCATGCCCATGCGGATCATCTGTCGGCCGCACCGTATCTCCAGCAGAAGCTGGGCGGGAAGATCGCAATCGGCGAGCATATCTGCCAAGTGCAACAGACATTCGGTTCGCTGTTCAATGCGGGCGCCGATTTTCAACGCGACGGGTCCGACTTCGATCACCTTTGGGCCGATGGCGATCAGTTCATGATCGGTAATCTACCCGTGACCGTATTGCACGTCCCTGGCCACACGCCAGCCTGCGTTGCCTATGTGATTGGCGACGCGGTCTTCGTGGGGGACACAATGTTCATGCCCGACTACGGCACCGCCCGCGCTGACTTCCCCGGCGGCGACGCACGCATCCTGTTCCGATCGCTGCGCCGCCTGCTGGCGTTGCCGACTGAAACCCGGCTGTTCCTTTGCCACGACTATCTGCCCGAAGGTCGCGACCATTACATGTGGGAAACGACAGTAGGCAATCAACGCCGGGCCAACATCCACGCGCATGATAGCGTAAGCGAAGATGAATTCGTCGCCATGCGCGAGGCGCGTGACGCAACTCTGGCGATGCCGCGCCTGATACTCCCTTCGGTGCAGGTCAACATGCGCGCAGGTCACATGCCGCCGCCTGAAGACAATGGCGTGTCCTACCTCAAGATCCCGTTGAATCAGCTATGATACCCGGCTTTCCCGAAGCGCAGCCCGTTGCAGGCCTCATCGGTGGGCTGATGATCGGCTTGGCCGCCGCAATCATGCTGCTGGGACTTGGACGGATCGCCGGGGTCAGCGGACTGGTGGCGCGCGCCACGGGCCTTGCGGTTGGCGGCGCACCGCGTGGCGTAGCAGTGGCCTTCATCGTCGGCTTGCCGATTGGTGCCTTCATGGTGGATTTTATGTCGGGTGGCGTTCGCGCGACTTTTGCCGCGCCTGGCACGCTAATTCCGGCAGGCGTGATCGTTGGCTTCGGCACGCGGCTGGGGTCGGGTTGCACCAGCGGCCATGGAGTATGCGGCCTGTCACGCCTGTCGGGCCGCTCGATCGTGGCGACCTTCCTATTCCTCGGCAGCGGTTTTGCGACAGTGGCACTGATGCGCCTGGCAGGAGCCCTGTGATGCGGATCATCATAGCATTGCTGTCAGGCGCACTGTTCGGCGCGGGATTGTCCATTTCGGGCATGGCCAATCCGGTGCGTGTGCGGGCATTCCTCGATCTGACGGGTGACTGGGATCCTACGCTCGCCTTTGTCATGGGGGGCGCAATCATTCCCATGGCCCTGGCCTGGACGGTGCAGAAGCGGATCGAGCGGCCCTTCGCCGACAACAGCTTCGCCCTGCCCGACACAGCCGGGATCGACGGAAAACTGGCGCTGGGTGCGATCCTGTTCGGCATCGGCTGGGGCATTGGCGGTCTATGCCCCGGCCCCGCTATTGCCAGTCTGTCATTGGCCCCGGCAGCGATCTTGCCTTTCGTTCTGGCCATGCTGGTCGGCATGGCGATCCATCGCCTCGTCACAAGATCATAGCTGGCGCTGCGCCGGATCAAGGAGACTCCTTATGGACATCAAGCATTTGACTCCAATGCTTAGCGTCACCGCGCAACTGAAGCCCACCAATGTGGCGCACGCGGCAGCGGCAGGGTTTCGGTCCATCGTGTGCAACCGCCCCGATGGCGAAAGTGCCGACCAGCCGACAGCAGCACAGATCGGCACAGCCGCGAAGGCGGCGGGTATGGGCTTTGCCTATGTCCCTGCCATAGCAAGCGCGCTAACGGATGCAGATGCCATGGCGATGCGCAATGCGCTCGGTAACCTGCCGGGGCCGGTGCTGGCCTATTGCCGATCGGGCGCAAGGGCTGAAAAGCTGGCGGAGATGGCAGGTTCATTCGATAAGGGCGGCACCACACACTACGACATTCTGATCGTAGGTGGCGGCAGCGCCGGTATCGCAACCGCAGCCAGTATGCTCAAGCGGCGGCGGCATATCCGTCTTGCCATCATCGAACCAAACGAGGCGCATTATTACCAGCCCGGCTGGACAATGGTAGGCGCAGGCGTGTTCGACAGCGGCTTTACCAAGCGTGCCCAAGCCGCGCTGATCCCGCACGGTGCCGAATGGATCAAGGCATCGGCCAGCGCGTTCCTGCCGGACGAAAAGCAGGTGATTCTGGATGACGGACAACGGCTAGCCTATGGCGTTCTGGTCGTATGTCCCGGCATAATGCTCGACTGGAATGCCATTCCCGGTCTGTCCGATGCGCTGGGTAAAGACGCCGTCACGTCCAACTATCGGTATGATCTGGCCCCTTACACCAACCGACTGGTCCGGCAGTTCAAAGGCGGACGAGCGCTGTTCACCCAGCCACCCATGCCGATCAAATGCGCAGGCGCGCCACAAAAGGCCATGTATCTGTCCTGTCACCGCTGGGAGAAATCCGGCGTATTATCGCAAAGCGACGTGCAGTTTCACTCTGCCGGCGCAGTGCTGTTCGGCGTCGCTGATTACGTTCCGGCGCTGATGGACTATGTCGAGCGCTATCGCATCAACCTTAATTTCGGATCTAAGCTGGTCGAGGTGGACGGCCCTGCCAAAACTGCGATTTTCGAACAGGCCGACGGCGACGGAGTGAAGCGCGTAGCCGAGCGTTTCGACATGATCCATGTCGTGCCGCCGCAGGTCGCACCAGACTTCATCCGCACCAGCCCTCTTGCCAGCGCATCGGGCTTTGTCGAGGTGGACGACGCCACGCTGCAACATGCGCGCTATCCCGACATTTTTGCACTGGGCGACGCTTGTTCGACATCCAATGCCAAGACCATGGCGGCCGCCCGCAAACAGGCACCTGTGGTTGCAGTCAATGCGCTGGCCGCGCTGGACGGGCAGGCCCCAGTCGCCATCTATGACGGTTACGGCAGTTGCCCCCTGACGGTTGAGGCGGGCAAGATCGTGCTGGCCGAATTCGGCTATGGTGGCAATCTCATGCCCAGCTTTCCAAATTGGCTGATCGACGGCACCCGGCCATCGCGGCTGTCCTGGCTGCTTAAGGACACCATCCTTCCGCCTGTCTACTGGCATGGGATGCTCAAGGGGCGCGAGTGGATGGTCAAGCCTCACATGATCGGCGCTCAGGCATGATGACGACCACGCAATATCTGCTGGGCGGGCTGTCGGGCGGGCTGGTCGGCTTCGTGCTGGGGTTGGTCGGCGGCGGCGGTTCAATCCTTGCCGTGCCACTTATGGTCTATCTTGTCGGTGTGCCCAGCGCCCATGTCGCCATTGGCACCAGCGCGCTGGCGGTTGCGGCGAATGCTGCAACAGGCCTCGCCAATCATGCCCGCGCTCATCACGTCAAATGGCGGTGTGGCGGCATTTATGCGGCAGCAGGTATCGTCGGCGCTCTTGCCGGATCGACCTTTGGCAAAATGGTCGATGGCGACAAGCTCTTGTTCCTCTTTGCGCTGGTAATGCTGCTGGTCGGCGCATTGATGCTGAAGGGGCGCGGTAATCCGGGCAATCCCGGCGCAGAGTGTAACCGCGAAAAAGCTCCCAAAGTCGTTGCCTATGGACTCGGGTCGGGATTGTTTTCCGGCTTTTTCGGCATTGGCGGCGGCTTCCTGATCGTGCCGGGACTGGTCGCATCGACAGGAATGCCCATGCTTATGGCGGTTGGCACTTCCCTGGTCGCTGTGACAGCATTCGGCCTGACGACGGCGGCCAATTACGCCTTTTCCGGCTTTGTCGACTGGCCGCTCGCCGCCGTTTTCATCGTTGGTGGCATCGCAGGTAGCATCGGCGGCACGCGGCTGGCCGAAATACTGGGCGGCAAGACCGGGCGGCTGACGACCGTGTTTGCCGGACTGATCTTTGTCGTCGCGCTCTACATGCTCTGGCGCAGCGCTGCGACCGTTCTGCCCGGCTGGACAATATGACCCATCCCCTTCCCCATGCCCGTCTGGTATCTAGCGAGCGAAAGGACATGGTATATGTTCGACTGGATTGACGCCCTGCTTCTCGCCCGTGCGCAATTTGCCTTCACCGTCAGTTTCCACTTCCTGTTCCCGGCATTTTCGATCGGGCTTGCCAGTTATCTCATGGTGCTGGAAGGGCTGTGGCTGGCTACCGGCAAGGGCGTCTACGCCAACCTGTTCCGCTATTGGCTCAAAATCTTCGCGGTCGTGTTTGCCATGGGTGTGGTGTCGGGCATTGTCATGTCCTACCAATTCGGCACCAACTGGTCGGTCTTTTCAGACAAGGCCGGGCCAGTCATCGGACCTCTCATGGCGTATGAAGTGCTGACCGCCTTCTTTCTTGAGGCTGGCTTTCTGGGCGTCATGCTGTTCGGCATCAACAAGGTTGGCAGAAAGCTGCATTTTACCGCAACCTGCGCCGTGGCAATCGGCACTTTCATTTCGGCCTTCTGGATTCTCTCGGTCAACAGCTGGATGCAGACGCCAACAGGCTATGAAATGGGCGCAAATGGTCAGTTCCTGCCCGGTCCCAGCTGGGCTGCGATCATCTTCAATCCCAGCTTCCCCTATCGGCTGGTCCATACCGTGCTGGCCGCCTATCTGACCACCGCTTTTGCCGTCGGCGGCGTCGGCGCATGGCACCTGCTCAAGGACCGGACCAATCCGGGCGCCCGCACCATGTTCTCCATGGCAATGTGGATGGCAGCGATCGTCGCGCCGATCCAGATATTTGCGGGCGACATGCACGGCCTCAACACGCTGGAGCATCAACCGGTCAAGGTCATGGCGATGGAAGGCCATTATGACAGCCATCCCGACGGCGCGCCGCTGATCCTGTTCGGCATTCCCGATAGTGCTCACAAGCGGATCGATTATGCCATATCGATCCCCAAGGCCTCATCGTTGATCCTCAAACATGATCTGGATGCGCCGATGAAGGGACTGGACAGCATAGCCGATGCCGACAAGCCCCCGGTCGGTGTCGTTTTCTGGGCGTTCCGGGTGATGGTGGGAATTGGTTTTGCAATGCTGGGCCTTGGCGTCTGGAGCCTTGTTGCCCGCGCCCGCCGCAAGCTCCATGCCTCGGCATGGTTGCACCGTGCCGCCTTGGTGATGGGACCAGCTGGCTTTATCGCCGTGCTGGCGGGATGGATCGTAACCGAAGTCGGACGACAGCCCTTTACCGTTTACGGCTTGCTGCGCACTGCCGACAGCGCATCCCCCCTTGACGCACCTGCCGTAGCGGCATCGCTGGTGGCGTTCGTCCTGGTCTATTTCAGCGTGTTCGGCATGGGCATCTGGTATCTGCTGCACCTGATGAAAAAACCACCGCAGGCACATGAAGGCATGCTGGACGGCGCCCCCATCCGCACTGCCGGTATCACCCCGGCGCCCGCCATCGAAGGAGGCGAAAGATGATCGACCTGACTGTCATCTGGGCCGGGATCATCGGCTTTGCGATTGTCGCCTATGTCGTAATGGACGGCTTTGATCTCGGCATTGGCATCCTGTTTCCACTGTTCAAGGTGGGCAAGGATCGCGACACCGCGATGAACAGCATCGCCCCAGTGTGGGATGGCAACGAGACATGGCTGGTGCTGGGCGGCGGCGGTCTGCTGGCAGCCTTTCCACTGGCCTATGCAATCATTCTGCCCGCACTTTATGCGCCGCTGATCGCAATGCTGCTGGGCCTTGTCCTACGCGGTGTGGCATTCGAGTTCCGCTGGCGCGACCCGGCCCATCGGGCGTGGTGGGATCGCGCATTCACGGGCGGATCGGCAGTCGCAACCTTTGCACAGGGCATTGCCCTCGGCGCCTTGCTTCAGGGTATCAGCGTTGAAGGGCGCGCCTATTCCGGCGGCTGGTGGGAATGGCTGTCGCCCTTTTCGCTGCTGACCGGCGTGGCGCTGATGGTCGGTTATGCCCTGCTGGGGGCCTGCTGGCTCAATTGGAAAACCGAAGGCGGATTGCAGCGGCAGGTGGTAACCTACGCTGGCAGACTGGGCATCGCACTGCTGATCCTGATTGGCGCAGTCAGCCTAGCCACCCTGACGCTTGAGGCGAGCTACCAAAGCCGTTGGCTGGCATGGCCCGGCGTACTCGCCACGGCGCAGGTACCGCTTGCGACGGTCATCGTCACTGCCCTGTTCTATCGCAGCCTGTCGCAGCGCAAGCACGCGCAGCCCTTCTTCTGGGCGCTCGCCTTGTTCGGGCTGTGCCTGCTGGGATTGGGCATCTCGATCTGGCCCTATGTCATCCCAGCCCGCATCACCATCTGGGAAGCCGCAGCCCCCGTTCGCAGCCAGCTATTCATGCTGGCGGGAGGAGGAGTCCTGATCCCGGTCATTCTGGCCTATACTGCCTGGTCATATTGGGTCTTCCGCGGCAAGGTCGGCAGCGAGGGTTATCACTGATGCGTGCCCGATGGGTAAAGCTCGGCTGGTTCGCAGGGATATGGACCGCAAGCGTAGGAGCGTTGCTACTCGTTTCCTTGGGACTGCGCCAATGGCTGATGTGAACGCCGCTGACTCCATCTTCTACGGTTTTCCTGAGGCAGCCTTCCCCCAGCGTGCGCAACATTCTGGTTTGGCTCTGCATGGCCAATACCATTTCGTTTGACGAATGATCGAAGAAACAGTCGCAATCAACTCCCGTCAAAGCCGCTGCCCGCCGGACCAAGGCAGCCACAGGATCGTTTCCACAAACAGACGTTTGTCACGCCCTGTCCGCCCGGGATCTGTCGCCTTGCCAGGCAAATGCGGCGGGATCCGCTCCGGCAATCAAAGCCCGAAATCTTCAGCGTCAAACCTGACCATCACAATCTGGGACTAAACACCTAAGATTCTCGGTCTAGAATAAGCCCAAGCGGAACTTCGAGCTTCGGATAGTCCTCGTAAGTATTGCGCAGTTCAACGTGATGGCGGTCGCGAGAAAGCGCATATTCCGCAAGCGCAAAAGCTGCGGCCCGCTTGGCAAATCGTACGCCGGGTGAACTGACATTTTTGACATCGGCACATAGGTGGCAGCCTAAGCAGCGAGTACCTAAAAGACGATCAAGGTCGACGTGGCCGTGGCGCAAAGTCTGCCGGTCTGGTCAAACAGGCTTGCTTTCGCAAAAGCTGCGCGTTTTCCGATAGACACGATCTTTCCAACCGCCCGCACCTTGCCACTGCGGGCAGTCAGCGGGTGCAGATAGGATATCTTGATCTCGGCCGTGGTATAAGCCTGTCCAGATCGCAGCTCGGTATGCGCGGCAATGCCGCAAGCACTGTCCAGCATGGCTGCGGCATAACCACCGTGGACCGTGCCCATCGGATTATAGTCCTCCTCCCCTGGCGTTCCCTCGAACACCGCGAGCCCTTCGCCCGCTTCGACCAGAGACACGCCCATCTTGCGACCAAAGGGGGGCTGAACCCCGCCAGCGATTAGCGCCTGTACCTGTTCCAATCCGTTCATAGTCTTGTCTTCCATGCCTCAACCACCGGCTCGATTCTCCGCGCCCTGCCATCCGCCGCCCAGCGCCCGGAAGGCGGCAATCGCACCACGGCTGGCGCCTGCGCGCGCTTGCGTCAGCCCGTCACGCGTTTCCAGCAATCGGCGGTCGGCTTCGAGAACTTCGATCAGACTGACGACGCCCGCCTTGTAAGCGGCCTGCGATGACGATCGAGCGCGCTCCAGCGACGTCTCGGCCGCTGATAGTGCATTGGCCCGCGCCTCCTGCCGGAGCATCAGCGAAAAGGCATTCTCCACATCCTCCGACGCGCGCAACACCGTCTGGCGATAAGCCGCAAGCGCCTCAGCATTGCGGCCTTTGGCGAGTTTGATTTCGGCATCGATCCGGCCAAAATCGAACAGCCGCCAGCGCAGACCGAGAAACCCACTGCCCTGGACTGCACTCCCGCCGAACAAGGTGCCTGGACTGGTTGCCGCAGCACCGATCAAGCCGTTCAGCGAGAATTTCGGATAATATTCCGCAGTCGCCACCCCGATCCGTGCATTGGATGCAGCAAGGGTACGCTCGGCAGCGATGATATCCGGGCGTCGGCGCAACAGGGTTGTCTGTCCTTGTGCCGTGGTGATGGCAGGCGGGGCCGGAACCGGCAGCGGCGCTGCAAGCTCTGCCCGCGTCGTGCCGGGCGGCACGCCCAGCAGCACATCGAGCGAATTCATCGCCGTATCAAGTTCATTCTCAAGCGCCGGAATGCCCGCACGGACCTGCCCAAGAGCGCCTTCGGTTTGGCGCAACTGCAACTCGGCTGCCACACCCCGCTGGAACTGGAGCGTAATCAACCCGGCAAGGCGCGCTTGGACGGCTTCCTGGTCCCGCAGGATACGCAACCGTTCCTGGAGCCCGCGGATGGCGACATAGGTGTCGGCGGTCTGCGCGATGATCGCGAGCCGTGCGGCAACCGCACCAGCCTCAGACGCCTGCCAATCCGCACGGGCCGCATCACGGGCAGCATCCTTGCCGCTGAACAGATCGATTTCCCAACTGGCTGACAGTCCGGCATCGTAGGCCCCCGTCGAACGATCAAAGCTCGGGAATGCGCTAGCCGCTTGCCCGATCGGGGTTTCGAGAGACTGGTAATTGACGCCAGCCTGAGCATTCGCCGCACCTGATGGTGCCAACCCGGCATTGGCAAAGCGAAGAGCTGCGCGGGCCTGCATGACCCGCGCTTCAGCCTGTTTGAGATCCAGATTCTGCGCGATGGCACGTTCGATGAGGCTTGTTAGCAAGGGGTCATCAAAGGAACGCCACCACTCAACCAGATCGATCTTTGCGGCGTCGCCTGCGCGTGCAGCGATTTCGTCCGACGCGAGGAAGGTGTCGGACATGGCCATGCCGGGCGGAGCATAGCCCGGGGCAACAGCGCATCCGCCAAGCAGCAGCATCGCCAGGGTGCAGGTTTGCAAACGGATTGGATGGCGCATCGCGATTTCCTCGAAGATATAGTGACCAATGACTTTATTAGTCACTATTTGTCAATCGCCGAGTTTTTTGCTAGGGCCGCACGATGACCACAACCCATGCTGCTCCGGAAAGCTCCTCCCGCGGTCCTGCGGACCATGCCGTACGCGACCAGATCATCGCAGCGGCCCATGATTATTTTGCGCACTACGGATACGAGAAGACTACGGTCGCCGATCTTGCCCGCGCCATCGGTTTTTCCAAGGCTTATATCTACCGCTTCTTCGAATCGAAGCAGTCCATTGGCGAGGCGATTTGCCTGAACACCACCGGCAGGCTGTTCGACGCGGTTCAGGCGGCCGTCGATACCGGGCAAACCGCGACGGAAAAGATGCGCCTTTTCACGAGCACGGTGACTGCGGCCGGACTTGACCTCCTGTTCAACGAACGGAAGCTTCATGCAATTGCGGCCCATGCGTCGACCGAGAACTGGCCTTCGGCGTCGGTCTATACCGATCGGCTGCGGCGTCTCATCGAAGCCATCATCAAGGAAGGTCGAGAAACCGGCGAGTTCGAGCGCAAGACGCCTCTGGACGAGACGACCCGTTCGATCTTCTACGCCATGATGCCCTTCATCAAGCCGATCTTTCTCGAGCACAGTCAGGACATTCTGCCGCGTGCACAGCAGGATGTGACAGCGCTGATCCTGCGCAGCTTGGCTCCGTGAGAGCGAGTCTTGTGACCAATTGACATTTTGGTCACAAGACTACATTCATGCCTTCGACTCAAACAGAAGGCATCCCATGAGCGCGACCGCACGCACAACAACATCCTCTCCTGTGCGCTCGCGCGGCCACCTAACCAGCAAGGCGGAGGAAAGCATCGTCTTGCTAGCGAGCCCTGCTGTCCGTCAGGTCACGGTCGCCCTGATTGGCGGGCTGGTTGTAGCGGCCTCACTTGCAGGCTGCAGCGAGGCAGAAACCGATCCACGTACTCTTGCCCCACTGGTGCGAGTGATGAAGGCAGCGCCGATGGCAGCGGGCGCGCAGGAATATACAGGTGTCGTCGCAGCGCGAGTGCAAAGCGACCTCGGGTTCCGCGTCGGCGGAAAAGTCGTTGCACGCTATGTCGAGGCTGGTCAGATTGTCCGACGCGGGCAGCGACTGATGCAGATTGACGGATCGGACCTGACGCTCGCCGCGCGCGCGGCCGAAGGGGGCGTCGCCGCAGCCCGCGCGCGCGCCGAACAGACAGCAGCAGATGTGACTCGGCTGAAAGGCTTGGTCGAGGCGGGGGCTGTCTCTGCATCAGCCTATGATCAGGCCAGAGCTGCCGCCCAAGCGGCCCGCGCTCAGCTAGCAACTGCGTCCGCAGAAGCCAGGGTCGCTCGCAATCAGGGTGGTTACAGCCTCCTCGTCGCCGATGCCGACGGGACGGTGGTGGAAACGCTTGCCGAGCCGGGACAGGTTGTCGGTGCAGGACAGGTCGTCGTGCGGCTCGCACGCTCCGGACCGCGTGAGGCGCTGATTGATTTGCCCGAGAATGTCCGGCCTGCCATCGGTTCCGTGGTTCAGGTTCGGACCTATGCCGGCGCGAGAGCAACAGGCACCCTGCGACAATTGTCAGATGCCGCCGATCCGCTGACCCGCACCTACGAAGCCCGCTACACTCTGGGCGGTGCCGCCACAAAGGCCCCGATCGGTGCCACGGTGACGGTGGCGCTGCCGCAAGCAGGGGGGACGGGATCGCGCCTAGCCGTGCCGCTCGGCGCGATCCGCAACGGCGGCACGGGGCCGGGGGTATGGGTGGTCAGCGCGGGCAAGACGGCCAGGGTCGCCTGGAGGTCGGTCAGCATTGCGAGCGTGGACGAGGAGTCCGCGTATCTAACCGGCGGTGTCAGGCCCGGCGATGTCATCGTCGCCATGGGCGCGCATCTGCTGCGTCAGGGCCAGGCTGTGCGGGTGTCGGGGAAATGAGCGGCGCAGGACAGACGGAGGCTGGCGGCGGCTTCAACCTCTCGGCACTGGCAGTGCGAGAGAAATCGGTTACCCTTTTCTTCCTGATCATCACTGTCCTGATTGGCATATTCGCCTATACGAATATTGGGCGGGCCGAAGACCCGTCCTTCACCATCAAGACGTTTACCGTGGCAGCAGCATGGCCAGGCGCGACCGCTCAGGAGATGCAGGATCAGGTCGCCGATCCGCTGGAAAAGCGCCTGCAGGAACTTGAGCATTACGATCGCACCGACACCTTTACCCGGCCTGGTTTCGCGTTCCTCACCGTCTGGCTGAAAGACACGACCCCACCCGCCAAAGTTCCGGAGCAGTTCTATCAGGCCCGCAAAAAACTGTCCGACGAACAGCGTCAACTGCCCCGCGGGGTGGCCGGGCCCTTCGTCGATGACGAATATGGCGATGTCAGCTTTGCGCTCTATGCCCTGAGCGCAAAGAGCGTGCCTCATCGCCAGTTGGTGCGCGATGCCGAAATGCTGCGTCAGCGCCTGCTGCACGTCCCGGGCGTCAACAAAGTGAAGCTGCTGGGTGAACAGGCCGAACAGATATTCGTCGAGTTCTCGCCAGAACGGCTGGTAACCTTGGGCATTTCACCGCGCGATGTGCTGCAGGCGCTTGGCCAGCAGAACCTGCTGACACCCGCCGGTTCGCTTGAAACCAAGGGGCCAACGGTTGCCGTGCGGCTCGACGGGGCGTTCGACGATCTGGATAAAATCCGTGACCTGCCTGTATCGGGCAACGGTACGGCGGTGCGGCTGTCCGACGTGGCGACCGTCAAGCGCGGCTATGAAGAACCAGCCACCTACAAGATCCGCAGCCAGGGCGAAGAGGCGCTGATGCTAAGCGTGGTGATGAAGCCTGGCTGGAACGGGCTCGCTCTCGGCAAGGCTTTGAATGCGGAAGTCGAGAAGATACGGCGCGAGATGCCCCTGGGTATGACGCTTGAGAAGGTGGCCGATCAGGCGATTAATATCGAAGCAGCGGTAGGCCAGTTCACCAAGACCTTCATTGAGGCACTG
Organism: Novosphingobium sp. SL115; assembly: GCF_026672515.1. Taxonomy (GTDB): domain Bacteria; phylum Pseudomonadota; class Alphaproteobacteria; order Sphingomonadales; family Sphingomonadaceae; genus Novosphingobium. The sequence continues at coordinate 1,729,854 of NZ_JAPPRG010000002.1, read as the reverse complement.
GTCATCGTCCTCATCGTCAGCCTCATCAGCCTGGGCTGGCGGGTCGGCATCGTGGTCGCAGGCGCCGTTCCTCTGACCCTTGCGATCGTGCTGGTGATTATGTGGGCCACCGGGCGCGTTCTGGACCGCATCACGCTGGGTGCTCTCATTCTGGCACTCGGACTTCTGGTCGATGACGCGATCATCGCCATCGAGATGATGGTGGTGAAAATGGAAGAGGGCTACGACCGGATCAAGGCTTCAGCTTATGCGTGGAGCCACACGGCCGCGCCGATGCTGGCGGGCACGCTGGTGACCGTGATCGGCCTGATGCCGGTGGGCTTTGCGCAGTCAACTGCGGGCGAATATGCCGGCAACATCTTCTGGGTGGTCGGCTTTGCGCTCATCGCCTCGTGGTTCGTGGCTGTGATCTTCACCCCCTATATGGGCGTCAAGCTTCTGCCTGCGATCAAGCCGGTCGAAGGCGGGCATGATGCCATCTACCGCACCCCGCGCTACGAGAAAGTGCGCGGCTGGATCGGCTGGGCCGTCCGGCGCAAGAAGCTAGTCACTCTGGTGACCCTGGCTGCTCTCATCGTGTCGGGCGCGAGCATGGCACTGGTCAAGAAGCAGTTCTTCCCGTCATCCGACCGCCCCGAATTGCTGGTAGAAGTCTATCTCCCCGAAGGCACGGCCATCGACACCACCGGCAAGTCGGCGACCGATGTGGAAGCATGGCTGCGCAAACAGCCTGAGGCCCAGGTTGTGACCAGCTATATCGGTCAGGGCGCGCCCCGGTTCTACCTCTCGCTCAATTCCGAATTGCCCGATCCAGCCTTTGCCAAGATCATCGTTCAGACCGCGGACGAGCAGCAGCGCGATGCGCTCAAGTGGCGATTGCGGCAGGCCGTCGCTGACGGTCTTGCGCCGATGGCCCGCGTTCGCGCGACGCAGCTTGTTTTTGGTCCGCCATCGCCTTTCCCGGTCGCCTTCCGGGTGAGTGGGGCCGATATCGGCCAAGTGCGCGCCATTGCTGAAAGGGTCAAGGTTATCCTCGATGCGGATCCGATGATGCGCACCGTCAACCTCGATTGGGGCGACCGAGTACCTGTGATGCGGGTCAATCTCGATCAGGATCGTCTGCGCGCCTTTGGCCTGACCTCGGCCAGTGTTGCCGAGCAGCTCCAGTTCCTGCTGAAAGGCGTGGCGGTGAGCCAGGTGCGGCAGAATATCCGCGCTGTCGATGTCGTCGCCCGCTCCTCCGGTTCGGACCGCTTCGATCCCTCGAAGCTGGGCAACTACACGCTTGTCGGGGCTCAGGGTCAGAGACTGTCGGTAAGCCAGATCGGTCGTATCGAGGTACGCATGGAAGAGCCAATTCTGAAGCGCCGCGACCGGGTGCCGACCATCACCGTGCGCGGTGACATTGCCGAAGGGTTGCAACCGCCAGATGTTTCCACCGCTATCATGAATAAGCTCCAGCCTGTCGTCGACAGTCTTCCGACCGGCTACGCCATTGCAATGGGCGGCTCGATTGAGGAGTCCGGCAAGGCGAACAAGGCGCTCGCCCCGATCTTCCCGATCATGATCCTGCTGATGATGGTGGTGATCATCCTGCAGGTGCGCAGTCTTTCGGCGATGGCCATCGTACTCATGACGTCGCCGCTGGGTCTGATCGGCGTGGTTCCGGTCCTGCTGATCACGGGCATGCCCTTCGGGTTCAACGCGATTCTCGGCCTGATTGCGCTCGCGGGCATCCTGATGCGCAATACGCTGATCCTGATCGGCCAGATCCACTACAACGAGAAGGCGGGCCTTTCCCCGTATCGCGCGCTAGTCGAAGCCACGGTCCATCGCTCCCGTCCGGTGATCCTGACCGCACTGGCCGCTGTGCTCGCCTTCGTGCCGCTGATTTCCTCGGTATTCTGGGGATCCATGGCCATCACCTTGATTGGCGGCACCTTGGGCGGCACCGTTCTGACACTGCTGTTCCTGCCGGCGCTTTATGCTCTGTGGTTCAAGATTGGTCCGGACGCGGACGACAAGGACCATCCGGAAACAGGCAGCCCCGCCATCCCACTGCAAGCTTTTCCTGCCTGAGCCGAGCCGTGCTGCGAGACTAAAACGATAGAGAGGGACCAATGGCAGCAGACAAAACGAAACAGACGGTCTGGCAACGCATCTGCGCTGCGCTCTACGAGCTCGATGCCGCCTTCGATCCCGCCGTCTCCGTGGAGGAGCGCTTGGCCACGCTCGAAGCGCGGGTGGATGCGCTCGAGTGCGCGTCGCACCGCAAGGCATCTCGGAAGCCGATGGAATGAGCTTGCCTGCATCCTCTGCCCCCGCCGTATCGGCACCTGCGGAACAATCTCCATCGGCGAGGCGCGTAGCCATGTTGCGATCGGGGCCGGTTTTCCAGACCCTTGTCTTGCTGACCCTACCCAACTTCATTTCGCTGGGGTCATCTGCAGTCGTTTCGATCGCCGAAACCGCCTATGTGGGCAAAATCGGCGTTTCCGCGCTGGGAGGGATAGCGCTGGCATTCCCGGTGTTCATGCTGATGCAGATGCTTTCTGCCGGCGCGATGGGCGGCACTATCTCGGGTGCCATCAGCCGGGCGCTCGGCGCAGGCAACCGTGACATGGCATTGGGATTTGCCCTTTGCGGGTTTGCGATTACGCTGATCTTCGGACTACTTCTCGCGGGGCTTGTGCGCGCGTTCGGTGCCCAAATCTATGCTGCGCTGGGCGGCAATGGGTCGGTGCTGCAAGAGGCATTGGCCTATTCGAATGCGGCCGCCTGGGGGCTTCCCGCAATCTGGCTGGCGAACGGCTTTTCTTCCATCCTCCGGGGATCGGGAGTTATGTCCGTTCCGGCCACGACCCTGCTGGGCGCCGGTATCGGCCAGGTTGTTATCGGAGGTGCGCTCGGGCTCGGCATCGGGCCTTTTCCGCAATTGGGCATTGCGGGCGTCGCGATTGGGCAAGTGGTGGCCTATTGGGTCGCGGCAGCTGTGCTGCTCTTCTACCTGCGGACGGACAGGGTGGCGGTGGGGCTTCGGTTTGACCTTGCTGCCTTGCAACCGAGCTATGCGACCGCGCTTTTGAAGGTGGGCGCGATCGCCATGCTGTCTCCCTTGCTATCCGTCGTGTCAGTGCTGATACTCACCCGGATCATCGCTAGTTTCGGCCCGGAAGTCCTCGCCGGCTACGGCATAGGCGTGCGGCTGGAGTTCCTCTTGATCCCGATTGCCTTTTCGGTGGGCGTGGCTGCCCTGCCGATGGTCGGTACCGCGATCGGGGCGAATGATGTCGATCGAGCCCGCAAGATTACCTGGACCTCGGGAGGACTGGTATTCCTTGCGGTGGGGTTGATCGGCTTAGGGGCTATCCTTGTTCCCGGCCTATGGGTCGATCTGTTTACGAAGGTAGCGGCGGTTCGCCAGGCTGCCTATGACTATCTCACCATAGCTGGCTTCGGCTACGGCTTCTTCGGCGTGGCCCTGTGCTTCTATTTTGCCTCGCAAGGCGCAGGCCGGATCGGCGGGGTGATTGCGGCACAGTCGCTGCGCACCGTGATCATCGCGCTGGGCGGCTGGTGGCTACTTGCATCATCAGGCTCCGCCAGCGGGCTCTTCATGCTTTCGATGGTCGCCATGGTGGCGACGGGCGTCGGCACGGTGCTGGTCGTGAAGCTCAGCAAATGGGGTTGACGCGGAAAGGCGCAATCATGCCATCTGGCCAAGGTTCGGCTGCCTGCAATAATCAGCACGCCGCCGCAGATCGGCATGACTTCACCCAAAGCTGGCAGAACAGTGCTGCCGGAAGCTACGCGCGCTTCACATCGCCCGTGCCGACCGATGCAAAACAAGGAGACAACATCCATCTAATGGCGCAAGCTGAGGAGGAAAATACTCCAGTCTTACTGATGAGCTTTGCTCGAACAGTCGTGACTGTTCAATAAGCGAACCTCGGCTCGAAGCGGATTCCTGCATGCTGACGATACTCGACCACAGGCCGAGATTCAGTCCCGAATGCGGTATGGCGGCTTCGGGCGAAACGAGACGTTCGATTTGGCTGTCTTGAATGATCGGCTCTGGTCTGCAGCCGACACCACGGTATGCGCCCAAGCCATTTCGACCTATATCGTGCGCCGGGTTCTCGCCAGTTCGCAAGCCTTTGACCTTGGCCTTGGCGCGCTCGGCAAGAGGATCAAGGCCACCACCATCCGATAGACATTGAGCTTGGTGAGTGTGGCCACCTGCCTGGCCGAAAGTTTGTTACGTGCGCAAAGGCATGATGCACGCAAACTGGCGGCTTAAATTCGCAATTCAAGCCATAACTCCAGCCATAATTTCGGCGCTCGCTTAAAGCGATTTCCGGTGAACTTCAGTGAATGCAAGACCCACACAAAAGCAGGGCAATCCGGGCTTTCTGCGCGTTCGCCTTGGTTCGTGAAAGTGTGCTGAAATGCAGCACCTGGCGGAGCGGGAGGGATTCGAACCCTCGATACGCTTTTGACGTATACTCACTTTCCAGGCGAGCGCCTTCGACCACTCGGCCACCGCTCCGCATGCACTGGAAGGCGGGCACTAGCGGCATGTGGGTGCTTTCGCAAGACGTTGGTTCCTGCAATGATGCACAAATGTCATTGTTTCTGTTTCTGGCCGCATCGGTCGCCGCTGCTATGCCCGCAAAGCCTGCGAACGCAGTGCTGTCTCCGGGAGAAATCGTCAGCGCGGCTCCGGCTGCGGACTGGCGGGCAATGGCCGCGGACGATCTTCTGGTGATGGATCTAGCCGCCGATACCGCAGCGCTTCCTGCAGCACCGCCTCGGCGAATCGTAATCCAGCTTCTGCCGGAACCGTTCTCGCAAAGCTGGGTGGGCAATATCCGCACGCTGGCAGCCGCGCGCTGGTGGGATGGCACATCGGTCTATCGCGTGCAGGACAACTGGGTGGCGCAGTGGGGCGATGCTGATGGAGAAGATGCGGCAAAGGCCAAGCCCTTGCCGCCGGGGATCGCCGCCGTGCCCGAAAGCGAATACGTTCTGCGCCCCAGCGCCACATCACGCGACGTCAGCCATGAAGAACTCGACATGTGGCTGGCCACCATCGCCGGCACCCATGCGGCGTGGCATGCGCTGACGCACAAGCAGGCGCGGATCAAGGATGCCGATCCTTATGCCGATGAAACCTTCTTCTTCCGGGGTTGGCCGCTGGCCGCATCGAAGACCGGTCCCAGCGCATGGCCTGTACACTGCTATGGCTCGGTCGGCGTGGCCCGCAACCCTTCGCCCGATACTGGTACCGGGACCGAACTTTACGCGGTCATTGGCCATGCACCGCGCCAGCTTGATCGCAACATTGCGGTGGTAGGCCGTGTGATCGAAGGGATGCAGTTTCTGTCTGCCCTGCCGCGCGGGCCTGCGCCGATGGGGGTCTATGTCAATCCGTCGGAACGCACGCCGATCCTTTCGGTCCGCCTCGCCGCGCAAGTGCCCGATCTTCCGATCTATGAATATCTTTCCACCGAAAGCGGGTCGTTCCACACTTATGCCGAAGCCAGTGCCAACCGGCGTGATCCCTTCTTTATCCAGCCCGCAGGCGGGATAGACATATGCAACCTGAAAGTTCCGGTGCGGCGCGCGAAATGACGTGTGAACCTTTTGAACTGACCGCCAGCCTCTGGCGCTGGACTGGTGCGGCCAATGGTGGAGACTGGTTTTTCGTCACCATCGATGGTGATGCAGGCGAAGCGCTTTCTGCCACCGCGCTGATGCACCGGTTGGAAACCGGTCGCCGGGCCGGTTGGGGCGCGGTCAAGGTAGAGGTGAGCGTTGGCGCAACCTGCTGGCGCACATCGGCCTTTCCCAGCAAGGAGCGCGACGGCTGGATCGTTCCGGTAAAGGCCGCCGTGCGCAAGGCCGAAAGGCTTGTCGAAGGCACGCCGTTCACTCTCCTCCTCTCGTTCTGAAAGCTATCATGACGCCCTGTTTCAATGTTGCGCTCGTTGGCTATGGTTATGCTGGCAATACCTTTCACGCCCCGCTGATTGCGGCAGAACCGCGGTTACATCTTGCCGCCGTGGTTTCGCGCGATGCGGCAAAGGTTCGGGCGGATTTCCCTGATATGCGTGTCGAAGCAGACATTGCCGTCGTGCTGGCTGATCCCGGTATAGATCTGGTGGTAATCGCCACCCCGAACGATAGCCACGCCCCGCTGGCCCACACGGCCATCGATGCTGGCAAGGCCGTGGTGGTGGACAAACCGCTGGCGCTGACCCTTGCCGAAGGACGCGGCATTGCCGACCATGCGGCCCGGCGCGGCACGTTGCTGTCGGTATTCCACAACCGCCGTTGGGATGGAGATTTCCTGACGCTTCAACGTATGATTGGCGAAGGGCAGATCGGACAGGTCGCCCATTTCGAAAGCCATTTTGACCGTTTCCGCCCGGTCGTGCGCAATCGTTGGCGCGAGAACCCCGGCCCCGGCAGCGGCGTCTGGGCCGATCTTGGACCGCATCTTGTCGATCAGGCGCTGTGCCTGTTCGGTATGCCGGAGCGCGTCATGGCGAGCGTTGGAACCTTGCGCGATGGCGCGCAGACCGATGACTGGGCGCATGTCGTGCTGGAATATCCGCGCCTGCGCTGCGTGCTGCATGCCGGAATGCTGGTGGCGGGCGGCTCCCCCCGGTTCGTGGTGCATGGCGACAAAGGCAGCATCGTCACCCATGGGCTTGATCCGCAGGAAGGCCAGCTTGTTGGCGGAATGCGCCCCGGAGCGGCAGATTGGGGGTATAATGGCGCCGTGCTGGATCTGTTCGATGGCGATGGCATAAAAACCGCGCTGCCCATTGCCGCTGGCGATTATCCCCGGTTCTATGCCGATATCGCCGCCGCGCTGGGTGGCGCAGCGCCGCCGGTGAATGTGGCACAGGCGCTTGACGTGATGGCCGTGGTCGAAGCGGCAGCACGCGCTGCGAACTGTGGCGTGGCCCAATCCGTCACAAGCTTTTCGCCGGGGGGTTTACAGGGTTTACACAGTCCAGAGAGCAAAGTGTAAACCCTGCGACGCGCAGATGAAACCGGCCACCAACCCGGCGGAAAAACGCCGGGATTACAGTGCCTCGGTACCAATATGGACGTTTCAAAGAACGCCTGAGACAGTGTTCCAATCGTCGCGTGTAGGACAGCGCCCACCGGGCACAACTACATCCAAAATGGTAAGCTTTTGGAAAAAGCTCAACGCCCGCGCAGAACCATCTCCACCGCTTCAACAATCTGCTGCACGGAAAACGGCTTGGCCAAAAAATGCATGTTGGGAATGTCGATCTCGCGGCGAAGCTGTTCTTCGGCATAGCCCGACATGAACAGGAACGGCAGATCGGGTTTGAGCGCGCGGATTTCGCGGGCCATGGCAGGGCCATCCATCGTCGGCATGACCACGTCGGACACCACCATGTCGAATTTCGCACCGGTGCCGATGGCCTCCAGCCCTTCTTCGCCATCGGCAGCCGTGATCACGTCATACCCCTGCCGCACAAGCGCGCGTTCGGCCACGGCGCGAACGGTGTCCTCATCCTCAACCAGCAGTATCTTGCCGCCTCCGGTCCATTCGCGCTTTGGTTCATGCTTTGGCCGCACGGCTTCGGCTACTTCGGCCGCGTCGGGCACATGGACTGGCAGATAGATGACAAAGCGCGCAAACCGGCCCACTTCGCTTTCGGCAAAGATGAACCCGCCCGATTGCTTGACGATTCCGTAGACGGTCGACAGGCCCAGCCCGGTGCCCTTGCCCTTTTCCTTGGTGGTGAAGAACGGCTCAAAAATCTTGCCGATCTGCGCGGGCTTGATGCCTTGCCCATTATCTTCCACCACCAGCGCGGTGTAATCCCCAATCGGCAGGATTTCGCTTTTCATCGCGCGCACATCGGCGGCGGTGACACGGCGCGTCATCAGTTTGACAACCCCGCCACCTTTCGCGCCACTGGCGGCCAGCTTGTCGTTGATGGCATCGCGCGCGTTCACGGCAAGGTTGAGCAAAACCTGTTCGAGCTGCGTCGGATCAGCGCGGACAAAGCCCAGATCGCGGTCGTGCGTTACTTCCAGCGTGATCTTTTCACCGATCAGCCGTTTGAGCAGAGCCGAAACTTCGGCCACCACATCGGGCAATTGCAACACTTGCGGACGCAAGGTCTGCTGGCGCGAAAAGGCCAGAAGCTGCCGCGTCAGCGATGCGGCGCGGTTCGAATTGGCCTTGATCTGCTGGATGTCGTCATAATCGCTGTCGCCCGGCGTATGGCGCATCAGCATCAGGTCGCAATAGCCGATGATGGCCGTCAGCACATTGTTGAAATCGTGCGCCACACCGCCGGCAAGCTGACCCACCGCCTGCATCTTGGTCGCCTGCGCAATTTCGCGCTTAAGCCGGGTTTCCTCGGTCGAATCCTTCAGACTGATAAGCACCGCGCCTTCGCCCAGTCCGCGCACACCAGCCAGACTGAACGATACAGGCTCCTCTGGCGCGGCGCGCAGGCGCACGGCCACGTCCCCCGCCATGGGCTGCCCCTGCCCGTAACGACGCACCGCATCGGCCAGCGCGCCCTTGTCTTCGCGGATCACCAGATCGGAAGGATAGGGCGGCGGAATGGTATCGTCATGCCCGACCGCCCGCAGGAAGGCCGCGTTGGCAAACAGGAACCGCCCGTCACGATCGGTCATCGCAAGGCCGAGCGGCAGGCGTGACAGCAGCGCTTCAATCTGCGGCAGGCCAGCGCGCACTTCGCCAATACCGCCCTGCCCGAACCCTGCACTGTCGATCAGCACAAACAGCGATGCGGTGCGCGCCGGATCGACATTGGCCACACCATCGGGATCGGCAATGGGCAGATGAACCAGCCGAACGGGAACGCCTTTACGCCCTTCACGGGCATAAAAAATGCGCTCAGCCTCATCACTGGCAAGAAACGACACGAAATCCGCACCACCAAGCGTGCTGCCCGCATCGCCGGTGGCGCGCTGGACAAAGGCCGGGTTAGCGGCGGCGATCACGCCTTCGGGCGTGACAACGGCGGCCTGTATGCCTTCGCGGGCCAGTGCCCGGCCGAGCTTTCCGCCGACATGGCTGGCCATTTCCGACACCAGATCCTGAGTGACCACGGCCTTGAAGCGCCAGACAAGGAAATCTTCGCCCCGGCCCACGCGCGTAATTTCTGCGCGCCATGCGCCCGATGCTGTTTCCAGTGGCTGGGCGATGGCAGTGCCATCACGCCAGGCGGCGCGCATGGCCGCGTCCAGCGCGTCAACCGAGGCCCGGTCCAGCGGCAGGCGTGGCGGCGCGGCCGATGTGCCGAACCATTGCCCCATCAGCGGATTGGCACAAACCAGCCGTCCGGCACGATCGGTAATGGCAATACCCGTATCTGGCCGATCAATGGCAGCATTGGTCACCGACCAGTCGGGTTCGGCATAGTCGACGGCAGCGGCAGCTCGACCGGGCCGGACGGCAAGGCACAGCGCAGATGCAACGACAGCCACCCCGCCGAGAAAGCCGCCTGCGATCAGCGGTTCACCCGAAATGCCCCACAGCAGTCCGGCGCTGCCAGCAACCGCACCGCCCAGCATCAACCAATCACGCAAAGGAGTGCGCGCGGCCGAGTTATCTTCCGGCTGCCCCCCCGCGCCCGGCATCAGTCAGGAAAATCCCGCGCGGCAGCGCGCAACTGGCGTGCCTTGCGTTTGTGGGCGGTCCACCAGCGCCAGCCTAGCGCCGATACGATATAGCCCACAATGGCGGCCACCAGCGATATCAGGAACAGCCCGATAACCAGCGATGGCGCGGCATCGCTGCCCAGCCACCCCAGCCAGTCGGACACGCTGGCCCCGCGCGTCACCAGATCGCTGACGGCGGAGAAATCGGCATGAAAGCCGAACTTGTTGCCCACCCAGATTGCGCCAGGCAGGAAAACGAACAGCGTGGTTGGCGGGATCGACACGAATGTCATCAGCGCGGCGAGCGGAATATTGCCACGCACCGGCACACACATCAGCGCCGCGCCTACAATTTGCACACCGGGAATCAGCGCGAAGATTCCGATGAACAGCCCTGCAGCCACCCCGCGCGGCACCGAGCGGCGGGTAAAGCGCCACAGTTCATGCCGCGCGGCAAGCGGGCGGGCGAAGCGGTTGTGCTCCATCTGCTCGCGCGTTGGCATGTTGGCCCGTGCCCAGTTGACGATCTTTTCGAACATCGTGACTTGCGTTCTACCCGTTTCCCAACCGCCCCGCCAAGGGACGATATGACCGTCTCTAGGCCGTCTGCGCTTTCGGAAAGGTGAAGCGCATCACCCCCTGAACGCTTAACCGTGATCTTTCATGATCCGGGCCTTGTCGCGCTTCCAGTCACGTTCTTTCATGGTGCTGCGCTTGTCGGCGGCGTTCTTGCCCTTGGCCAGCGCCAGTTCCACTTTGGCGGCGGCCCCGGCTGTTGAAATAGATCGACAGCGGCACCAGCGTCATGCCCTTGCGTTCAACCGCGCCATGGAACTTGGCAATTTGCCGTTCCTTCAGCAGCAGCTTGCGCGGGCGCTTGGGCACATGGTTGAAGCGGTTGCCGTGGCTGAATTCGGGCACATTGGAATTTACCAGCCAGACCTCGCCGTTTTTCACCTCGGCATAGGATTCAGCAATCGATCCTTCGCCAAAGCGCAGCGATTTCACCTCGGTTCCGGTAAGGCAGATGCCTGCCTCATACTTGTCCTCGATGAAATATTCGAAGCGCGCCCGCCGATTTTCGGCGACCACTTTCTTCTTGTCGAATTCGGGATGAACGGGACGGGCCATAATCCCGTCCATGTAGGGCCTGACCCGACAAAGCGAAAGTGGCACTTCGCACTTTGTCGGGTCAAAGCGGTCAAATCAGGCCGGCGTGTTCCAGCGCTGCGTCCACCGCGTTGCGCGCAGCTTCGTTGCAGGCGACCATCGGCAGGCGCAGTTCATCGCTGATGTCGGGGAAAACGCGGCTGAGCGCATACTTCACCGGCCCTGGCGAGGCATCTTCGAACATGGCGTAGTGCAGCGGATAGAGCTTGTCGTTCAGCTCACGCGCCTTTTCCAGATCGTTGGCGGCACAGGCCGCCTGAAAATCTGCGCACAGGCGCGGGGCGACGTTGGCCGTGACCGAAATGCACCCCACCGCACCCGCAGCATTGGCGGGCAGCGCCAGTTCATCGTCCCCTGAAAGCTGGCAGAAGGTCTTTCCAATGCCCATGCGGTGATCGGTGACGCGCGAAAGATCGCCGCTGGCGTCCTTGATGCCGACGATCTTGCCGGGGAAACGCTTGGCCAGTTCGCACACCGTTTCGGGCAGGATGTCGGTGACAGTGCGGCCCGGCACGTTGTACAGGATGATCGGCAGATCGTTGTGTTCGGCCAGATAGCTGAAATGGGCGATAATGCCGGCTTGGCTGGGCCGGTTGTAGTAGGGAGCAACACACAGCGCGGCCTGTGCGCCACACTTGCGCGAGAAGTTCATGTGCAGCAGCGCATTCATCGTGTCGTTGCTGCCGCATCCCGCAATCACCGGCACGCGGCCCGCTGCCTGTTCGACGCAGACTTCGATCACGCGGTGGTGTTCAGCATTGGAAAGCGTTGAAGCTTCGCCCGTGGTGCCGCAGGGAACCAGCGCCGAAGACCCGTTCTCGATCTGCCAGTCGACAAGACGGCGGAACGCCTTCTCGTCAAACGCTCCATCGCGAAAAGGAGTCACAAGGGCCGGAATGGAGCCGGAAAACATGGACAATATCCCTCAATCTATCCCATTATAGCATCTGGTTCACGACGAACCGTGCCCGAAGGGGTCTGTTCAGCGCCTGATAAGGAGCCGCTCCATAGTATGTCCGGCATGGACGTGAAAGCCTTGATCTTGCGGTCGGGTGTTGCAGGACTTCTTCTGCAGACCCTAGCCGCTTCCAGCGCAGTGCATGCCAGCGGGGGTAATTCCGCCGATGGCTCGGACTGGGACCGCGCGCGCGCGAATCTTGTGGCCAGCCAAAGCGGGCAGATGATGAACGGGGTTGAGCGGTGGAAGCTGCTGTCCAGTTCCAACCGCTTCAGCTTTTCGGATTATTCGAACTTCCTGCTGAGCTATCCCGGCTTTCCGGATGAGGAAAAGCTGCAACGCTATGCCGAGCTTTCGCTGGAACGCGAAACGCCCGAAGCCAGCCGTGTTGCCGCCTATTTCGACCGCAAGCCGCCGCTGACCAATGTGGGCCGCGCACAATATGCGCTGGCGCTGATGGCCATGGCCCGCCCCGAAGCGCGTGAAGCTGCGCGCTCCGCATGGCGCGGCGGCGCGATGACCGACGCTGCGGAAAGCGCGCTGTTTTCGGCGTGGGGACCGAGCTTTACCGCTGATGACCATGACGCGCGGATGGACGCGCTGCTATGGTCTGGCGCAATGGATCAGGCCGCACGGCAGATCGTCCATGACGCGCGGATGGACGCGCTGCTATGGTCTGGCGCAATGGATCAGGCCGCACGGCAGATCGTGTGGGTCAGTCAGGCGCGTAAAGCGGTGGACGGTGCGCGGCTGGCGGCCATGCGTGGGGGTGATCCCTATGCCGCCGTAGCCGGTGTTTCCACCCAGATGCTCAATAGCGATCCGGGCTTTGTTTTTCAGCGCGTGCGCCAGTTGCGCAAGGCTGGCAATGGCGCAGGCGCGCGGGCTTTTCTGGCCAATCGCCCGCTGCTCGCCCGTCAGCCACTGGACCGGGAAAAGTGGGTTGAGGAATTGCTGGTCAACGCCCGTGCCGCGGCGACATCAGGCGATGCGCGCACCGCCATGCGGATTGCGGCCAGCATCGACGACGCTTTTGCCCCCGGCGAGGATGTGAGCCAGACCGCCTATGGCCTGCGCGATGATTATACATCGCTGATGTGGCTGGGCGGCACGCAGGCCTTCATGAACATTGGCGACCCTGCCAGCGCGGCCCCGCTGTTCTGGCGCTATGGCGCGGCGGCGCGAACGCCGGGCACCCGGTCCAAAGGGTTCTACTGGGCGGGCAAGGCGGCGGCGCGCGCCGGGCAACAGACCGAAGCCCGTCGCTATTTCGAAGCTGCGGCGCAATATGCCGACCAGTTCTATGGCCTGCTGGCGCTGGAACGACTGGGCCGCCCGGTGCCAGCATTTGCCACCGATTCCAGCGCGCAGGCATCGCCTGACGAACGCAGCCGGTTCTTTTCGCAGCCACTGACGCTGGCCGTGCGCGAGCTTGCCCGCAATGGCGACTGGCGCACAACGATCCGCTTCTTCAAGGAAGTGGCCGAGCAGCAGCAGACCGAAGGCCAGCACATGATGGTGGCGCAATTGGCGCGCGACCTTGGCCGACGCGATCTGGGCGTGATTGTGGGACAGGCCGCAGCGGCGCGCGGCTATCTGGATTTTCAGCACATCGCCTTTCCGCTGATCCCGGTGCCCGCAGGGTATGAAGCCAAGTGGACCGGCATTCACGCGATCAGCCGTCAGGAAAGCCAGTTCGCGCAGAATGCCGTCAGCCATGCAGGCGCACGCGGCCTGATGCAGTTGATGCCGGGCACGGCCAACGAACAGGCAGGCAAGCAAGGGCTGTCCTACAACGCATCGGCGCTGACCGAAGATGCAGGTTACAACATCCAGTTGGGATCAGGCTATTTCGCGCGGATGCTCGATTACTACAACGGATCGTGGCCGCTGGCCGTGGCGGCCTATAACGCTGGCCCCGGTAACGTGAACAAGTTCCTGCGCACCAATGGCGATCCGCGCAATGGCAGCGTCGACTGGATCGAATGGATCGAACGCATCCCGCTTTCCGAAACCCGCAACTATGTGCAGCGCGTGCTGGAAAACGCCGTGGTCTATGAAGCGATGAACCCGCAATATGCGACTTATCGGGGAAGCAATCCGATGAGCCACTTTATCGGGAAGCGTGAGCCGGGGTGAGGCTTTTTGCCCAGCGTCCGGATGCGGAATAGCCTTACCCTGGTTCAAGTCCGGGGCGACGTTTTGGCTGTTGGGCATTTGTGGCGTGGATTGCACTTGTCGGCCCTCCTCCGCTCATTTTAAAGCCACCCCATGAAGCCTGACGGACACCCCATTACCCCCGCCGGATTTGCCGCCTTGCGTGCGCGGTACGACCATCTGCTGGGCACCGAGCGGCCCGCCATTGTCGAGATCGTCAGTTGGGCCGCGGGGAATGGGGACCGGTCGGAGAACGGCGACTATCTTTATGGGCGCAAGCGGATGCGCGAGATTGATCGGGAGCTGGCGTTTCTGGCGCGGCGGATGAAGGCGACGCGGGTGGTTGATCCGGCGCGGCAGGAAGATCGCAGCCGGGTGCTGTTTGGCGCCTGTGTCGAGATTGCCGACGAGGACGATAACCGGCGTGTGCTGACCATAGTGGGCGACGACGAGCAGGACGCCACCAACAACCGGATCGGCTGGAGCGCGCCTATTGCCAAGGCATTGCGGGGCGCGCGGGTGGAAGATTTGCGCGTGGTGCGGCTGCCTTCGGGAGAGAAGGAGTGGGAGATCATGAGCATTTCCTATCCTGACGCCGCAGGCTAAAGCGGCTTGCATGACATCGGCACGCTTCTTCATCATGCGCCATGGCGAGACGGTTTATAACGCCACGCGCCGCCTGCAGGCCAACCACATCCACACGCCGTTAACCCGGCAGGGCTTTGAACAGGCTGTGGCGATGGGCTGTGCACTGCGCCACGAGCTGGGCGAACGGCCGCAAGTGACACTGCACATATCAGACACCGGACGCGCATTGCAGACGGCAGCATTGATTGCCGAGGAACTGGGGCTGGACTGGTTTGCCGGACGGCGCACGATGGACCTGAAAGAGATCGACATGGGATCATGGTGCGGCCGGTCTTATGGAGAGGTGGAAGACGAAGTTGGCCCCATCGTGATCGAGGATCACTTGCTGCGCCCTGCCCCCGATGGCGAAAACTATGTGATGATCGCAGAGCGGCTGAACCGCTGGATCGCAGGGTTGGACGGGCTGGAGGGCGACCATATCGTGGTGATGCACGGCATTTCGAGCCGGGTGTTGCGGGGGATCATGGCGGGTTACCCGGTTCACCCGATCCACAACGCACCCATCGCGCCATCGCTGGTGCAAGGCTCCATAGCGCTGGTGGAAAACCGCGCAGAGACAGTCCTGTTCGGTTCGGAACGCGGGATCGAGCACGCCTGATGGGCGAAGTCGTCAACCTGCGAATGGCCCGCAAAGCCAGAACACGGGCAGGTCAGCAGATCGAAGCACAGGCAAACCGTGCGAAATTTGGCCGTACCAAGGGCGAAAAGGTCCGTGATGCAGCCGAAGCTGAACGCATGGCGCGACTAATCGATGGCGCGCGCCGGGACGAACCATGAAACGCGGCGCGATCATTGGCATGATGCTGGCCTGCACGCTTTCGGGCGCCGCATTGGCTCGCGACAGTCTGGGCATTTTCAACACCTGGGGCGCGTTTCGCGATGCAGCAGTGCCGCGCTGCTATGCCATTGCCACGGCGGAAAAAGTGGCGGGACGGCGGCAGGATTTCCAACCATATTTTACTGTCGGACACTGGCCGGGGCGAAACATTCGCAGCGCAGTGCATGTGCGGCTGGCCCGACGTCTGGCACCGGGATCAAAAGTGATCGTGTCCTTCCCCGAAGCCAACTTCGCCCTCCAAACCGGGCAAGCCGATGCATGGCCAGCCGATCAGCGCACCAATGCCGGGATCATCGCCCAGATGCGCAGCGCACGCCGCATGGTGGTGATCGCAAGCGGTGCCGATGGTCGGGGGTTCCGCGACATTTATCCGTTGGCAGGCGCCGCTTCTGCGATTGATGCAGCCGCGCTGGGCTGCGCCCGGTGAATCAGAAAGGGCGAGCCATCAGGCCCGCCCTTTCCTTTTGCATCAGATCGTCAGATCAGAAGCGCAGGCCAACACCGGCCATGACCTGATGGCGGTCGGTATCGATGTCGAATCGGCTGCTGTCAGGGGTATCGCCGTTGAAGTCGAATTCGCCCTTGCTGTAGTTCGAATAGCGGTATTCAACCTTTACAAAGGCGTTCTGACCGACCTTCTGTTCCACACCTGCACCAACGCGATAGCCGTCGGTGTCAAGACGCTGGCGCAGGTTGGTGGTGCCGTCAGTGCCCTGAAGGTTATAGCGGGCGTTGCTGTAGCCGCCCTTTACATAGACCAGCGTGCTGGGGGTCGCGGCGTAGCCAAGACGAGCGCCAACGTAGTATTCGCGACCAGCGTCAACGCGGCCAAGGTTGAATACGTTGGGTTCGCTGTTGTTGTTGTCCCAGCCGGCGCTGCTTTCCGTGATTTCAGCTTCGCCACCAAAGGTCATGCGGTCTCCCAGCGGAACGTCGTAGCCGATGCCCGCGCCATAAGTGACGCCATCGATCGACTGCTTCAGATCGCGGGTGTTATCCACGTCTTCGCTGCTGCCCGAACGGTGGTGGTCATATCCGACCAGTGCTTCGACACGTAGGCCGCTGAAGTTTTCGGCAGGGGTTGCATCCTGCGCGAACGCAGGGACAGCAATGAGGGCGGTGCCAGCGGCGAGAATTGCGCAGATCTTCTTCATGTTTCACTCCATTCGAATAGTGCCTGCCGGTTCTGGTCTGTTGTGCGACCCGACAGTGGTTCTCGTAATGAGCGAAGAGGCGATCCGGTTTCCTGAACCTCACACAACAAGAAACCGTTGCAAAACAGTCACATCTATTGCGATGAAGTGAGATAATGACACGATGAGTGACGGGAACCTGACCAACGTAAGCCCGTTCGCGCAGGCGCGTTTGCGCGAGGGGACAGAACGACATATATGGCCGCGATGCAGACCCCTACCGATACCACTTCGACCGGCCTTGGCCCGATGCCCATCCCCGGCCACATCGATCCCGTTCCCGTGCCGCGCGAAGTAACCCCGCGCGAAGATGGCCGGATCGACCTGATCGGCCTGCCGCGGCAGCAGATTGCGGAAATTTTTGCCGAAGCCGGTCTGGATGCCAAGGCGGCCAAACTGCGCGCCAAGCAGGTCTATCACTGGCTGTATCATCGTGGCGTCACCGAATTCGAGGCGATGACCGACATTGCCAAGACCATGCGCCCGTGGCTGGCCGAACGCTTCGTGATCGGGCGGCCCGAAATTGTCGAGGCGCAGGTTTCCACCGATGGCACGCGCAAGTGGCTGTTGCGCACGGCAGACAAGCACGATTTTGAAATGGTGTTCATTCCCGATGCTGACCGTGGGACGCTGTGCGTTTCCAGCCAGGTGGGCTGCACGCTGAACTGCCGGTTCTGCCATACCGGCACAATGCGGCTGGTGCGCAACCTGACGCCGGGTGAAATCGTCGGACAGGTGATGCTGGCGCGCGATGCGCTGAGCGAATGGCCCAAGGGTGCCAGCGACCTGCGGGTCGCCACCATGGCCGGACTGGACGAGGATGAGGACGAAAGCAGCTATACCTCGGACGGGCGCCTGCTGACCAACATCGTGATGATGGGCATGGGCGAACCGCTGTACAACTTCGACAACGTGCGCGACGCGCTGAAGCTGGTGATGGATGGTGACGGGCTGGCACTGTCAAAGCGGCGGATCACCCTGTCCACCAGCGGCGTGGTGCCGATGATGGCGCGCTGCGGTGAGGAAATCGGCGTAAACCTTGCGGTTTCGCTGCACGCGGTGACCAAGGACGTGCGTGACGAAATCGTGCCGATCAACCGCAAATACGGCATCAACGAACTGTTGCAGGCCTGTGCCGACTATCCCGGCGCGTCGAATGCGCGACGCATCACGTTCGAATATGTGATGCTGAAAGACAAGAACGACAGCGATGATGACGCACGCGAACTTGTGCGTCTTATCAAGCAGTACAAGCTGCCGGCCAAGGTCAACCTGATTCCGTTCAACCCGTGGGACGGCGCAGTCTATGAATGTTCAAGCCCCGACCGCATCAAGCGCTTTGCCGCTATCGTGTTTGACGGTGGCATCAGCGCCCCTGTGCGAACCCCGCGCGGACGTGATATCGATGCAGCCTGCGGCCAGTTGAAGACTGCAGCAGAACGCAAGAGCCGGGCCGAACTGGACCGGCTTGCAGAAGAAAAGCAGGCCGCGCTGGGTTAATCCCCTGCGCGGCAGGCGCCATCAGCCTACCTTACGGTCAGCCATCGGCGGCATTTCCAGTGGACCGGACCGAGACGACGCCGATGCGACCGTATCGCCATCTTCCAGACATAGCGGAGCAGCAAATTCCACGCCCATTCTGTCGGCACTCGACCAGCGGCAAGTGGCGGTAATGACGTTGTTCTCGGCAAGGGTCAGGCGGAAGATGGTCCCCGTCGGCACATTCCAAAGCCCTTCGATGAGCGCACCGGTCTGGCTCATGTTGCGGATCGTGCCGTCATAACGGTGGCCGCCGTGGTCCAGCACGACCTTGCGCAGCATGGTCTGACGCGGCGCACGGGCAGAACGCGGGCCTTGGGCAATGGCCATCAGGCCGGTAGAAAGGCGCGATACGGCGCTGTGCGCGGACAAAGGACGTTCATAGATATAGCCCTGCACATGGCTGCATCCCAATGTGCGTACCAGATCCAGCTCATCCAGCGTTTCCACGCCTTCTGCTGTCGTCTCCATACCCAATGCTTCGGCAAGGCTGACGATGGATGCGATAATCGCGCCGTTTCGGCTGCCCGGCTGGGTTGCGCCGCGCACGAACGACTGATCGATCTTGATCTTGTCAAACGGTGCCGTGCGCAAATAACCGAGCGAGGAATAGCCCGTGCCGAAATCATCCAGTGCCAGACGCACGCCCAGCCCTTTCAGCGCCCGGAACATCTGCTCGGTGCCCTCGTCATCGTTGAGGAACACGCTTTCGGTGATTTCCAGTTCCAGCCTTTCGGCCGCGACTTGCGCGCTGGCCAGTGCGCTGGTGACAATCGCTGGCAGCGCGGGGTTGGCGAACTGAAGTGGTGAGACGTTGACGGCAACCCTGACGTTTTCGGGCCAGCGCGACAGATCCTGACAGGCCGTGCGCAGCGCCCATTCACCAATCGGCGCAATCAGTCCGGTGTCTTCGGCAATCGGAATGAACTTTGCCGGGCTGATCCAGCCATGTTCAGGGTGACTCCACCGCAACAGCGCTTCAAAGCCGGTGATCTTCTCGGTCGATGTCTGGACGACCGGCTGATAGTACAATTCCAGCCCGCCATTGGCGACTGCATCACGCAGATCGTCTTCCAGTTGCCGCCGCTCTTCGGCATCGCTGTGAAGGTCCGCAGCGTAGAAGTGGTGACGCCCGCGCCCCCCGTCCTTGGCTGCATAAAGTGCAAGGTCGGCATTGCGGATCAGCGCTTCGCTGGTCACACCATCATCGGGTGCCAGCGCGATACCCACCGACGCACCGATCATCACACGGCTGCCCTCGATGGAATAGGGCTGCGACAGGCTTTCGATGATGCGTTCAGCCAGATGGCCCAGTTGTTCGCGCCCGATCTTGCCCGGCAGGATGACCTGAAATTCATCGCCGCCCAGCCGCCCGACACGGCCCAGACTGCCAACCACACGTTCCAGCCGTTGCGCCACCTGTTTCAGCAGAGCATCGCCTGCCGGATGCCCCAGCGTGTCGTTGACCTGTTTGAACCGGTCGAGATCGAGCAGAAAAACAGCGCAGGTGCGATGATGCTCCTGCGGCGCAAGCAGCAGCTTTTCAAGCGTCTGCGACATGCGGAAACGGTTGGAAAGCCCGGTCAGCGAATCAAAATGGGCCAGCCGCGAGGCGTGTTCCTGCGAACGACGTTTTTCGGTAAGATCGGTGCCAGACCCACGAAAACCCGCAAAATTGTTGAAGGTATCGTACGTGGGGCGACCGCTGATCGACCACCAGCGCTCCTCATCTTTCGACGCTGCCCGGACGGCCAGTTCGCTGAAGCTTGATCGTGCAGAAAGGTGGAATGTCAGCGTGCGTTCGCCCTCGCCCGATTGCGCGGTAAGATTGAACAGTTCAGTAAAGGGACGGCCAATCAGACCTTCGGCGCGGCGGCCCAGATTTTCAGCCACTGTCCGGGAAAGATAGGTCAGGTGGCCGCGGCGATCGGTTTCCCAGAACCAGCCCTGCCCCGTTTCCTCATAATCTGCGAGGATTTCCTGCGCGCGCGTCTGGGTGCGTTGGTCGTGCTCGGCCTTTTCCTGCGCTGCCAAATCGATGCGATGCTGGCGGACATAGGCCACCCCCGCCACGGCAAGGCCAATGGCCAACGCAACATAGCCGCCAATGGGGCTGGTAACACAAGTCATGCCCGACCAGATGCCAATCTGCGCCGCAAGAACCGTCACCAGACGTCCTGAATGAACAACTGTGGCCAGCAGTGATGTGGTGGCAACCACCGCCAGACCGATTGACCAGCTGATCTGGTCGGATTCGCACCAGATACCGATGGCCGAACCGAACATGAGCATAGGCAATGGGACTGTCAGCCCCATCAGCATCATCCGGATTCCAGTTTGCAGGTCATGGGCCGTTTCCGCTTTGGTCACCAGAAGCGAGGCACCGACCAGCAGCGCAGCGATCAGCGCCAGGACCGATGGCAGAATATCTGGCAGTTCAAGCCGGAACAGCGCAACGGCAAGCGGTGTGGCCAGTATGGCAAGCGCCAGCCTGGCCCATTCCGCCGAATTCAGCCGATTCGCCGGATCACCACCCAACAGGAACGATTCGCCTGCTGCAGGCCCTTCAGGCATCAGCACTTTTTCGCGACGTCGGGTGCGTGCGAAATGGCGGTCTGAACCGCTGGTTGTGGAAACCGCTGGCTGCGCGTCTGGAGACATGACCCAGCCAATGCACCGTCTTGCTTTTAGAAAGGGTTAAGCGCCATGCAAATCGCACGCTTTTGCCGCATATGCGAAGGTGCTAGTGCGAGGCCAATTATCGACATGGGGCGCGTGTGACAAAAACGGCGGAAGTATCGACCATCGGCGTTGGTGGGCGCAGATTGCACATTGCCCGCTGGCATGCGGGAAAACGCAAGCACCGCCCGCTGCTGATGCTTAACGGCATCGGCATGAATCTGGAGCTGCTGGGCCCTGTTGCACGGGCTTTGCCCGAACGCGAAGTGATCTGCTTTGACATGCCCGGCACCGGCCAGTCACCCGATCCGGTGCTGCCCTATACTATTCCCTGCATGGCACTGACCACGGCTGCGCTGCTGGATCGGCTGGATATCGAACAGGCCGACATCCTGGGCATTAGCTGGGGCGGCGCGCTGGCGCAGCAGTTTGCCTTTCAGCACCGGCAACGCACCGGACGGCTGGTGCTGGCGGCCACCGCTGCCGGGGCTACGATGGTGCCCAGCAACCCGGCGATGCTGGCACATCTTGCCGATCCGCGCGAATATACCGTGGAGCGCACCCTGCGCCGCAACCTTGCTTCGATCTATAATGGTGGCGGCTCAGGCCGGGTTTCGCTGAACGCGGCAAAGGCACCATCACCGCTGGGTTTTTCGTATCAGATGGCCGCCTTCGCCAGTTGGACCAGCCTGCCGTTCCTGCCCTTGCTGTCCATGCCAGTCATGGTCATGGCGGACGAGGAAGACCAACTGGTGCCGTCCACCAACGCGCAATTCCTGCACAATGCCATTCCGCACAGCCGCATCACCATGTTCAAGGGCGGCGGGCACCTGTTCATGCTGTCGCAGCGGGATTTGTTTATCAGTCACTTGCGCGCGTTTCTTGATGAACAGGATGATGCTGCCTGACCGCCCCGGTTTGGCCGCTTTCCTTTTGCCGCGCTTGCGATAGCATCGCCATCCAAGGACTCATAAGTCCAAGAACGCATTAGTGGGAGTGGCCATGCGGCATATCGCGATCATCGGTTCCGGGCCTGCAGGATATTACACAGCCGAAGCCGCGCAAAAGCAGTGGGGCGATGATGTGCGGGTCGATATTTTCGACATGCTGCCCGTGCCATACGGCCTGATCCGCACCGGCGTTGCACCCGATCATCAGTCGATCAAGGGGGTGTCGCGGCGCTATGAACAGACCGCGCTTTCGCAAAACGTGCGGTTCGTCGGCAATGTGAAAGTCGGGCAGGACGTGTCCGTGGCCGAATTGCAGGGCCTTTACGATGCGGTCGTGTTGGCCACAGGTGCCCCACGCGACCGACAACTGGGCGTTCCGGGCGATCATCTGGCCAACGTCCATGGCAGCGCCGCCTTTGTCGGGTGGTATAATGGCCACCCGGAATTTGCCGCGCTCGACCCCGACCTTTCCGGCCATACCGCCGTGGTCATCGGCATGGGCAACGTCGCGCTGGACGTAACCCGCATCCTTTCCAAAACGCGCGAGGAATTTGCCGGAAGCGATATCGTCAGCCACGCGCTGGACCGATTGATGGCATCGGGCATCCGCCGCATCGTGATCCTTGGCCGGCGCGGGCCGCACCAGATCATGATGACGCCCAAGGAACTGGGCGAAATGGGCCATCTTTCGCGCACCGCGCCACATGTGGACCCGCGCGACTTGCCCGATGTGGGCGATGATGCACTGCTTGAGCCGGGAATCCGCAAGTCAGTCAGTCATTTGCGTTCATTTGCCGCCATTCCTGAAAGCCACCGCGCCGATCTTCCGCTTGAAGTAGAGTTCGACTTCTTCGCCGCTCCGCGCGCACTGCTGGGCGAAGGCAAAGTGGAAGCCATCGAGGTGGAACGAACGAAAATCGAAGCGGGTCGGGCAATTGGCACTGGCGAGTTCTATGAAATTCCGGCCAGCCTTGTCGTCTCGTGCATCGGATACCAGACAACGCCCATCCCCGGCGTTCCGTTTGATGAGCGAGCCGGCCGCTTTGCCAACGATGACGGCCGCATCCTGCCCGGCCTGTATTGCGTCGGCTGGGCAAGGCGTGGTCCATCGGGCACCATTGGCACCAACCGACCTGACGGATTTTCGATCATCGAGAAGATTGCCGAAGATATTGTCGGCACTTCGGGCAAGAAAGGCCGCGAAGGCTTCGACGCACTTGCCACGACGCGCGGGTTGGAAGTGGTGACCTTCCGTGACTGGAAAAAAATCGAGGAGGCCGAGGCAGCCCGTGCGCGTGACGGCGCCCCACGCGAGAAATTCGTCGATATTGCCGAAATGATCCGCGCGCGCAGTTAGACTCGCCAACAATTGACCCGCGCCGCAAGCCATGACTTAATCGACCAGTTAACGCGACTGGCCGCCGGATCGAGTCGGCCTGCGCAGGGAGAAGGAGCAGCCAATGCCAGCCTATGACCTCATCATCCGCAACGGCACCATCGTTGATGGCACCGGCAACCCTCGGTTCACCGGCGATGTCGCGATCCGCAACGGGTTGATCGCCGCAGTCGGCAAGATCAATGGCGATGCCGCCGAAGAAATCGACGCCAGCGGACGGATCGTCGCGCCGGGCTGGGTCGATGTCCACACCCACTACGACGGACAGGCCACATGGGATGCGGAAATGGCGCCATCATCGTGGCACGGCGTGACCACAGCGATCATGGGCAACTGCGGCGTCGGCTTTGCCCCAGCAGCGCCAGACCGGCATGACTGGCTGATCGGTCTGATGGAAGGTGTGGAGGATATCCCCGGCACGGCGCTGGCCGAAGGCATCACATGGGAGTGGGAAACCTTTCCAGAATACCTCGACACGCTGGACAAAATGCCCCGCGCAATCGACATTGGCACGCACGTTCCGCACGGCGCAGTGCGCGCCTATGTCTTGGGTGATCGCGAAAAGCCGGGGGCGGTGCCAACCACGGACGATATCCGCAAGATGGCTGATATTGTGGAAGATGGCGTCCGCGCCGGCGCCCTTGGCTTTTCTACCAGCCGAACGGTCATTCACAAATCCATCGATGGCGAAGTCGTGCCCGGCACCACCGCCACCGCTGAAGAGCTGATCGAGATTGGTCGCGCGATGGGCCGTGTTGGCTATGGCGTGTTCGAAATGGCGTCGGACATGAAGCGCGAATGGGATGAATTCGGCTGGATGGGCGCGCTCAGCCGCGAAACCGGCCTGCCAGTGACGTATGCCGCGCTGCAATCCATCGCCAAGGAAATGACGCTGGAAGAACAGATCGCCGAAATGCGCCGCCAGAACGAACAGGGCGCCAATATCGTGGCCCAGATCGCGCTGCGCGGGAACGGTGTCATCATGGCATGGCAGGGCACCATTCACCCGTTCCGCTTCCGCCCCAGCTATGCCGCCATTGCCGAATTGCCGTGGGATGAACAGCTTGCCCACCTGCGCGATCCTGCCTTCCGCGCCAAGGTGCTTGCAGAGGCCAATGCCTATCCCGAAAGCGACATCATCAGCCTGTTCATGATGATTGCCGAAGGCTGGCACAACCAGTTCATCATGGATGATGACTTCGATTACGAACCGCAAGCGGATGCCAGTGTGCTTCAGCGCGCCAAGGCAGCAGGCCTTGCGCCCGATGCCTATGCCTATGACAAGCTTATGGAAAATGATGGGTCAGGGTTTATCTACCTTCCGATCCTGAACTATGCCGACGGCAATCTGGACTTCCTGGAAGCACTTCAGGACGCCGACGATACGGTCAATTCCCTCTCTGATGGTGGCGCGCACTGTGGCACCATCTGCGATGCCGCCAGCCCTACATTCATGCTGCAGCATTGGGTGCGCGACCGTCGCCGGGGTGGACGGATCAGCCTTGAACATGCCGTAAAGCGCCAGTCCCACGACACGGCGCGCCTCTATGGACTTGATGACCGTGGGGTGATTGCGCCGGGATATCTGGCAGACATCAACGTAATCGATTTTGACCGGGTTCGCCTGCTGAAGCCTTGGCTGGCGTTCGATTTGCCCGCTGGCGGCAAACGTCTTTTGCAGAAGGCAGAAGGCTATGACTGCACGATCAAGGGCGGAAAAGTGACCTTCCGCAACGGCGAATGGACTGGGGCGACGCCGGGCAACCTGATCCGCGGACCACAGCGGGCCGATATGATGGAGGCAGCGGAATAATGAGCGTGCAGGTCATTCGCGTCGGCGCGCCAGCCTCGCTGGACACACTTCATGCCGATTTCCTGCCCGATTGTGGCGATCCCGGTCCCGGCGAAATCCGGGTTCGGCTGCATGCCTCGTCGCTCAATTTCCACGACTATGCCGTGGTTACCGGGATGCTTCCTGCCGCAGCGGGCCGCATCCCCATGTCTGATGGCGCGGGCGTGGTTATTGCCACCGGTGATGGCGTTGCCGCTTTCAAGGCCGGCGATGCCGTAGTGTCGACCTTCTTTACCGACTGGGACGCCGGACCGCCGAAATCTGCAGCGTTCACCACTGTTCCAGGCGACGGGATTGATGGTTATGCGCGGACTGAAGTGGTTGTTCCCGCCCACTGGTTCACCCGTGCGCCTGCCGGTTACAGCCATGCCGAAGCGGCGACCCTGACCTGCGCCGGGTTGACAGCATGGCGCGCTCTGTTTGTCGACAATGCCATCAAGCCGGGCGACACCGTGCTGGTTCAAGGCACCGGCGGCGTGTCCATTTTCGCGCTGCAATTTGCCAAAGCGGCAGGCGCGCGGGTTATCGCCACAAGTTCGTCCGATGCCAAACTGGAACGATTGGTCGAAATGGGTGCCGATGCGACGATCAATTACAAGGAAACGCCTGCGTGGGGCGTAAAAGCCCTTGAACTGACCGGCGGTGCGGGCGTCGACTGCGTTGTCGAAATCGGCGGGGCCGGTACGCTTGACCAGTCGATGATGGCAACGCGAGTCGGCGGGCATGTCGCTCTGATCGGCGTACTGGCCGGATTTGCCGGGCCAGTGCAAACCGCGCTGCTGATGGCCAAGAACCTGCGCGTTCAGGGGCTGACAGTCGGGTCACGGGCAGACCATCTGGCAATGATTGCGGGCATTGAGGCAAGCGGTATCAAGCCAGCGATCGACCGCCATTTTCCGCTGAAGCAGCTTGCCGAAGCGTTTCGCCATCAGGAAAGCGGAAAGCACTTCGGCAAGATCGTGATCGATATCTGAGAAGAGCCGTCAGGCAGCGTGGCGCAATTGCCCTACGCCCGCGCTACCTGCCTGCTGCTCCAGCCGGAAATTCTGGACCAGCGTGGCCAGCCGGTTGGATTCTGCGGCAAGGCTGCGTGCGGCCGCCGTCGCTTCTTCCACCATTGCTGCGTTCTGCTGGGTCATCGTATCCATTTCCCGCACAGTTTCGCGCACCTGACCGATGCTGGTCGCCTGATTATTGGCCATCTGGGCAATACTGCTGGCAAGTTCGGCAACATGGCCAACCTGTTCAACGATAACCGAAAATGTCTCGCCGGTCTGGCCGACAAGGCTAACGCCGCGCTCAACCTGAACCGAACTTTGTCCGATCAACTGCTTGATATCGCGCGCGGCATCCGCCGTGCGCTGAGCCAAAGCCCGGACTTCGGTAGCGACCACCGCGAACCCGCGCCCGGCATCGCCCGCGCGCGCCGCCTCTACACCTGCATTCAGCGCCAGCAGGTTGGTCTGAAACGCGATCCCGTCGATCACTGAAATGATCTTGCCGATTTCCTGCGCGGATTCGTGAATATCGTTCATGGCAGAAACTGCCTCACCCACAACCGAACCGCCCTTCATGGCTTCACCATGCGCCTGATGCACCGAATCGTGCATGTGCGCAGCATCGTCCGCCGTGGTTCGCACGGTCGATGCCAGCGTGGTCATGGCAGCAGAGGCTTCCTCCAGACTCGCCGCCTGCTGCTCTGTTCGACGGGCAAGATCGTCCGACGCCTGTCGAATTTCTCGAGCACCAACGCCAACTGTCATGGATGTCTGGGCCACATCGCCCAAGGCACTAGCCACCTGCACACGCATTCCGTCAAGATGGCGCTGCAATTCGGCAAAGGCAGCCGGCAGATCGGGCGCTGCAGTGGCGAAATCGCCGTCGGCCATGGCCTGCAAGCTGGCGCTAACTTCATCGATCACCGCGATGCGCGCTGCCTCTTCAGCTTTGAAATAGGCTGAAAGCGCCACTTCCATGTCGAGCAGGGCCATTTTTATCATCGATGCCATCGCGCGGGCTTTCTTGCGCGGGGCCAGTGAGCCGCCAACGCCCGAAAACATCCCGGAAATGATCTGTTCCAGCACCATGGCATAAGCGCCGATATACCAGCCCGGCTCAAGCCCGATGCGGGCATGAACATTGCCGATCCGTTCCGCGCTTTCAAAATAGGCGTCGCCTACCTGCCCGCCGAACATGCCTGCCCAGTGTTCAACCTGCTTATCCCGCGCGTGACGCATGCCCTGGCGCGAACTAAAGAATTTGGCCGTCTCCGGGGTTGCGGCGATCTGATCGTACAGCTTGTCGAGCGCGGCTGGCGCGTAGGCCTGCAACGATTTCAGAATGAAAGGAAATCTAGCGTAGTCATCACGGCCGATGCTGAAAAATTCCAGCTTCTTGGCCACGGTCTGTCGATGACTTTGATCTTGCATCTGCGCTGCTCCTAGAATGGAACAGGCATGCCATCGCTACCGTCAATTTGTCGGTAATAGCCGCCCCGCACCGCTACGAGGAGCAAGGTTTAACTACGATTAACCATTGATTATTCAGGCCTGCGGCGGCTGCGCGCAAGATAGCAAACAGCCGCCAAAAACAATCAGACCCGCATCGGCATGAGCACATAGAGCGCAGCCGATTTGTCATCCTTGCGGATCAGTGTCGGCGCGCCGGCATCGGCAAGATGCAGTTCCACCGTATCCCCATCAATCTGGCTGAGGATGTCTTTGAGATAATTGGCATTAAAGCCGATCTCGAACCCTTCCGCGCTGTAATCTGCGGCCAGTTCTTCTGCCGCCGTGCCGTTGTCTGGGCTGGTAACCGACAGCGTGACGCGGTCGTGTTCAAGCGCCATCTTGACCGCGCGGGTCTTTTCGGTGGCGATGGTGGCAACGCGATCCACACCTTCAAAGAAGGAGCGCGGATCAAGCTTCAGCAGCTTGTCATTGCCGGTAGGGATCACGCGGCTGTAATCGGGGAACGTGCCGTCGATCAACTTGCTGGTCAGCACCACACCGTTTTCACCGCCCAATGTGAAACGGATCTTGCTGGCGGAAAGATCAACCAGAACGGCTGAATCCAGCACTTCTTCCAGCAACTTGCGCAGTTCGCCCACGCATTTGCGTGGCACGATCACATCAGGCATGCCTTCGGCACCATCGGGACGAGCGATGGTGAAGCGGGCAAGGCGGTGGCCATCGGTGGCAGCCGCCTTGAGCACAGGCTGCGTTTCGTCCGAAACGTGCAGGAAAATACCGTTGAGGTAGTAGCGCGTTTCTTCCGTCGAAATCGCAAAACGGGTGCGGTCGATCAATTCGCCCAGCGTGCGCGCGGGCACTTCGAAGCTGGTCGGAAGATCGCCTTCGACGATGACCGGAAAGTCGTCGCGCGGCAGAGTGGGCAACTGAAAGCGGCTGCGCCCGGCCTTTACGACCATGCGGTTGTCCGCCGTTTCCAGCCTGACCTGCGATCCGTCTTGCAGCTTGCGCGCAATGTCGAACAGCAGGTGCGCAGAAACCGTGATCGCGCCCGGCGTTTCAACCGAAACGGCGGCCATAGATTCCACGATCTGCAGATCAAGATCGGTCGCCATAAGGCGAACCGTGCTGTCGGGCGATGCTTCGATCAGCACGTTCGACAGGATCGGAATCGTGTTGCGGCGTTCAACCACCGACTGGACGTGGGACAAGCAGCGCAGCAGCGTCGCGCGTTCAATCGTCGCCTTCATTCTCGTCTCGATCCCCCCAGGGAGCAGGCAAGGCCCATCCCCGTGCGTTGACTGGTCCGGGGAATCGCGTCCCCGGCGTGCGGTTCGGACCATCTGTCTTAACGCGAGGGCGGGACGCGGCAAGCGCCGGTCCCGCCCATATGGCCTAAGCTGGGGATAAAACCGCCCGGATAGGGCGATTTCGGTCAGGAAATCATCGCCATGCCGCCGTTGACGTGCAGCGTCTGCCCAGTGACGTATCCTGCTTCCTTCGAAGCAAGGTAGGCAATGGCCGCGCCGATGTCGCTGCCTTCACCCATCCGGCCCATCGGAATGCGGGCGTTGAGCGCGTCTTTCTGGCCATCTGGCAGCACATCGGTCATCGCGGTGCGGATGAAGCCGGGGGCCACGCAATTGACCGTGACATTGCGGCTGGCCAGTTCCTGCCCCAATGATTTCGACATGCCGACAAGGCCAGCCTTGGCTGCGGCATAGTTGATCTGCCCCGGATTGCCGGTGGCGCCCACCACGCTGGTCACGGTGATGATACGGCCAAAACGGGCCTTCATCATCGGCTTGGTCGCCGCGCGCATCAGGCGGAATGCCGCTTCAAGGTTGACGCGGATCACCGCATCCCATTCCTCGTCCTTCATGCGCATGGCCAGATTGTCGCGCGTGATTCCGGCATTGTTTACCAGAATGTCCAGCTTGCCCAGCGTGTCGAGCGCAGCAGGGACCAGATGTTCGACCTGGTCGGTGTTCGAAAGGTCGCAGGTGATCTCGACGTGATCCTGGCCGTAAGTATCGTTCAGTTCTTCGCGGAAGGCCCGCAACTTGGCCGGATTGGTGCCTGAAAGGGCAATGCGCGCGCCCTGCCGCGCCAATGCATGGCAGATGGAAGAACCGATGCCACCAGCAGCCCCGGTGACAAGCGCGGTCATCCCGCTAAGGTCGAAAAGACGGTTTTCCATGGCTCTCACATTTCCTTCAGGATGGCTTCGATATCGGCCATGCCGACAACGCTGGTGACAGAGACATCGGCGACCGAACGGTTAATCATCGGGCCAAGCACTTTGCCGCCCAATTCGATGAACTGTTCGACGCCTGCATCCTTCATCGCAATCGCGCTTTCGCGCCAGCGCACGCGGCCGGTGACCTGTTCAACCAGCAGGCGCTTCACCTCTGCAGGGTCGGTGACGATTGCGGCGGTGACATTGGCGAACAGGGCAACGCGCAAGGCAGCAGGCGGCGTCTTTTCAAAAGCCTCCGCCATGGTATCAGCAGCAGGCTGCATCAGCGGGCAGTGGAACGGCGCAGACACCGGCAGCAGCACGCCACGCTTGATGCCGTGGTCCTTGACCATGGCAACGGCGCGCTCGATTGCCGCCTTGTGGCCGGACAGCACGACCTGCGTGGGGTCGTTGTCGTTGGCAACGGTGCAGATTTCGCCTTCAGCAGCGGCCTGCGCCAGTGCGCTTGCCTTTTCGATATCGGCGCCCAGCAGCGCGCACATTGCGCCCTGCCCCACTGGCACGGCGGCCTGCATCGACTGGCCGCGCAGTTTCAGCAGGCGAGCCGTATCGGCAAGGCTGAATGCCCCTGCGGCACACAGCGCGGTATATTCGCCAAGGCTGTGCCCGGCGACGTACCCGGCCTTCTCGGCAAGGGTAATACCGCCTTCGCGCTCCATCACGCGCAGCACGGCAATGGCATTGGCCATAATTGCAGGCTGGGCATTTTCGGTAAGGGTCAGAACATCTTCCGGCCCTTCCTTCATGATCTGGAACAGCTTCTGGCCCAGCGCTTCGTCAACTTCCTCGAACACTTCGCGCGCGGCGGCGCTGGCCTGTGCCAGTTCCAGCCCCATGCCGACCTTCTGGCTGCCCTGTCCCGGAAAAACGAATGCTCGCATCTGACCCTCCAAATATTGGCGCCCTTATCAGGGGTGGCGCCCTATGCCGCGCCTGCCTGTCAGGCAAGTCCGAACGGCACGATCCTGTTGTCAACATCATGCCCGATATCGGCAGTGCCAAGGTAAGGGATACCGGTATGTCCGCACCAGTGCCGTACCATGTCTTCCACCCCGGCCCCAAACGGACGATCATTTTCAGGCACATCGCTGACCCGACCCAGCCGCAACCCGGCAATGCCGATCCTGGCCAGATTGCCGGTTACATGAAACAGCAGGCGGTCCACCGCATAGTGATATTCGGCTACCTCTTCGACCATGACAACGTGCCCTGAAAGATCGGGCATCAAAGGCGTGCCACAAAGCATTGCCAGCGTCATCAGGTTGAACGCCACGACCGGTTGGGTGCCGTCAAGAGTAGGTTCAAGTCCCGCACGGCCACCAGCAAGCCAGTCGAGCGAACGCCGCACGGCTGCTTCTCCACCTGTTCGCCGGATATCGCCCGGCATCGGGGCATGGACCGGCCGACCAATTCGCGCGCGGTAAAGCATGGCCAGCAAAGTACCGCCATCGGAATAGCCCAGATACTCCTTGTCATGCGCCACCGGGGACAGCCGGGCCAAAGCATCCATGGCAATGCGATTTGCGCCATAGCCCCCGCGCACGAACCACACCGCATCGAATGCGGTATCGTTGGCGCATTCCACAAATGCCGACAGGCGCAAGGCATCTGGCCCGGCAAAATGGCCTTCGCTGGCAAAGCATTGATCGTGAAAATGCAGACGAAGTTCTGGAAATTCCGCCTCGGCCAGCGCAAGAACCCGCGCGGCATCATCGCGCGTGAACGGCGTTGAAGGGGCGCATATGGCAATGCTTTTGGTCACTGGCTTCCTCTAGCGCGGTTCGCCCATCCGACGGAAGGCGCAATCGCAAGGTTGTCACCGGGCGCGCAGACGCATACCGAAAGCGCCATGACCACGCCTGCACAAACCACACCGGCCAGCACCACAAATCCTGTCACGGCATTGACCGATCGCGACTGGTTCTTCTGCGGCATCGGCGGATCGGGTATGTTGCCGCTGGCGCTGATCCTTAACGGCATGGGCGCGCAAGTCGCCGGGTCTGACCGGAGCCGCGATCAAGGACGCACGCCGGAAAAGTTCGGCTGGCTGGAAAGCCTTGGTTTTACGTTGTTCCCGCAGGACGGGTCAGGCATCACATCCCAACAGCAGGTACTGGTCGCATCGGCGGCGGTCGAAGATACCGTGCCCGAAGTGGTCCGGGCCACACAACTTGGCTGTGCAAGGATGAGCCGAGCGGACCTTCTTTCGGCCCTGTTCAACGCCGCGCCGCAGGGCATCGCGGTGGGGGGAACAAGCGGCAAATCGACCGTCACCGGCATGATCGGCTGGATATTCACATCCGCCGGGTGCGACCCCACGATCATGAACGGCGCAGTGATGAAGAATTTCGTTTCGCCACAGGCCCCCTTTGCCTCTGCCCGTGTTGGCAAGGGTGGCAGCTTCATTTCCGAAGTGGACGAAAGCGATGGCTCGATCGCGCTTTACACGCCCGATGTAGCCGTGCTGAACAACGTCAGTCTCGATCACAAAAGCCTTGAAGAACTGCGCGAATTGTTTGGCAATTTTATTGGTCGCGCAAGGGTTGCCGCGATCAATGCCGATGATGCCGAAAGCATGGGCCTGATTGGACACGCCAATCAGGCGGTAACCTTCGGCCTGTCCAATCTGGCCGACATCTCGGTAGTCGCAAGCAGTATTGTCGAAGGCCCGACCAGCATTGCAGCTACCGTCACGGACAAGCGCGATGGCACATCATGCGCGGTTGCCCTACAGGTACCCGGACGTCACAATCTGGCAAATGCGCTGGCCGCCTTGGCCGCGGCCAATGCGGCGGGAATCCCCCTTACGGAAGCCGCACGCCACCTGTCGGGCTTTGCTGGCCTCGCCCGCCGCTTTGACATTGTCGGCACCAGTGCATCGGGCATCACGGTGATCGATGATTTCGGGCACAACCCTGAAAAAGTCGCTGCAACGCTGGCCACGCTGAAAGCCCACCCCGGCCGGGTGATCGCCTTTTTCCAGCCGCACGGCTATGGTCCCTTGCGCCAGATGGGCCACGAACTAGCCGAAATCATGGCCACTCGTCTTGGACCGGACGATCTTACCATGCTGTGCGATCCGGTTTATTTCGGCGGCACGGTCGACCGTTCGGTCGGGTCTGAACGCATCGTCGACCTGATCCGCGACCATGGCGGCAAGGCCGAATATGTGCCCCGGCGCAGCGATTGCGCCGACCGCATCGTCAGCCTTGCCCGCAGTGGTGACCGCATAGTCGTGATGGGTGCGCGCGATGATACGCTGGCCGTGTTTGCGCGCGATATCCTGTCGCGGCTGAGCGCTGGATAAAAAACAGAACCGGCGCTCAGCTGACCGCCGGTTCCCCCTTGTTGCGACCCAAGGGCTTGTGCCAGTTCAGCCGAAACGCTTTTCCAGCAGCACCAGATGCGGATCGCCGTCGATGCCGTGGGCCTCAAAGCCCTTTTCGCGCTCAAGCTCTATGGCGGCGTGATTGTCGCGGTCCTCAATGGAAATCACGCGCTTCAACCCCCGCTTGCACGCTTCACTGGCCAGAAGATCCAGCATGGTCCAGCCCACCCCGCGCCCACGAAAGTCGCGCCGGATCGAAATGGCGGCTTCGCCGGTATCCATCTGTGCATCGCAGGCAAGCATGGCCGACGCCACAAGCGCGCCGGTCTGCCGCT
Organism: Novosphingobium sp. SL115; assembly: GCF_026672515.1. Classification (GTDB taxonomy): domain Bacteria; phylum Pseudomonadota; class Alphaproteobacteria; order Sphingomonadales; family Sphingomonadaceae; genus Novosphingobium. The sequence goes on along the minus strand of NZ_JAPPRG010000002.1, from coordinate 1,696,390 downwards.
CGAACGCCAGAAAACTTTCGGTGCGCCAGTGGTCCACATGCGTCAGCGGGACAAGCTGGTCATGGCCAACGTGTTTGCTGGCAGCCAGAAAGCGGAAGCGGCGGTCTTCATCGCTAACCGCATCGAAGAAAGCTTCAAGCAGCGGCTCATCCTCGGCAAAGGCGGGACGCACATCAAGGACAAGGCCATCGCGCGTTTCAAGCTGGTCTAGCGGAGCAAGCGTTGCCATCGTTGCACCAGTCATCGCAAATCTCCTCGGGCATCGTCAGGCGGGATCGTCCGTCTGCCGTGCTGGCAATACCACTCAGGTCGAAGTGCTTGTTGATCCAGCGCAATTCCCACCACAGCCTGCGATGCAAAGGCCGCGCGCAGAGTTGCAGAAAAACGAACGCCGACCGCTTGCGCAATTCGGCCTGAAATTCCCTCACACGCCACCGTCCTAAATGCAGGTGGTTAATACCAGTGGAGGACATGCCATGTGGCGTTATAGCGAAGACACGGAATTTGAAGCGAAACGGCGCGCCCCGCGTGTTGGAATCGAACTTCCGGTCCGATGCAAATGCGGTGCGGCACGCTCAACGGTTATCCTTAAGGATCTCAACCAGTATGGCGCGCGCATCGAAGGTCTGGAAAGGCTGCGGATCGACGAACCGATACACCTGATGCTGCCCGGTCTTCAGCCAAAACTGGCTTTTGTCGTCTGGTCACGCGACCGGGTGAGCGGCCTTGAATTCGAACACCGGCTGCATGACGATGTGTTTCAGTCCCTCGTAAGCGATTTCGCCATTCGCCACTATCGCGAAGGCCATCCCCCCAAAGTGCCGCCCATCCGCCATGCTGCCTGAACTGTGCCAGGTTCAGTGCTTACCGCGCGCCTTGCCGATCACATGGACGACCACGGCGACAATCGCGCCCAGCACCAGCCCCACGACAGCTGACAGCACCGCATAAGTCAGCCAGCCCAGCACCCCGCCCAGCGGGCCGGTGGCATGCTCCACCGCGTGTTGGGCGGCATGGGCAAGCTCTGCCGGACCATGCAGGCCCAGCACTTCGGCACCGTGCAGGATAATCCCGCCACCGACCCACAACATGGCCGCCGTACCCACGGTGGCCAGCAACACCAGCAGCACCGGCATGGCGCGCAGGAGGAAATGTCCGACAGACCGGGCCAGCGCCGACGATTTCTCGGACAGGTGCAGACCGATATCGTCCATCTTCACGATCAGGCCGACCGCGCCATAAACCATGACGGTGATCGCAATGCCCACCACTGCCAGGATGATGGCTTGTTGCACCAGCCCTTCGCCAGCAACTTCTGCCAGCGCGATGGCCATGATTTCGGCAGAAAGGATCAAATCGGTGCGGATCGCGCCCGAAACCCGCTCATTCTCAAACGAGGCAATGTCGGTCGGTTTGTCCTCCAGCGTTTCGCCATGCTTTTCGCCGCCCAGCTTTTCCAGCACTTTTTCCGCGCCTTCAAAGCACAAGAACAGGCCGCCCATCATCAAAAGCGGGGTAATCGCGCTGGGCAGAAACGCACTGAGCGCCAGCGCAGCGGGCAGCAGGATGACCAGTTTATTGAACAAACTGCCCTTGGCGATCCGCGCAATCACCGGCAATTCGCGGTCAGGCGTAAATTCGGTCACGTAAGATGGCGTCACCGCCGCATCGTCAATCACCACACCCGCAGCCTTCGACCCGGCCTTGGCGGCGGCGGCGCCGACATCATCAAGCGAGGCCGCAGCGGCACGGGCAATGACCGAAACGTCGTCAAGCAGGGCGACAAGACCGGAAGGCATGGGGCGTTCTATTCCTTTGGGATTTTCGCCCGCTGATGTGCGGGAGCGGCCCGCGAAGCGCAAGGGGCTTGTGCCGGTCCCGGCAGAATGTCTCGCCTGACTGCGCATTACACGTTAAGGGCCGCCGCCATGCCTTCGCCAGTCAAACGCCTGCATCACCTTGACGCTGCGCGTGCGGCGCTGTTGCTGCTGGGTCTGCCGTTCCATGTGGCGACGAAAGCCTTTTTCGAGATGAACCCGCCCGCCACGGCCTTTCAGCAATCGCTGCTGATCGGTGGTTGGGCCAGCATCACCCACGTTTTTCGCATGTTCGCCTTCTTCATGCTGGCCGGATACTTCGCGGGGATGATGCGGACACGCAAAGGTGGACGGGCGTGGCTGGCAGAACGCGCGCGCAGGTTGCTGCTGCCACTGGTGGCAAGCCTCGCCACACTGGGGCTGGTGCAGTTCGGCTTGCAGGAAACCTTGATGCACAAACCATCGCCACGGTTTCTGGGCCTGCCGGTGGCGCTCGATCATTTCTGGTTCCTGATCGTGCTGTTTGGCTTTTGCGCAGTTTATGCGACCATTCCGGCAAGACGGATTGCGCCCGGCGTCGCGCTGCAGCGGGCCATGTTGCTGTCCGGTTCCGGATCGCTGGTGCTGCTTTTTGCACTGGCCGGATGGGGGCTTGTGCGCTTTGCAATCGAACATGTTCCGCCCATCCCCGATGCTCCGTTCGAAACCCTGCTGATCCAGCAATTCGTTTTTCACGCAGCCGGTTTTGCCATGGGTGTTCTGGCATGGCACGGCAGGATCGGTGATCGCTTCTTTGCGCTGTACAAGCGTTGGCTGACGCCTGCCATCATCGTGCTGCTGGCGATCTATATTCCGTTTGATCCGTTGATCAGGCCTGCGCTGGGCAAGGAGATCTATCCCGATTTCGCCGGATCGCTCATCCTGCGTGCCGTTGAATTGCCGCTGGCCTATCTGATGGCAATGGCGCTTTATCGCCTGCTCTATCGGGCGGTGCGCGGCCCCAGCCGGATCGTCACTTTCGTTGTCGACGGCGCGCTGGCCATCTATCTGTTCCATCTGGTCTGGGCGATGGTTGTCCTGCCCCAAGCGCTTGCCCTGCCCTTGCCGCCCGTGGCGCAGTGGCTGGCAGCATCGGCAGCAACCCTGCTGCTTTCGGTCGCCAGCTATCTGGCGGTCCGCTCCACCACCCTCACCAGCATTCTGTTTTGCGGCGCATCGCAAAAATCAACCAGCACCAGAAATGTGGAACCGGCCGCACGTCCAGAAACCTGAACCGTCGACGTTCAGTTTATCCCTGCGTACGGCCACGTTCCATCACTTCACGACGCCGTGCCTCAACCACCCCGGCATCCACTTGGCCATTCATCTCGCTCGAAAGCTGCGCCTCCAGCGCCAACCCATCGCCAAATGCAAGTGCGTAACCCTCATCGATCAAATTCTTATAAGCCATCACCATGTGCGGGTCGATCGATGCCATGTCCTGCGCCAGGGCAATGGCCGTCGATACAAGATCTTGCGCCGCCACCACGCGATTAACCAGGCCCCAGGCCAGCGCCTGTTCTGCGCCAATAAAGTTGCCGGTCAGCGATAGCTCCTTGGCGCGAGCTATGCCGATAATCCGCGACAGCTTTTGCGAAAGTCCCCAACCCGGCATGATCCCGACACGCGCATGGGTATCGGCAAAACGTGCATTGTCTGATGCGACAAGGACATCGCAAGCCAACGCAAGTTCGAACCCACCGGTAATTGCCACACCGTTTATCGCACCAATCACAGGTTTACGGCACTGCTCTACGGCCCTGACCGGATTACGTGTGGCATCTTCCGCATTGGCTGCGCCAAGGTGGGACGTATCTGCCCCCAGTTCTTTCAGATCCAGGCCTGCGGTAAAAGCGCGCTGCCCTGCCCCTGTCAGCACAACAGCGCGAACGGCATCATTGCCATCAAGGCGGTGCATCGCCTGTGCCAGTTCCACACGCAACGCAGCCGACAATGCGTTCATAGCCTCAGGCCTGTTCAGTGTTACAACCGCCACCGCACCATGAAAATCGATCGTGACAAGCATCGCACCCTCCATTAATTGAATGATTAAATCCGGGAGTCGCGCCGAATGCAAGGTTCGGACAGCAAAGAACGCGCTTGCCTTTCACCCTGAAATCGCTAAGGCGCGGCCCTTCACCGGCAATGCCGGGGGTAGAAGAAAGCCGGAGGGGCACCGCAATCCCGCGGACAAGCCAGCGATCGGTTATATGGATAAGGACGCAAAAAGCATGCCGCTTTACGAGCATGTGTTTCTGGCGCGCCAGGATCTGAGCCAGGCTCAGGTTGATGCGCTTGCCGCCGCCGCCACCGAAATCGTCGAGACGAACAACGGCAAGGTCGTAAAGACTGAAACCTGGGGTCTCCGTTCGCTGGCCTACAAGATCCAGAAGAATCGCAAGGCGCACTTCGTGCTGCTGAACATCGAAGCTTCGGGCGCCACCATCGCTGAACTCGAACGTCAGACCTCGATCAACGAAGACGTGATCCGTTACATGACCGTCCGTGTTGACGAACATGAAGCCGGCCCGTCGGTGATGATGCGCAAGAACGACCGCGAGCGCAGCCGCCGCCGCGAACGCGAAGGGGAATAAGAAATGGCTCGTCCGTTTTTCCGTCGCCGCAAGAGCTGCCCGTTTTCGGGTAAGAACGCGCCCAAGATCGACTACAAAGATGTGCGCCTGCTTCAGGGCTTCATGTCTGAACGTGGCAAGATCGTGCCGTCGCGCATCACCGCCGTTTCGGCGAAGAAGCAGCGTGAGCTGGGCCAGGCGATCAAGCGCGCCCGGCACATCGGCCTCCTGCCCTACATCGTGAAGTAAGGAGCGCCAGCCATGCAGATCATCCTGCTCGAACGCATCGAGAAGCTGGGCACCATTGGCGACGAAGTCACCGTCAAGGATGGCTACGCACGCAACTTCCTGCTGCCCAACAAGAAAGCGCTCCGCGCCAACGAAGCCAACCGCAAGGTCTTCGAAGCCAACCGCGCCCGCATCGAAGCTGACAACGCCGCGCGTCGTGATGACGCGACCGCAGAGTCGAGCAACGTTGAAGGCAAGGAAGTCGTGCTCATCCGCGCGTCGTCCAACGCCGGTCAGCTTTACGGCTCGGTTTCGGTCCGCGACATCGCCGATGGCCTCATCGAACTGGGCGCCAAGGTGAACAAGTCGATGATCGTGCTCGAACGCCCGATCAAGACGCTGGGCGTTTATGACGTCAAGGTTTCGCTGCACGCCGAAGTGGTCGTGACCGTCAAGGTCAACGTTGCCCGTTCGGCTGACGAAGCCGCTCTGCAGTCGCAGGGCGTGGACGTGATGGCCGCGATGTTCGACACCGACACCGGCGGCTTCACCGAAGCCTATGATCCGAACGCGGAACCGGGCGAAATCCCGACCGAGCTGCTGGAAGGCGGCGAAGAAGCCGAAGCCTGAGCTTCACTTCTCATCGGATAAAAGATCAAGGGGCGTCCTTCCGGGCGCCCCTTTTTCGTTGCGGTGTTACTTCGCCGGTTCAAGCCGCAGGAAACGCGCGGCGTTGTTGTACAGAATGTCGCGCTTCTGGTCCGCGCTCAGGTAATCGGCGTTCTGGATCAGGCCGATAGAATAGGCCATCAGGCCAGGCCAGGCGAGCTGGTCGGTGCCATACATCACCCGGTCGCCGAACCCGGCATCGACCATCCGCTCGATATAGCGGTTCACATCCTTACGCGGATAGCTCCAGATCAGGCCCGCAATATCCACGTAAACATGGCTATTGGCCTGAAGCAGCGTCAGCATGTTGTCGATCATCGGGTAACCGGCATGCATCACTTGCACCCGCAGCTTCGGATGGCGGGCCAGCAGTTCTTCCAGCAACAAAGGATCACCCTTTGACCCACGATAGCTGGGCATGGCCACGTTGGCCCGGCCTGAGCCACCCGTGCCCATGTGGATCGCCACCGGAATGTCCAGCTTTTCAGCCAAGGCGAAATACTGGTCGACACGCATGTCCGATGGCGAAATACCTTCGTATTGCAGGCCAATCTCGCCCATCACCTTGAAGCCGTCCTTGGTGAAGGCGACTTCCAGCATCTTCAGTTCCTTGGCCGAATCGCTGGTGGCAACCGCCCCAAATGCCGTGCCGGGGATGACCCGTGCGGGCGATGCCGCCTGCCACTTCTTCACATCATCAGGCTTGCCGAACACGACGCCACGCACGTTCAGCCGGTCCATCTCGGCCAGCACCATCTTCATGTATTCACCCTTGGGCGCAGGATAGAGTTTGGGCGAGCATTCTTCACTCGACCAGCCAAAGGGCGCTTCCGGTCCATTCTTGGGGTCCGACGCTTCGAACCGCGTCTGGTTGGGACAAACGGGCGTGGCCCAAGGCGCATCGGCCATGGCGTGCATGTGCACATCGATAATCGGCGCCACGTCCGCCGTCGTATTCTGGGCCTGCGCCACCGATCCATAAGCCAGCGCCATCACGGCAACCGACAGCTTCACCCCACGCACCATCATCGATATCCTCTCAGCAGTTTCTGACAGCGTTATCATGCTGATTTAACGGCGCTTCGTCACCTCTTTTCCGCCATCCGCACCGCGAACATTTCGGGGTGTCTTTGCACAGACCACAACGCGCATTACATTCGTGAAGATGGAAACAACTGAAACGATCCTTACCCGCCTCAATCAGCTTTACGATTCCGCCGTCGCCCGCCTCAGGGCCGATATCGCGGATTATGCCAACCACGGCACCCTACCCCCGCCCGAACGACGGCATGATGGCAGCTATTGTTACCCGGAACTGCGCATCCGCTTCGATGGAGAATCCCGCCACGAATCCACTGGCCGCGCCTTTGGCCGCCTGACCCAGCGTGGCGACTACGCCTGCACCGTCACCCGGCCTGCCCTGTTTGCCGACTATCTGGCCGAACAGATCGACCTGATCCGTCAGGGTTTCGACGTGAGCATAGAAGTTGCGCCGTCGCGGCAGGAAATGCCTTTCCCCTATGTTCTCGACGGCGCCTATGGCGCGCAGATCGGCAGCGTCAGCCCGTCAGAACTGGCACAGCACTTCCCCACCACCGACCTTGCCCATATCGGTGACGAGATTGCCGATGGCGAATACCTGATTGGCGATGGCCCTTTCCCGCTATCGCTGTTCGACGGCCTGCGCACCGATTTCAGCCTTGCCCGCCTTGCCCACTACACCGGCACCAGCACCGAGGATTTCCAGCGCTATATCCTGTTCACCAACTACCATCGCTATGTCGATGAATTCGTTGACTGGGCGGCCAGGCAGATTGACAGTACGAATTACATCGCGCTTACCGGCGCAGGCGGCCTCAGCCTTGATGCGCGCACTGACGATGCCCGCGCCCGCCTGTCAGACACCGCATGGCGGCGCCACCAGATGCCAGCCTACCATCTGATTGCACCGGACAAATCGGGCATCACGCTGGTCAACATCGGCGTCGGCCCTTCCAACGCCAAGACCATCTGCGACCATCTGGCCGTCCTGCGCCCCGAAGCATGGCTGATGATCGGCCACTGTGGTGGCCTGCGCCCCACACAGAAGATTGGTGATTATGTGCTGGCCCACGCCTATCTGCGCGACGATCACGTTCTCGATCCCGTCCTACCGCCCGAAATCCCTATTCCCGCCATCGCCGAAGTGCAGGTGGCGCTGCAACGCGCGGCAGAAATGGTATCGGGCGAAGGCGGCACCGATCTGAAAAAGCGCATGCGCACCGGCACCATCGTCACAACAGATGATCGCAACTGGGAACTGCGCTACACCCACTCTGCCCGCCGTCTGTCGCTATCCCGCGCAGTCGGCATCGACATGGAAAGCGCGACCATCGCCGCTCAGGGCTACCGCTTCCGCGTGCCTTACGGCACTTTGCTCTGCGTATCGGACAAGCCGCTGCACGGCGAAATCAAGCTGCCGGGACAGGCCAACCGCTTTTACGAAGAAGCCATCGCAGCCCACCTCGCCATCGGCACAACGGCCTGCGACTTGCTGCGCAAGGAAGGCCCTCGCCTGCACAGCCGCAAATTGCGCGCGTTCAACGAACCGCCGTTCCGCTGATCGCCAAATAAAAAGGCAATCCGGCGCGGCTAGCCCCGCGTTCGGATTGCCCAGTTGCGTCCATCCCCGCTCGCTCGCGAGAATACTGCTAAATCCTATTTGAAAACTTCGGTTCCCAACGTGTCCATCGCGCTGCGGAACATGTCGACCCCGTTGGAAAACACCTCAAGATCGATGCCCTTGCCGGTCACCACATCCCAGGTCATCGTCACTGACTGATCCTTGTCCACCGAAACCGAAGCAAAGCGGGTGTTACGCATGAAACGCACCGCTTCTTCGGCGCCAAACTTCTTTTCAGGTGTAAAATTGGCTACGAACTGCAACGACTGACAACCATCGTGGGTCTTTTCGCTGCATTCGTAAAACATCAGCGCGGCCTGCCAGCCGCCGATATCCGCATTAATCAGCGGGTCGCCATTGGCATCCTTGGCCAGTTCCGCCTTGTAACCCAAATTGGTCAGCGCTTCGGCAACACCATCAGGACGCACCGCGGAAACGGTGGTCGCTTGTGCGCTTGCGGGGACCAGAAGACCCGCCACCGCAATGGCAAGCAGCTTCCTGTAAATCATGGCATCTTCAATCCCAGAAAGGCTCTTTTCGGCCCATTCGTTGTGTCTTGAAGCTGACATGAACCAGCGCCCGCTGCAAGGGGGCGCGGCAGACTTTATTGAGACAGAAACGTCACGATTTCCATGCCCATTTCGGGCACAGTCACGCTGCTCATATGCGTGCCGGGAATTAGCGCCAAGCTGGCATCGGGCAAGACATCTACCAGTCGCTTGGCCGATCCGTTGTCGTCGTCCTTATCGCCGCACAGCACCAGCGTTGGCATGGTGATCGCAGTCAACTCTGTCGGATCGGTATCGGCCATTGTCCCCAGCAGCAGACGCGCAGCATCGCGGTCAACGCCCATCGTCTTCAAAAACTGCTGCGAAACATAGGCCGGATCGCCGGGGCGTATCGTGCCGAAACGGTCAATCACATCAACAAAGAAGTCCTGTCGCCGCGCCCATCCGGCAAGGCCTTCAAGCCCCATCCCGCCCAGCACCAGCCGACGCGGGTGTAAACCTGCAATCACTGCCCGCGCCGATGTGCGTGATCCCAGCGAAAAGCCGACAAGATCGAAATCGGTCAGCCCCATATGCGCGACAAGAGCTTCAAGATCGCGCACCAGTACATCCTGCGGATAGGAAGCCGGATCGTGCGGGGCCGCGCTTTGCCCATGCACGCGCAGATCCGGCATCAGGCATTCAAAACCCGCCGCGGCCAGCTTTGCCGCCGTTCCAAACTTGATCCAGTTGACCTGTGCCGATGAAAACAGGCCATGCAGAAGCACCACCGGCCTTCCCTGCCCCATCCGGTGCAGCGCCAATGGCGCACCGTCGAAGCCAGGGAAGAACTCAAGTGATGCTTCTGTCATGTCAGGCTCAGCCCTTCTTCAGGTGGCGACGGCCCAGCAGTTCGGCAATCTGCACGGCGTTCAGCGCCGCGCCCTTGCGCAGGTTGTCCGAAACGCACCACAGCGAAAGGCCGTTATCGACAGTCGAATCTTCACGCACGCGGCTGATGAAGGTGGCGTAGTCACCCACGCACTCCACCGGCGTCACGTATCCACCGTTCTCGCGCTTGTCGATCAGCATCACGCCGGGCGCTTCACGCAGAATGTTCTGCGCTTCTTCGGCCGAGATTTCGTTCTCGAACTCGATATTCAGCGCTTCGGAATGGCCGATGAACACCGGCACGCGCACGCAGGTAGCCACGATCTTGACCTTGGGATCAAGGATCTTCTTGGTTTCAGCCACCATCTTCCATTCTTCCTTGGTCGAACCATCGTCCAGGAAAACGTCAATGTGTGGGATCACGTTGAACGCGATCTGCTTGGTGAACTTCTTCGGCTCGACCTGATCGCCAACAAAGATCGCGCGGCTCTGTTCGAACAGCTCGTCCATGCCTTCCTTGCCCGCACCGGAAACCGACTGGTAGGTGGCCACGACCACGCGCTTGATCTTGGCAGCGTCATGCAGCGGCTTCAGCGCAACGACCATCTGCGCGGTCGAGCAGTTGGGATTCGCGATGATGTTCTTCTTGGTGTAGCCGTCGATGGCTTCCGGGTTCACTTCAGGCACGATCAGCGGCACGTCCGGGTCCATGCGGTAAAGCGACGAATTGTCGATCACCACGCAGCCAGCAGCAGCAGCCTTGGGCGCGTAAATCTTGGTCGGTTCGGACCCTGCGGCAAACAGGGCAATGTCCCATCCGGTGAAGTCGAAATGCTCGATGTTCTTCACCTTCAGCTTCTTGCCGGTTTCGCCGAAATCGATCTCGGTACCCTGCGAACGCGACGAAGCGACCGCCGCGATTTCGTCGCAGGGAAACTCGCGCTCGGCCAGAATGTTGAGCATTTCGCGGCCCACATTCCCCGTCGCGCCGACCACTACAACCCGGTAACCCATCTTACTTCCCTTCCTGCGGCCCGCCCACCATGCAGACGGGCCGTCCTTAGCGGCTGGTTCCGACCAGCCAAGCATTTTGGCCTTTCGGCCCCAAAACTGCGGCTATTGCCCGCTGCCTGCTCCATTACGGTCAAGAAAGCGGAAAATCGTCTCATACAAGTGCTGGCTCACCTTTGGCCCGCTGATACGGTGGGTGTAACCGGGGTAAAGCATCATCTCGAACGGCACCGCCTCGCCCTGCAACTTGGCGATGATGGCCGAAGCATTCTCGAACACCACGTTATCGTCGGCCATGCCGTGGATAATCAAAAGTGGATCGCTGATCTTCTTGGTATCGGCCAGCGCATTGGCCTTTTCATAGACCTGCGGCAGCTTGCCCGGATCACCCAGATAGCGTTCGGTATAAGTGGTGTCGTAAAGCTGCCACTTGGTCACCGGTGCCACGGCAATGCCCGCCGCATAGGCCCCCGGATCGGCTTCCAGCATCTTGATCGACATGTATCCGCCATAGGACCAGCCGAACGTGCTGATCTTGTCGGCATCCACAAACGCCTGCTTCTTCAACCAGTTTGCGCCCGCAAGCTGGTCTTCCACCTCAACCGAACCCATCGCGTGATGCAGCGCGGACGCAAACTTCACGCCCCGGTTTTCCGACCCGCGATTGTCGATGGCGAAATAGATATAGCCTTTGTCGACGATAGCCTGCGCCAGCGCGCCCTGAAAGCCCTTGGTCACCACCTGCGCGGTCGGCCCGCCGTAGTGGTAGGTGAACACGGGATACTTCTTTCCGGCCTCCAGCGGCGGCGTAATCATCATGTAGTGCAGCGGCGTGCCATCCGCCGCCGGGATCGTGCCGAACTGTGCCGGGCGGTGGCTGGCAAGATAAGGCGCATAAGGGTGCGCCCCTGCCACCTTGTTCTCCTCGATCCACGCCAGCCGCTTGCCGCTGGTGTCCGCGATATAGGATTGCGAAGGCTGCGCATCGGACGACCGCGAGATCATCAGCGTCTGCCCGCTCTTGTCCATCGATGCGCTGTTCACCCAGCCCGCTTCGGTCAACCGCGACAGCTTGCCCGGCGCGTTCAGGTCCATGGCATAGACCTGCGGTGCAAGCACATCGTCCTTGGTCGCCGTAAGATAGAGCTTGCCGCCCTTTTCATCCACGCCGACCAGCCCGGTGACAACCCATTCACCCTTGGTCAACTGGCTCCACTTGCCGCTCTTGAACCGGTAAAGATGGCCGAACCCGTCGCGCTGCGACCACCACACAAGGCTGCCGTCCGACAGGAAGCGATAGCTGTCCGACAGATCGATCCAGTGCTTTGCCGCGGCCTTTTCGCTGAACAGCACAGCAGACTTGCCGGTGGCCGGATCGACCTTCAGCATGTCGAGCACGGTCTGCTCACGATTCATCCGCTGCACATACAGCGTCTTGCCATCGGGTGCCCAGTCGACACGGGCCAGATAGATGTCCTTGTCCGCGCCAAGGTCAACCTGCACCCGACCCGAACCGTCTGGTGCCATGATATAAAGCGCGACTTCGGCGTTGGGCGTGCCCGCCGCCGGATAACGCTGGTCATAGGTCTTGGTGTCTTCCGCGCCGATGGCCGTGCGCGTCACAACGCCGACCATGCTTTCGTCAAAGCGCTCCACCGCGATGCGGCTTTCATCGGGCGACCACCAGAAGCCGTTGAAGCGCGCCATTTCTTCCTGCGCCACGAACTCCGCCTCGCCCCAGTGGACATTGGCACTGGCTTCTTCAGGCGTGATCGCCTGCGCGGCAGCCCCGGTTACCGGCCCTGCCCACAGCCGACGGTCGCGGACATAGGCAATGTGCTGCCCCTTCGGTCCCAGCTTGGGCGTCAGTTCGCCGCCCTTGGTGCCATCAATCTTGCGCACCGAACCATCAAGGCCTGCAAGGAACAGTTCGCCATCCACTGGCACCAGCACGGCCTTGCCGTCGGCGGCCCATTCGTAGGACACAATGCCCTTCAGATCGCCAATGCGTTGCCGTTCGCGCTGCATCTTCTCCGCTTCGGAAAGCTCGCGCCCGGACGAGAGCTTGAGCGAATCCACCAACATCTTCCATTCACCGCTCTGCCGGTCAAAACCCCACAGGTCATAGCGCTCACGGTCATCGGCACGGTTGCGCAGCAGCGTCAGGTAACGGCCATCGGGCGACAGCTTCACCGCGCGCGGTGCCGGGCCGTTGAGGCCGGGGCTGGCGAACACGCGCTCGAACGTCAGGGATTGGGGCGCAGCAGCAGTGGCGGTCATCTGTTGCCCTTGTTGAGCATGGGCCAGCGGCGCAATGGCAAGCGAAGACAGCGCGCAGGCAGCTAGCAGGCGGAAGTGGCGCATGGAAAACGGTATCCTCTGGTCCCGGCCCGTATCAGGGATAGTCCGGGGGCGTTTGCAATGCGCCTTCGTGGCCCGATTTGGTTGCGTTTGAAAGCAGAAAAGGCGCCCTGGCCGGTGAGCCAGGACGCCTTTTGAACTTGTGTTCGGCGTTGGGCTATGCGCCCGCCCTGCTCAGGCCTTGGTGACCTTGCGTTCAGCAATACGCGCCGATTTACCGGTGCGGCCACGAAGGTAGTAAAGCTTCGCACGACGCACGACACCACGGCGAACCACGGTAATCGAATCGATGTTGGGCGAGTAAAGCGGGAACACACGTTCCACGCCTTCGCCGAACGAGATCTTGCGCACGGTGAAGTTCGAGCCGAGGCCACGGTTCGAACGCGCGATGCACACGCCTTCGTAGGCCTGAACGCGGGTGCGCTCGCCTTCAACAACGCGCACGCCGACGCGCACGGTATCGCCCGCACGGAAGTCCGGAATTTCCTTCTTCGCCTTGAAATCGGCGATAGCTTCAGCTTCAAGCTGCTGAATCAGGTTCATTTTTCAATCGTCCTGCACTTCGTGCCGCGCACCAGAGGCAGACTGGACCCGAACGCCGGTGTGACGCTCCCAAAGGTCCGGCCTGCGTAGCCGTGTATCGCCTTCCGAGCGACGTTTCCGCCACTCCGCGATTTTACCATGATCCCCCGATCGCAGCACTTCAGGGATCAATCGCCCTTCCCATTCCTGGGGTCGGGTATAATGCGGGTATTCAAGAAGACCGTTCTCGAACGACTCCTCATGCCCGCTAGAAGCCGCGCCCATTACGCCGGGAAGCAAGCGAATGCAAGCGTCCAGCAGCATCAGCGCGGCACATTCGCCGCCCGAAAGCACGATATCGCCAACCGAGACTTCCTCGACCTCGCGGCCTTCGAAAATCCGCTCGTCAAAACCTTCAAACCGGCCGCACAGCACGATCACGCCGGGACCGTCGGCCAGTTTGCGCACCCGTTCCTGCGACAGCGGTTTGCCGCGCGGCGTCATGGCGATCACCGGGCATCCCGGATGGTTTGCCCGCGCATGGTCGATGGCCTTGGCCAGCACATCGACCCGCAGCACCATGCCCGCCCCGCCACCTGCCGGTGTGTCGTCAACGGTCTTGTGCTTGTCGGCAGCGAAGTCGCGGATTTGCACCGCGTCCATCGCCCACGTCCCCTCACGCATCGCGCGGCCCGCAAGGCTTACACCCAGCGGCCCCGGAAACATTTCAGGGTAAAGGGTCAGGACAGTCGCGGCGAACGTCATTGATCGGCGTAAACCGCTTCGATCACAATCCGCTCGTCGTCCCACTCAGGCACCGCTTGCGCTTTCATCGGCACCATGAAGCGCTTGCCATCAGCCTTGCGGATTTCCAGCAGATCGCCCGCCCCGAAATTCTCCACGGCGATGCATTCGCCCAAGGCGTCACCTTCGGTCGAAACCGCAGGCAGACCGATCAGATCGGCATAGTAATATTCGCCATCCGGCAGTTCGGGCAGCGAAGAACGCGGCACCGTCAGCGCAGAACCGCGCAGCTTTTCCGCCGCCGTGCGATCCGCCACTTCGGCAAATCGGGCAATTGCCCCGCCCTTGCCGTCGTCCTTCAGCTTTTCCACCGTCAGGGTAGAAGCGCTGCCGGATATGGTGAAGGCACGGTAGCGCTTCAACGCCACCACGCCTTCACCAAACAGCTTCAGGCGGACCTCGCCCGTCACTCCATGAGCGCCAGTTACAGCGGCGAGAGTGACAGGCCGGTCGCGCAAGATCAGGCTTCCGTCTGTTCTTCAGCAGCAGCTTCAGCCGGAGCTGCCGATGCAGCAGCAGCAGCTTCCGCAGCTTCACGGGCCTTTTCAGCCTTTTCTTCAGCGCGTTCCTTGGCCTTCTTGCCAGGTTCTGCCTTCTGCGGGTTGTTGGTGGCAGCGCGTTCCTTGATGCCAGCCTTGTCAAGCATGCGGGCAACGCGGTCGGTCGGCTGGGCGCCAACGCCGATCCAGTAACGCACGCGGTCTTCTACGAAACGCACGCGGTTTTCGTCGTCCTTGGCGAGGATCGGATTGTAGGTGCCGACCTGTTCCAGATACTTGCCATCGCGCGGCGCGCGGCTGTTGGCGACGACGATCTTGTAATACGGACGCTTCTTCGAACCACCGCGCGAAAGACGAAGAGAAACAGACATTTAACTACCTTTCAGATAAATTTTGAAAACTTGAAATCGGAAAAATCAACGCTTTTTGAGCAGGTCGCCCAAATTCGACGGCAACCCGCCCGAACCCAGACCGGGCAATCCCTTGCCCATGCCACCGCCGAGTGCGCCACCAAGGCCGCCCGGCCCCATCTGCTGGTCCAGGCCCGGCATGGCAGCATCAAGCCCGCCCTTGCCGAACAGCGCACCAAGGCCCTTGAGGCCGCCCATCTTCTTGATCTGCTTCATGGCCTTGGCCATTTCCATGTGCATTTTCAGAAGCTTGTTGACGTCCTGCACTTGCGTGCCAGACCCCTTGGCCACACGGATCTTGCGCTTGGCATTCAGCAGTTCGGGGCGCGCACGTTCCGCCACGGTCATCGACCCGATGATGGCATCCATGCGCAGCAGCACGCGGTCATCCATGCCGGACTGTGCCATCGCCGCCTTGGCCTTCTTCATGCCAGGCATCATGCCTGCCAGCACGCCCAGGCCGCCCATGTTCTGCATCTGCTGCAATTGCGTGCGCAGGTCGTTCATGTCGAACTGACCCTTTGCCATACGCGCGGCCAGCTTTTCGGCATCTTCAGCCTGAATCGTCGCCGCCGCCTTTTCGACGATGGAGACGATATCACCCATGCCCAGAATGCGACCTGCGACACGTTCGGGATGGAACGGTTCGATCGCATCCAGCTTCTCGCCGGTGCCCGCAAACTTGATCGGCTTGCCCGTAACTGCGCGCATCGAAAGCGCCGCACCGCCGCGTGCATCGCCGTCCATACGGGTCAGCACCACGCCGGTCAGATCGACTTCGCCAGCAAAGGACTGCGCCACGTTGATCGCATCCTGCCCCGTCAGCGAATCGACGACCAGCAGCGTTTCCTTGGGCGTCGAGACAGCGGCAACCGCCTTCATCTCGTCCATCAGCGCGGCGTCGACGTGCAGACGGCCTGCCGTATCGAGCATCAGCACGTCCACGGCCTGCAGCTTTGCTGCATTCACCGCGCGCGTAGCGATATCCACCGGCATCTGCCCGGCGATGATCGGCAGCGTGGCAACGCCCGCCTGGTCACCCAGAACCTTCAGCTGTTCCTGCGCCGCCGGACGATTGACGTCCAGCGATGCCATCAGCACCTTCTTGCCGTGCTTTTCCTTCAGCAACCGGGCAATCTTGGCGGTGCTGGTGGTCTTGCCCGACCCCTGCAAGCCGACCATCATGATGACCACCGGCGGCGCGGCATTCAGGTCCAGTTCGGCGGTGCCACCGCCCAGCATTTCGACCAGCGCGTCATTGACGATCTTGACGACCTGCTGGCCCGGCGTGACCGAACGCAGCACCGACTGGCCAACTGCCTGTTCTGAAACGGAATCGATAAAGCGGCGGACAACCGGCAGGGCGACGTCAGCTTCCAGCAGTGCAATGCGCACTTCGCGCATGGCGGCGAGGACGTCTTCCTCCTTCAGCGCGCCGCGGCCACGCAGGCGGTCAAATACGCCTCCAAGCCGGTCTGACAGACTATCGAACACGCGCAATTCCCATCATCATACCCTTGATGGAAAGCCACATTCGCGTAACGCGAAAAACGCCGGTGGGCGAAACCTCGCCGACCAGCGTGTGGCATCCTGAACAGGGGCCGTTGTCGAATCTGCAGGCAGCCAGCGGCATTCTGCTGTCGCGCCCTTATCCCCAATGCAGGCTGAAAGCAAGCGCCGCTCCTCACCCGTCCGGCGCAGTCTCGCCATTTCGGTTTATTCTCAGACTACGGAAAGATGATCTTAACCAAAATTTCAGGACGATGACTTACCTAATACAGCCGTCAGCAAGGCGGAATGCCTGCCGACAAGGGGTTATACAAGGGCAGGGTATGGCAACGAAGCCAGCGGGGAAGCCAGCAGGACGATCGCAAGATCACCAGGCGGACCGGATCATCGGCAAACTCAGGAAGCCCGACCGCGATATCGTCGGTCTGGGCATCGTCACCGCTTCCATCCTCCTGTTCGTCGCGAACGGGTCAACCGTCGTCGGCGACTTTCTGCACCTTGTAACCACCGGACGCAGACTGCACGATCCCATGCTGGGCACCGCACTGCTGCTCAATATAGCGCTGCTGCTGTTCGGCTGGCGCCGCTATGCCGACCTTACCCGTGAAATCGGACAGCGCCGTGATGCCGAGGAAATGGCACACAAGCTGGCCCACACTGATCCGCTGACAGGTTGCCTCAATCGCCGCAGCATCGGCCCTGCATTGCAGGAACTGGTCACCGCGGCCGCCACGACTGGGCATGAAGTCGTTGTGATGATGATCGACCTCGACAATTTCAAGCGCTCGAACGACGTTCACGGCCATCAGGCGGGTGACGCGGTTCTGGCCCAGACCGCACAGCGCGTTCGCACGCTGCTGCCGGATCGGTCGATCATGGCGCGACTGGGCGGCGATGAATTTGCCTGCGCCGCCATCTATGACCCCGATCATGTCGAAGGCATGGACCGGCTGGTCATGCGAATTAACGAATCCGTGGCCCGGCCCATCGAATTTGACGGTCTTTCGCTTGATGTTACTGCATCCATCGGCCTTGCCACGACGTCAATGCACCGTCCGGTCGAAGGTGTGGTTCAGGCCACGACTTTGCTGCACTGGGCCGATCTGGCGATGTATCAGGCGAAAAAGTCAGGCAAGAACCGCTACAACTGGTTCGAACCTGATATGGAAAGCGAACTGCGTTTCCGCAGCGAACTGGAACGTGGCATTCGCGACGGCATCCCGCGCGGCGAATTTGTGCCCTATTACGAAAAGCAGGTGAACACCGACACGGGTGAATTGACCGGCTTTGAAATGCTGGCCCGCTGGCACAGCCCGCGCCATGGCGTCCTCTCGCCCGAACTGTTCATCCCCATTGCCGAAGAAATTGGCCTGATTTCAGACCTTTCGGAATCGCTGATCCGTCAGGCGCTGCGCGATGCCCGCGACTGGGATGCCCGCCTGACACTTTCGGTCAACATTTCTCCCATGCAACTACGCGATCCATGGTTTGCGCAAAAGCTGCTCAAGCTACTGGTAGAGGCCAATTTTCCGCCGCATCGGCTTGACATTGAAATCACCGAGACCTGTCTGCACGAAAATGTTGGCGTGGTCCGCACGCTGATTACCAGCCTCAAGAATCAGGGCATCCGCATCAGTCTGGATGATTTCGGCACCGGCTATTCCAGCCTTGCCCAGTTGCGCACCCTGCCCTTCGACCAGATCAAGATCGACCGCTCTTTCGTCTCGTGCCTTGGCAAGACCAAGGAAAGCGCGACGATCATCGAAGCCATTTCCTCGCTGGGACGCGGTATGGACCTACCGATCACCGCCGAAGGTATCGAATCCGCTGAAGTCCTTGCCGAACTGCGCAAATATGGCTCGTTCAAGGGTCAGGGCTTCCTGTACGGAAAGCCGACCGATGCCACTGCCGTCCGAGCCATGCTGGCCGAAGGCAACTTGCTGCAGGGCCATGAAAAGAGCGTTCACCCCCAGCCGGGAGAAGACGCCCCCGGCGATGAACGCCGCTCTGCAGCGGGATAAGCCGCAAAGTTGACCGGCGCATCATTGCCATGAAGCGCCAGAATCCCTAAGTCGCGCGCCATGCGCATTCCCTTTCGCAAGATGCACGGCCTCGGTAACGATTTCGTCGTTATCGATAGCCGCGACGCTCCGGTCACCATGTCCTCGGCGCGCGCTGCTGCTTTGGCGGATCGACATACCGGAATCGGCTGCGATCAGTTGATCGTTCTGGAACCGTCCGCTGTGGCAGACGTGCGGATGCGAATCTTCAATCCCGATGGCGGCGAAGTGGGCGCTTGCGGCAACGCCAGTCGTGCGGTGGGGCTGCTGCTGGGCGGCACCCGCGCGATCGAGACGGCGGGCGGACTGATCCATTCCACCGCGGGCGATAACGGCATTGCCGTCGACATGGGGCTCCCACGCTTTACCTGGGACGAAATTCCCCTGTCTTATGCGATGGATACGCTGGACATGCCGGTCGGCTGGGAAGAGTTGGAAAACCCTGTCGGGGTCAATGTCGGCAATCCTCACGTCATCTTCTTCGTGCCCGATTGCGACGCGGTAGACCTTGCCCGGCTTGGCCCGCAGATTGAAAACGATCCGCTTTTTCCTCAACGAATCAACGTCAACGTCGCCAGCATCGTCGGCCCTGACCATATCCGCCTGAGGGTATGGGAACGCGGTGCCGGCCTGACCCGCGCCTGCGGCACCGGAGCCTGCGCCACGGCGGTTGCGGCCATGCGGCGCAAGTTGACAGGCCGCGAAGTGCGGGTTGATCTGCCCGGTGGTCCGCTGACCATCGGCTGGCCCGAAAATGGCGCAATCGTGATGACCGGCCCGGCGACGTTGAGTTTTGAGGGGTCGTTCGAGGACGCAGATTTCCCCGCATGAGCGTTGAAATCGTCTCGCTTGGGTGCCGCCTGAACATCGCTGAAAGTGAGGCGATCCGGGGGTTTCTGGCGGATGGACCGCCGACGGTGGTGGTCAATTCCTGCGCGGTGACGGCTGAGGCAGTGCGGCAATCGCGCCGGGCGGTGCGGCGGCTGCGGCGAGAGCATCCCGATGCCCGTCTGGTCGTCACAGGGTGCGCTGCAACCATTGAAGAACAAGCATTTTCCGGCATGGCCGAGGTGGACGCCGTGGTCCTGAACCCGGCCAAGCTGGCCCCGGAAAGCTGGGGTGCGGTGGCCGCGCCTGCCCCTTCCCCATCGGCGCATCATACCCGTGCTTTCGTGCCGGTGCAGACTGGGTGCGATCATGCCTGCACTTTCTGCATCATCCCGCAGGGGCGCGGAAAAAGCGTTTCCTTACCGATAGTTGACGTGCTTCAGGCAGTAAATTCGGCGATTACTCGAACCATACCTGAACGACACCTAAGCATACATGAAGTGGTGCTGACCGGCGTTGACGTGACATCGTGGGGCACCGAACTGACCACGGGCCAACGCCTTGGCGATCTGGTACTGGCAATCCTTGACGCCTTCCCCGATCTTCCCCGCTTGCGCCTGTCGTCGCTTGACGGGGTGGAGATCGATCCACTGCTGTTCGACCTGATTACCACCCATCCCCGCGTGATGCCGCATGTCCATTTGTCGCTGCAATCGGGCGATGACATGATCCTGAAGCGGATGAAGCGCCGCCATTCGCGCCGGGACGCCATCAAACTGGCGCAGCGCCTGAAAGCCGCCCGCCCGGACATTGCCATCGGTGCCGACCTGATCGCCGGTTTTCCCACCGAAACCGAGGAAATGCACGCGAACAACCTGTCCATCGTGCGCGAATGCAGCGTGGTCCACGGCCACATCTTTCCCTATTCGCCCCGCCCCGGCACTCCGGCAGCGCGGATGCCGCAGGTGGCCCCGCTACTGGTGCGCGAACGCGCCGCTGAACTGCGGGCGGTGGTGGCGCAGGAACGTGACCACTGGTTGCGGAGTCTTGTCGGCAAACCTGCCCAAGTGCTTGCCGAGCGGGACGGAACCGGCCATGCGGCACACTTTGCGACCTATCGTGTGCCGCAAGGGACGCCACCTGGCCAGCTTGTGACCTGCACACCGACACGGATCATCGAAGGAATACTGGAATGAGCAGCGAAAGCTGGTCCGACCGCCTGCTTGGCGGCTTTCGCAAGACCACCGAACGGCTGGCGGACAATCTGGGCGGCATCGTGGGCGGCGCCACACGGCTGACCGATGCGCAGCTTGACGATATCGAGGACGCGCTGATCCTGTCCGACCTTGGCCCGCGCGCCGCCGCCCGCATTCGTGAGCGGTTGAAGGACGCCCGGTTCGAAGATGGCGTTGACGAAGCCGCGCTGAAAAATGCCGTGGCGGACGAAATTGCCGCAATCCTGCGCCCGGTGGCCAAGCCGCTGGAAATCGTCGCCTTTCCGCGCCCGCAGGTGATCCTGGTGATTGGCGTGAACGGATCGGGCAAGACCACCACCATCGCCAAGCTGGCCCATCTGTTTCAGGAACAGGATTACAGCGTAATGCTGGCCGCGGGCGATACCTTCCGCGCCGCCGCTATCGGCCAGTTGAAAGTGTGGGCCGACCGGCTGGGCGTGCCCATCGTCATCGGACCGGAAGGCGGCGATCCGGCATCGATCGTGTTCGACGCGGTGAAAGCGGCGACCGACAGCGGGATCGACACGCTGATCGTGGATACGGCGGGCCGGTTGCACAACAAGCGCGAACTGATGGACGAACTGGCCAAAGTGCGCCGCGTGCTGGGCCGCCTGAACCCGGAAGCGCCGCATGACGTGGTGCTGGTGCTGGACGCCACCAACGGGCAGAATGCCCTGCAACAGATCGAAATCTTCAAGGAAGTGGCAGGCGTGAGCGGGCTGATCATGACCAAGCTGGACGGCACCGCGCGCGGCGGCGTGCTGGTGGCCGCCGCACAGCAATATGGCCTGCCGATCCATGCCATTGGCGTGGGCGAAAAGATTGACGACCTGCGCCCGTTCGATCCCGATCTTGTGGCCAAGGTGATTGCAGGAGTGTTCCGGTGAGCGCGCAGGACACCCAGCCACAAGCGAAGCCCAAATCATCATGGGTAAACCTGCTGATCGATTACGGTCCGCTGCTGGTGTTCTTCCTCGCCTATCGCCACTTCAAACCCGCAGGCACCGAAGCGGGCCTTGCCGAAGTGGTGGCGGTGACCAAGGGCACGATCACCTTCATGGCGGCCACGGTGATTGCCCTGATCGTGTCAAAATGGCGGCTGGGCAAGGTTTCGCCCATGCTGTGGCTGTCCACCGTGCTGATCCTTGGCTTTGGCACGCTGACCGTGCTGCTGGGCGATCCGTTCTGGATTCAGGTAAAGCCGACCGCGATCTATCTCCTGTTTGCGCTGGTGCTGTTTGCCGGGCTGGCAAAGGGCAAGCCCATGCTGCGCACCCTGCTGGAAGCCGCGTTTGACGGACTGGACAATGACGGCTGGATCAAGCTGTCGCGCAACTGGGCGTTCTTTTTCCTGTTCCTTGCCGCGCTGAACGAAGTGCTGCGCTATTTCTTCAACGTGGCAAATGGCAATTTCGAAATCTGGTTGCAGGCCAAGCTGTGGGGCGTGACCACGCTGTCGTTCCTGTTCACGTTTGCGCAAATCCCGATGCTGATGCGTCATGGGCTCGGCGCGGAAGCCGAGACTGAAGTGGAACAAAACCCGCCGCACGATTGAGGTGTGATGGTCTGGAAGCGACCTGCCCTTCGTCATTCCTGCACGGGTGATAAGCTAGGCGGCTGAAAAGCCGTCGCGAAGCAATGACCTTGTTTGTCGCTGGATTCCCGCATGCGCGGGAATGACGAAGAGGTTGGTGCCTTACCCCGCAAATTCGTGTGACATTTGCGCATCGGCACCTAATATGCGGGCGCAACGCGCGGGGGCTTGGATTGGCTGCTCTTGCGTGAATGACGACGAAAAATAGGGGGAATTCGGATATGGCCAAGCTCTTCGGTAATCTTCATCTTGTGCTTGTGATCGGGCTTGTCGCGGCGATTGCGGTGATGTTCTCGTTCGGTGCTTCGGCTCCGGTCGATGCAAATTCGGTGCTGCGCTGGCTGCACATCTTCTTTGGCATCGTATGGATTGGACTGCTGTATTACCTGAACTTTGTGCAGGTGCCGACGATGCCTGCGATCCCGGCTGAACAGAAGGGCGCGATCACCGGTCATATCGCCCCCAAGGTGTTCTTCTTCTTCCGCTATGGCGCACTGCTGACGGTGCTGACCGGTCTGGGCATTGCCGTGGTGTCGGGTTATGCCCACGCAGCCATGACCTTTACCGGCGAAGGCAACGTGAACCTGATCGGCCTTGGCATGTGGCTGGCGCTGATTATGGCGTTCAACGTGTGGTTCATCATCTGGCCCGCGCAGAAGAAGATTCTGGGTATCGTGGAAGCATCGGCTGAAGAAAAGGCTGCTGCGGCTCCGCGCGCGCTGATTGCCAGCCGCACCAACACGCTGCTGTCGCTGCCGATGCTTTATGCCATGGTCAGCGCAAATCTGGGCTGATCGTTCAGCAAGCTTGATACACCAAGGTTAAGACAAAAAGCGGGCGCGGCATTTTTACAAGTGCCGCGCCCGATTTGTATTTCGCGGGAAAACAATCGGGTTTGGTGCGTTGCTTATCCAACCCGTCCATGGCCAAAGGCCGGGGTGCGGGCATCCAACGAAGGGGAGAAACCCACCACATGCGCAAGATCAGCCTTTTCGCCGCCGCTGCGGCAACCGCTCTGACGCTTTCGGCCTGTTCGGAAAAGACGCAGGATGCGGCGGAGAACACCGCTGAATCGGCCGGCAACGACGTTGCCAATGCCGCTGACAAGGCCGCTGCTGCCACCGACGAACTGGGTGACAAGGCTGCAAAGGCCGTGGACGATGCCGCCGCAGCCACCGATGAGCTGGGCGACAAGGCCGCCGCCAGCGCCAAGAAAGCTGCCGCCGGTGTGAAGCAGGACGCAGCAGAAGCCGAAGCCAGCCTGCACAACGAATCTGTGGCAGAAGCCAAGCGCGACTAAGCGCGACTGTCATGAAAGAGGCGGCCCCCAGCGATGCTTGGGGCCGCTTTTTTGTGGGATTTTGCCGATACTTTTGGTGTCTGCTTCACTCGATGCGAACGGTGAATTATCAGGCCTCTACGCGCCGAAAATGCGCTTCAATGCGGCAATCACATCATCCGCCGCATAAGGTTTGGCCAGCAAGGGCCGGTCGTCGAAGGGTTCTTCGACCTGACCATAGCCCGTGGCGATGACGAACGGCACGCTCATTTCTGCAAGAGCATGGGCGAGTGGCACGCTGGGATCGCCCGCAAGGTTCCAGTCAAGCACCGCAGCGTCGAAGCAGCCTTCGGCAATCGCGGCCAACCCTTCATCGACACGGCCAAACGGACCAACGGGAAGTGCGCCTTCATCCTCGATGAAATCGCATAGCATGGCGGCGACGAGAAATTCATCCTCGATCACGAGGATACGTTTGCCTGCAAGGACCATCAGATTTTCAACTGGCTACCAAGTTCAACCACGCGGTTGGTAGGCAGACGGAAGAATTCCATGGCGCTGGCGGCATTGCGCAACATCCATGCAAACAGCTTTTCACGCCACAAGGCCATGCCCGGCTTGTCAGACGCGATCAGCGTCTGGCGCGACAGGAAGAAGCTGGTCTTCATCATGTTGAACGGTTCGCCGCACATATTGATGCCGTCGAGCGCAGCGGGCACGTCCGTCTCTTCAAGGAAACCGAAGCGCAGGGTGAGGCGATAGAAGCCGTTGCCGTAATCCTTGACCGACGAGCGTTCGCCCGCATCGACATAGGGCACATCCTCGATCGACACGGTGAGGATCACCACCCGTTCGTGCAGCACCTTGTTGTGCTTGATATTGTGCAGCAGTGCTGACGGCACACCGGCGGCGGTAGAGGCCATGAAGATGGCCGTACCGGGCACGCGCGCCGCGCTGGAATGCGCAGATTTGGCGAACACGTCGAGCGGAATGGAACCTTCGGCCATGTTGGCGCGCATCAGGGCACGCCCGCGCGACCATGTGGTCAGCAGCGTGAAGATGGCGATGCCCATGACCAGCGGCACCCACCCGCCGTCAGGAATTTTGGTCAGGTTGGCGCCGAGGTATGCGCCATCGAGTGCGAAGAACATCGCGAGCATGGCAATGGCGGCAGGCGCCTTCCAGTGCCACAGTTTGAACAGGACCACCGCCAGCAGGAAGTTGTCGATCAGCATCGCACCGGTCACCGCGATACCATAGGCGGCAGTGAGGTTGGACGAGCGCTGGAACATCAGCACCAGCAGGATGACCGCGATCATCAGCGCCCAGTTGATGACCGGGATATAGATCTGGCCCGCCGCGGTGGAGGTGTGCTTGATGGTCATGCGCGGGATGAAGCCAAGCTGGATGGCCTGCTGCGTAACCGAGAACGCGCCGGAAATGACCGCCTGCGAGGCGATTACCGCCGCGCTGGAAGCAATGAACAGCAAGGGCCACTGGAACCATTCGGGCGCGAGGAAATAGAACGGGCTGGCAAGCGCCGCCGGATCGCGGATCAGCAGCGAGGCCTGCCCCAGATAATTGAGCACCAGCGCGGGCAGGACGAACGCCAGCCACGACACGCGGATGGGATTACGACCGAAATGGCCCATGTCGGCATAGAGCGCTTCGGCCCCGGTCACCGCCAGCACGGCGGCCCCCATGGCGAGGAAACCGCGAAACGGATCGGCCATGAACATGCCGACCGCATAATGCGGGCTGAGCGCGGCGATCACGCCGGGGTATTGCAGGATGCTGAGCGTGCCCAGGACTGCGATGGTGGCGAAATAGAGCAGCATGATCGGGCCGAAGAACGTGGCCACCTTTTCGGTGCCGCGGCTCTGAATCATGAAGAGACCGATCAGGATGCCGACCACCAGCGGCACGATCAGGCGCTGCATGCTGGGTTCGTAAACCGCCAGGCCTTCGATCGCGCCCATGACCGACACGGCGGGCGTAATCATGGAATCGCCATAGAACAGCGCGGTAGCAAACACGCCCAGCAGGATGATGCCCCGGCCCCAGCGCTTGCCATCGGTGTGCTGGTTAATCAGCGCCAGCAGGGCCAGACTGCCGCCTTCACCCTTGTTATCGGCCCGCATGATGACCGAGACATATTTGAGCGTCACGATAATCATCATCGACCAGAACATCAGGCTGATGATGCCATAGATGTGCAGTAGATCGAGCGGGAGCGGGTGATGCCCGGCGAACGTATCGCGCAGGGCGTAAAGCGGGCTGGTGCCGATATCGCCAAAGACGACGCCGATGGCCCCAACCGCCAACTTTACGAGGGAACCTTGCGTATGGCCGTGACCATGGGAATCCCCATGCCCGGTCAAGTGTTCGGCCTTAAACTCGGCATCATTCATGGCAGCGGTGCCCCCGGCCTGTGGCCTTGCGCGCTTCCGCCGGAACGACGGGAGCGGCGCGGCGCTTTAGCACTGCCCCTATGCCCCCGCAATGGGCCGCAGAGGTCATCAATATGACCGAAACGAATGACCTATCAAGACACAATGACGCAAAATTTACCGCATTTATTCAGATGGTTGAGCTGAAGATATGGCAGCAGGCGTCGCACCTGGTGAAGGAACCGACACAGGTGCGCCCGCCGTACCGCCTGCCGTTCCACCTGAAACCATTGCCAGCATCGAATCAATCCGCTGGATTCGCTCTTCCAGATCGACACGATAGGGCGCGTCGGCAGGCGAGCGAGCGAGCAATTCGGCCCAGATCGCGCGGGCATCGGGCAGACGGCCCGACTGTGCCAGCGCCAGCCCCATGAAGAATGGCGGGCCGGGATGATCGGGCGCGATCTTTGCCGCCTTCTGGAAGGCGAACTGCGCGGCGGGCGTTATCAGCCCGTCGCTATGCCCGACCAGCGCATTGCCGAGCGACACCCACACGTCGGCATCGTTCGGAAACTGCTGTGTGCCTTTGCGCAGCACTTCGGCAGCAGCGCCATATTGGCCCTGACGGGCCAGGCCATCGGCAAGGATCAGCCAGCTTTGTCCCTGCGCGAAGCCATCCCCCATCTGCTGCCGCTGCTTGATAAGCGCTTCGTCAGCAGCCTGCTTGTTTTCAACCGGCGCCTTGGGCGCGCCGGGCATGGCAGGCGAGCCTTGCAGGGCATAACCGGCAATTCCGACGAGTAGTGCGGCGCCCGAAAGCTCCCACCCCGCGCGCGGCATTTTCAGCACGAACGCCATCAGGCCGAACACGACGGCGGCGATGAGAAGAACGAAAACCCAGGTCATTCGCCCGTCTCCTTTGCGCCGCCGCGACGGAACCGCCCGCGTAACAGCAGGGCAGCCAGCAGCAGGATCACCAGCGGCGCGGCGAACAGCGGCCACATGATCGGTTTGTTCTGCGGTGCATAGCTGACGTAATCGCCATAGCGTTCAACCAGCCATGCGCGGATTGCCTCAGGCTGTTCCCCGGCGGCAATGCGGGTGCGCACCTGATGGCGCATGTCACCCGCCATGGGCGCATCGGAATCGGCAATCGACTGGCTTTGGCATTTCAGGCAGCGCAGCGTTTCCATCAGCCCTTGCGCCTTGGCTTCCAGCGCCGGATCGGAAAGCTGGCGATAGGCATAAGGCGCAGGCGGCATGGTGTCCTGCGCGGACAATGGCACGGCGAAGAGCATCACAATGACCAGCGCCAAAGACCGGGCCATTCCGGCAAGTGCGGAAATCCGGCGAGGTTGGCGCTGAACTGGATTCCCGTCTTCGCAGGAATGACACAGGAGAGCGCGCGAGGCTGAACGCGAAAAGCGCTTCACGATTCCGCCCCCTTCAGCTTTTCAAGAATCAACGGCACGTCTTCGGCACGGATTTCACCGATATGCTGATAGCGGATCACGCCCTTACCATCGATCACGAAAGTTTCGGGCACCCCGGACGAGCCGATGCCAAGCTGAACTTCGGACACATCGTCCTTGCCAATGCGGGTAAACGGATTGCCGTTCGTAGCGAGGAAACCCGCCACATCAGCCGTGCGATCGCGGATGGCGACGCCTTGAATTTCAACGCCCTGCCTTGCCAGGGCATCAAGCTGCGGCGCTTCGATGGCGCAGGGCACGCACCAGCTTGCAAAGACGTTGAGCAGGCGCGGCTTGCCGGTCTGGAAATCCGCCGTGGACAGGCCGGGACGGCCATCGACAGCAGCAGGCAGATTGAACTGCGGCAACGGCTTGCCAATAAAGGCGCTGGCGACTTCGCGGTCTGCCGGGCGGACAAGCCCCCAGATGACCAGCGCGAAGAACGCGCCGAACAGGATAAGCGGCAGCCAGATGGCCAGCCCTGAGCGTTTGGCCACAGGCTCGCTCACTTGATCTGCTCCTGTCGGTTCTTGCGATAGGCGATCTTGCCTTCGGCGCGCAGGCGCTTGATGTCCTGCGCGACGCGACCGATCAGCGCCAGAACACCGCCAAATGCGACCAGCAGCCCGCCCAGCCACAATAGCGGCACGAACGGCTTCCACCAGAAACGCATCTGCCAGCGGCCATCGTCGCCTTCATCGCCCAGCACGGCGTAAAGCTGGCCGTTCCAGCGGGTATGCAATGCAGATTCGGTGCGCTCCCCCGGCGGCGAGGAGAAGGTGCGGGCCTGCGGATGCAGGGTGACCGGGGTGCCGTCCTTGTAAGCAGCGGTGATTGTGGCGTCGAGCGCGGTCCAATTTGGCCCGGCGACGGGTTCGATCGACACCAGCTTGACCGTTATCGGGCCAACCTGCTGCGTGTCACCCACGTTCATCGCGGCAAGGCGTTCGGTTGAAAATGCGCTTTCGCTGGCCGCACCCAGCAAGGCGACAGCAATGCCGAAATGGCCGACGACCATGCCCCATACCGACAGCGGGGTGCGGCGCAGATTGCGACCGCGCAAGGGCAGCCAGCTTGCCACCGCCAGCCCTGTGCCCACCGCAAGGCCCAGCATGGGCAGGATGCGGATGCCGGGCGCGAATACCACCACCGCCAGCAGGGCAAGCGCGGTAAGCAGTGCGGAAATTGCCACGCTGCCCGTAATCCGGCCCGGATTTGTCCTTGCGCCAGCGCAGCAGCGGACCGACGCCCATGACCAGCATCATCGGGATGACGAAGATGGCCGACACCGGGTTGAAATAGGGCGGGCCGACCGAAACCTTGGCCCCGAACGCTTCGGTCAGCAGCGGATAGAGCGTGCCGAGCAGGACGATGCCAAGTGTGCCGCACAGCATCACGTTGTTGAACACGAGACTGGATTCGCGGCTGAACAGGGTGAAGCGTTCGCCTTCGGTCACGGTAGAGGCGCGGATGCCGAACAGCGCGAGCGCACCGCCGATGTAGATGGCGAGTAGCGCAAGGATGAACGAGCCGCGTTCAGGATCGACCGCGAAGGCGTGGACCGAGGTGAGAATGCCCGACCGCACGAGGAACGTGCCGATCATCGACATGGAAAAGGCGATGACGCCGAGCATGACCGTCCACGCGCGCAAGGCGTTACGGCTGGCCAGAACCGATGCCGAATGGAGCAGCGCGGTGGCCGCCAGCCACGGCATGAGCGAGGCGTTTTCTACAGGATCCCAGAACCACCAGCCGCCCCATCCAAGCGTGTAGTAGGCCCAGTAAGAACCGGCGGTGATACCGATGGTGAGGAAAATCCATGCCCCCAGCACCCAAGGGCGCATCGCACGGGCAAAGGCCGGGCCGACATCGCGAGTGACCAGCGCGCCGATGGCAAAGCTGAACGCCACCGAAAGGCCAACGTAGCCGACATAGAGCGTGGGCGGGTGGAACGCGAGGCCGATATCCTGCAAAAGCGGGTTCAGGCCCGCGCCATCGGGCGCAGGTTCGGGCAGGCGTTCAAACGGATTGGAAGACAGCAGCAGGAAGGCATAGAAGCCAAGGCTGACAAAGGCTTGCCCGGCAAGGGTGGCGATCAGCGTGTCTTCACGCAGCCGCTTTTCTACCAAAGCCACAATGCCGCCCGATACCGCCATGATCGTGACCCACAGCAGCATCGAGCCTTCGTGGTTGCCCCATGTTCCGGCCAGCTTGAAGATGAACGGCTTCATCGAGTGGCTGTTTTCGGCCACCAGCTTTACCGACAGGTCGGTTTCCAGAAACAGATCGATCAGCGCAAGGAACGACACCGCGACCAGCACGCCCTGCACGATGGCAAGCGGGCGGACCATGCCCGCCATGGCCTGACCTTTTGGCCGCAGCGCGGTGATACCGGCGAAGAGTTGCAGCGCGGCCAGCGCCGCTGCCATCCACAGGACGGCAAGGCCGATTTCGGCGATCATTTCGTCTCCGCCACCACGGCCTTGGCCTGTGCTTCAGTCATGTCCTTCATTTCCCGCGGAACATAGTTTTCATCGTGCTTTGCCAGCAGGTTATCGGCCACGAAGGTTTCCCCTTCCATTCGCCCTTCGGCAACGACGCCCGATCCTTCGACAAACAGATCAGGGGTGATGCCAGTGTAGCGAACAGGCACGCGAGCCTTGCCATCGCCCACGATGAAATCGATGGTCACCCCATCGGCGCGGGTCTTGATCGAGCCTTTTTCGACCATGCCACCAAGGCGGATGGCGCGGCCCTGTTCCGGGCGTTCCTTCACCAGATCGGCGGGCACGTAGAAATAGCTGGCCTGATTGGACAGGGCATAAGCGGCAAGCAGCCCCGCCCCGATCAGCGCGGCAAGGGCGATGGCCAGCAGGACCAGCCGCTGATGCTTGGGCTTGATGCCGCCGGTTGTCTTGCTGTTCACTTGCCTCTCACCTTATCACGGCGACGTTCGGCGCGGATCATCGTCCACAGCGCCCAGCCAATCAGCAGCAGCGTTCCGGCCACACCGATGGCCAGCGCTGCGGCAACGTAATCCCACTGTTCCAGACCTTCGCGCATCGTCTTCCCGTATTCTTATGCCATGGCCTTGCGACGCAGGCGGGCTTCGGCCTGAATATCAGCCAGAAGGGCGCGCATCCGCGCCAGCACGACGCCGCCGAAAACAAGGCTGAAACCCAGTGCGGCGATCAGCAGCGGCCACAGGAACGTGCCATCGATGGCGGATTTGCCCATGGTGATCGACGGTGGCTGATGCAGGCTGTTCCACCACACCACCGAACGGTTGATGATAGGAATGTTTATCGCACCGACCAGCCCGAAGATCGCGGTAATGCGGTTGCCGCCGCCGCCCGATGCCATGTCGCGCTGGGCCGCGCCCGACAGCGCGATGTAGCCGAAATAAAGGAACAGCAGGACCAGAAAGCTGGTCAACCGGCCATCCCACACCCACCATGTTCCCCATGTGGGACGCGCCCAGATCGATCCGGTGGCAAGGCAGATGGCGGTGAACGTGGCACCGGGAACAGCCGCAGCGCGCCCGGCAATAGCCGCAAGCGGGTGACGCCACACCAGTTCGACAAGACTGGCGATGGCGATGGTGGACCAGCCCGCCATGCCCAGCCACGCGGCAGGCACATGAATATACATGATGCGCACGGTTTCGCCCATCAGGCGGTCAGGCGGCACCACGATCATGCCGTAAAGCAGCGCACCCAACGACAGCAGCAGGCCCGACGCCAGCAGCAGGGGCATGAGCCAGCGCGCAAGACGCAGGAAACGGGCGGGGTTGGCAAAACCGTGCATGGGCGCGGGAAACATGATTCCTTCTCCCGGCGACCCCCGCCGCCGGTCACCTGCGCTCTGCCACTTGGCGGCAGGTGGAGCAAGGGCAATGCAAAGGGATCGCCTTAAAAGGCGATATCCACATTGATGTTCCTGAAGGAGAAATGGGGCGACCGAGGGGGTTCGAACCCCCGACCTCCGGTACCACAAACCGGCGCTCTAACCAGCTGAGCTACGGTCGCCACATTTGACGGCAGCAATGCATGCTGCGCGGGCTGGCCCATTTGCAGAAAGGGACGGCAAAGGGAAGCAGAATTTTGTCATGGAGGAGAAATTTGCCGCGAAAGCATGCTGCTTCAACGATTGAAGCGGTCCCCCCATGTGCGGAATGCGACCATTGGCGGATTGTTGCCGACGTCGATCAGGGCCTGTTCCTCGACCATGGCCGAATCGACGGTGACGGTCTGCGTGAGCAGAAACCAGCGGCTGCGGACCTTGAGCTGGCCCAGCGGGAGTGCGCCCCCCTCGCCCGATCCGGCCACGCCGCGCAGGGCGTCTTGCGCATTGGCCCAGCCCAGCGCGGGCCGCGCGGCAAGGATCGCGCGCGCGCGATCCACCGGCAAGGCTTGTGGGCCAAGCATGGACAGCAGCAGCGCCTGATCGGGACGCAAGGTGTTGACATTGATGGGTGAAAGGTCGGCGGCAGGCAGCGCACAGACCCATGGGCGCAGGCGTTCGTAAAACTGTGGCGTCATGCCGCGAACGGCGCGGATTTCGCTGACATCGCCAATCAACCGGGCGGCTGTGCGATGGGGAACGGTGCTACCCTGATAGGTTTCGTCCTCGGCCCCGTTGGGTGCGGGATTGTTGTCAGTATCGATCCAGTCGGCAATCGAATCGCTGATAATGGCTGCTTCGGCCTGTGGGATGGCAAGGCCCGCCATCAGGGCGCGCATCTGGTTCAGCCCGGCAAGACGCAGGCGCAGCGTGCCCTGCGCATCCGCCTCGACCAGAGAATTGAGGTTGAAGCAGTTGCCTGCGTCATCCACCCGCGCCATCACCGTGCCGCGCGACAGGGGAAGCGGAAATTCGCGGCCCAGCAGTCCGGTGCGATCCACCGTGCGGTCCTGCGAGGTGTCGACCATCGCCTTGATCCGGGCCATGGCCAGCGTTTCGGCGCTGGTGGCATAGAGGCGCGCCTGCGTCATCGCCTGACCGTTCCCGGCAAGGCGGGCTGCAAGGTTGAGCCGATCCAGCATGACGGCGGCGATCACCGCCATGACCGCGACCAGCAGCAGCACCGAAAGCAGCGCCGCCCCGCGTTCTTTGGGGTTGCCCGCCCTCACTGGTAGTTCACACCCACCAGAGACACGATGCGCAAGGGCGCGCCGGTGCGTTGCGGAATCAGCAGTTCGACCGCAACGGGCAGTCCGTTGGAAAGCTGCGGTTCCCAGCGGTCGCGCCAATTGCCGTCCTTGGTGCGGAACCGGACCGTGGGGGCCGCAGTGAGCGGGAGGACTTCCGACGCCGGCTCCGCCGCCGCGCCATCAGGAAATGGGTAACCGGCGCGGACCAGCGCGGTGGCGGTGACGCGGTACTCGACCTTTTGCAGGCCGGGACGCGGTGCGCCGTCAACATTGTCCCACCCGCTGCGGGTCAGTCGGAGCAGGACGCCATCGGTATTGGCTTCGAACGCGACGCGAGGCGTGCCTGAAGTGTCGCGTGAAGGACGCGGGACGGCTTGCGCCAGATCGGCGGTCCAGACCGAAAGAAAGCGGCGCTGGGCGGCGATGGAATCGGTCTTGGTGCGGCCGGCGAGTTCGGCATCGACCGAAAAGCGCAGCAGGCCCAGCGCACCAACCGCGATCACCGAGAACAGGGCCAACGCGATGAGCATTTCGACCAGGGTAAACCCGTTGCGCGAAGGTCTTTCTGTCATGCGCCGGGCAGCCGGGTGAAATCGAGCGTGAAAGCCTGCGAGGTGGCGCCCGGCGTGGTTTCGCGCACCGTCAGGGTAATGCCAAGCACGCCATAGTCTGCCAGCGGGGCGACCGCGCGAGTCCACTGAAAGCTACGCCCGGCATTGGTGATGGTGCCAGTGGCCGTGCCGGTGGATGGCGGTGCCGGATCGCTGAGGATTTCGGCGGCCATGTTCTGCGCCACGATTTCGCGCAGCAGGCGCTGATCGAGGTCAGCCGTGCGCGAAATGCTGGCCCCTTCCATCTGCAGAAGGGCCAGCGCGGCAATGGCGAAAACCGCCAGCGCAACAAGCAGTTCAAGCAGGGTAAAGCCGTTGCGCTCAACCCGCATCGAGCGTGACCTTGCCGTCGCGGCGTATGTGGACGACCAGCCCCTGGTCGCCGCGACCAAGGCGCACGGCAGCTTCGCTGCTGGCAAGGCCCAGCGAATCGAACACCACGCGCTGGCGCGCGGCCGACGCGGTAACCCCTTCGGCCCATGGGGTAAGGTCAAATCCCTTGCCGGGCAAAGCCTGCCACTGCCCATCAATGCGGCGTTCGAAATAATACCCCTGTTCGCTGACCACCAGCGACACCGGGCGCGCGCCGACGATGGCTTCATCCCGCGCAGCAAGAGCACGGGCGGCAAAGCGTTCAGCCTCTGCCCGCAATTTGCGTTCATCCCCCGGCAGCGTCAGCACAGCGACCGAGGCGAGCAGGCCCATTACCATCAGCACGACAAGCATTTCGACCAGCGAAAAGCCGTTCTTGCGCGGATGGGAAGGGGCGGAAAGCTGGGACACAGTGCCTCGCATGCGGCAGAAACGTGACGGTTTTACGACCAAGCGCGCCACCTGTTCAAGTTGCAGTGTGCAGGTGCAGTGCGATAGGAGAGGGCGATGACCCTGCTTTCGCACGAAACCGCATCAGAACCAGCCCTGCCTGAGCGGCTGTTGACGGTGCCCGGCATGATGAAAGTGCCATCGCCCCGGCTGGAAATGTTCGTGCTGCGCGACTTTCTGACGGTTGAGGAATGCGAGGTGCTGATCGCCCGGATTGACCGGGACCGGCGACCTTCAACCATCGCGGATGCCAATGGCGACAACTATTTCCGCACCAGCGAAACGTGCGATCTGCCGATGGATTTGCCCGATGTGGCAGCACTGGATGAAAAGCTGTCAGCGCTTTCAGGCATTGCGCGCGCCTTTGGCGAACCCTTGCAGGGGCAGCGTTATGCGCCGGGGCAGGAGTTCAAGCCACACACCGATTATTTCGACCCGCACGGCGCGGATTTTCATCGGTTTTGCAGCGTGGCCGGTCAGCGGACGTGGACGTTCATGATGTATCTGAACGACGTGGAAGCAGGCGGCGCGACGCGGTTCAAGGTGATCGACAAGACCATCCATCCTGAACGGGGCAAGCTGGTGTGCTGGAACAACCGCAGACCCGATGGCAGCGTAAACCCCTGTACGCTGCATCACGCGATGAAGGTGCGCAAAGGCCTGAAATACGTGATTACCAAGTGGTATCGGGAAAAGCCCTGGGGCTGACGCGCCCCCTTCACCCCTTGGCAGCGCGCGATGGCCCTTCGACAGGCTCAGGACGAACGGACAAGGTAGGAAGGTTCAGGCTTCGCTTTCGACGTTGCAGGCGTCGCGGATGGTGGGCAGGCAGCGGAACAGGGTTTCCACGTCAGGGTGACCGAGCATTTCGGTAAAGCGGGCTTCGTGCTTGTTGATGCGATCTTCGGCATCATCGGCCAGCTTGCGGCCCGCATCGGTCAGCGTCAAAGCATGGCTGCGGCCATCCAGACGGCGACGTTCGACCAGACCGCGATCCATAAGACGCGAGATGATGGGCACCATATTGGCGCGCTTGATCGCCAGCGTCAGCCCGACTTCGGTTTGCGAACAGTCCGGGTTTTCTGAAATCACCAGCAACGTCGTCACTTCTGCCGGGCGCAGATCGAGATCAGACAGTTCACGCGCCAGATCTGCCATCATCACGGCAGAGGCCCGGCGCAACTGGTAGCCAAGACGGCTTTCAAGGGCATTTGTCAGCGTCATGTCATGTTCTTTAGAACGGCTATCGTGGATAGCAATCCCACAGACAAAAACCGCAGGCAACTGACCTTCGCAGGACTGCCTTGCTGCCACCCTACCGGTTCAGCGTAGTCGAGACATCGCCACAGCACCACCCCGGCGTGTCTCGACTACGATTGACACAAACGGAAGGTTGCGGATTGGCTGCTGGCAACCGCCAAAAGAAAAGGGCGACCGAAGCCGCCCTTTCCTGCAAATCGAAAGCTTCGCCAGCGATCAACGCTTGAGCGAGAGGCCACCGAAACGCTTGTTGAACTGGGCAACGCGGCCGCCCTGATCGAGCTGGCGCGTACCGCCGGTCCATGCCGGGTGCGAAGTCGGGTCGATTTCGAGAGCGAGCGTGTCGCCTTCCTTGCCCCAGGTGGAGCGGGTTTCGAAAACGGTGCCGTCGGTCATCTGCACCTTGATGGTGTGGTAATCGGGGTGAATGCCAGTCTTCATGTCGGTAACTCCGGTGCGCAGCCGGTTCCGACCGGCTGCAAGAATCTGTGAACGCGCGCCATTAGCGGGATTTTTTGCCGAGCGCAACTACGCCTCGAAAGCCCCGCATGCGCAATCGGCGCACTTCACTTGAGGCCTCAGCTATCCGCGATCATCGCCGTGAAGCTGACTTCGCAGGTAACCTTGTCACCAATCATGGCCTTGCCAGCGAACTTGCAGACGCGCGAACGCTTCTGCGTGAATTCGACGTGCAGGTCGAGCAAGACGCCCGGTTCCACAGGGTTGCGGAACTTGGCGTCTTCGATGGCCATGAAATAGACCAGCTTGCCCGATCCGGCGAGGCCGAGCGATTCCACCGCGAGAACCCCCGCAGCCTGCGCCAGCGCTTCGATCTGCAGCACGCCCGGCATGATCGGGCGGCCGGGAAAATGACCCTGAAAGAACTGTTCGTTCATCGACACGGCCTTCACCGCATGGATACGCTCGTTCAACGTGATCGAGGCCACGCGATCAACCAGCAGCAAAGGATAGCGATGCGGAAGCGCCGCCATCACCTTGCGCACGTCATAGTCAACGATCACGTCGTTGCCGGAAGCCGTTTCTTCGGTCATTTTCCTTGCCCTCAACGCGCCTTAGCGGCCTTCCGGCTGCTTCTTGGCGGGCTGTGCGGCGGCGGGTGCAGCGCCCTGCTGTGCGGCCTGTGCCTGAGCCTGCTGTTCACGCTGGGCGCGCGGCATCCAGCCTGCGGGCGGCACGAGCTGGGCCGACGGGATCAGCACGTTCAGTTCGTTCAGGATATCCTGATTGAGGTTGTAAGCCTGACCCGCCTTGATGATCGACTGCGAATCGAGAACCAGCGTGACCTTCTTCTTGTCCATCGCAGCCTGCGTGGCGGCGTCGAGCTTATCACCGATCTGTTCGAGCACATACTGCTGCGACAGGTTCAGCGGTTCGAGGATCTTCTGGATTTCGGCCTGACCGGCCTGCTCGATCTGCTGGATCTGTTCGTACTGCTGCTGCAGCGCGGCGCGGTTGGGTGCGGCAACCTTCGAATCCGCTTCGAGCTTGGCGATCAGCGGCTTGAGCTGTGCTTCGATCTGGCCCTTGCGGGCATTGGCCTGATCGATCTGCGGCTTGTAAGTGACCGGGCGCTGCTGCTGCGCGGTCTGATAAGCGGCCGACGCGCCGACAACGGCCGAAGGATTGGCAATAGCGATGCCGGCAACGCCACTTGCCGCAGCGGCAGGCGCATCCTTGGCAGCGAAAGCCGGAGTGGTGGCAGCAACAGCGATACCCGCGACGAGCGCGGCAGCGATACGGGTTTTCATCAGAACTGGGTTCCCACGTTGAAAGTGAATGTTTTGGGGTCATCGCCATTGGCCTTCTTCAAGACCTTGGCAAAATCGAGACGGAACGGGCCGAAAGGCGAGTTCCAGTTCACGCCGATACCGATCGCGATGCGTGGCGAAGGCGTATCGCCAACGTATTCTTCCACATAGGCCGGGATGGCGGTGTAGATGGTGTTGGCAGTATTGTCAGGCGCAGTGGCGCTGGTGACGATGGTGGTCACGCCCTGATAGGTCTGGCTGTAAAGCGTGACCGGGGTGTTGACGTTCTGCGTGGTCGGGCGGGCAACACCGAACACGGCGCCAGCATCAAGATAGATCGACGGACGCAAGCCAAGTTCACGCGCGCCGGAACCGAGCGGAATTTCAAGCTCAGCCCGCGAGAGGTAGTAATACTTGCCGCCCAGCGCGTCATCGACCCACTGGTTGCGGTCGGTCGACGGGGTATCGACCGTGCCATCGCCATTGGTATCGACCAGATACTTGCGCAGCACGCGCGGACCGATGCCGCGAATGTCGAAACCGCGAATCTGCGGTTCGCCCAGGAAGAAACGGTCAGTCAGGCGCACGTCATCGATCGTCGGATCGTTCGACCGGTTGCCCAGCGATTTGATGATGCCACCTTCGGCTTTGAGCGAGAAGATGAAACCTGCACCCACTGGCCAGAACTTCGAGGCATTGGCGGTAAGGCGGGCATATTTCACCGAACCGCCCAGCCCGGCAAAATCGCCGCCAATGACAAACTGGTTGCCCCGCGTCGGACGCACGCGGTTGTCAAGCGTGTCATAGACCAAGGAGGCACCAAGGATCGAACTGGTGCGTTTGCCGATGGCGTCGCACAGATAACGGCCTGCCAGCAGCGGTTCGCAGGTTTGTACGCCGTCGCCATCAAGATCGGCATAGAACTGGCTTTGCGACAGGGTGACGTCGTCGAGGTTGAACGTATAGCGACCGATCAGCGACATATATTCGGTGAGCGGGACGCCAGCGCGCATCTGGAAACCAGTGGTTGCCTGCTTGTAAGTCGTGTTTCGGTCAGAATTGAAGTAGTTGAAACTGTTCTGATCGCGGCGATAGACGTCGACACCCAGCGAGATGTTTTTGTCGAACAGATAGGGTTCGGTGAAGCTGACCTGTACCGAGCGGGTGTAGCGCGAATAGTCGACCGAGAGGCCGATGGTCTGGCCGCGACCACGGAAGTTGTTCTGGCGGATCGACCCTTGGAAAATGAAGCTTTCAAGGCTGGAGAAGCCTGCCGAAAGCTGCAGTTCGCCAGTGGGCTTTTCTTCCACGTTGGCTTCAAGGATGATCCGGTCAGGCGCGCTGCCCGGCTTCTGTTCGATTTCGAACTTTTCCTGGAAGTAGCCCAGCGACTTGATGCGGTTGGTCGACCGCTTGATCTGGAAGGTGTTGAACGCATCGCCTTCGGCAATACGGAATTCGCGGCGGACGACTTTGTCCTGCGTCAGCGTGTTGCCGTTGACATCGACCCGTTCGACATAGACGCGCGGCGCTTCGGCGATGCGGAAGGTGACCGACATCGTCAGGTCATCCTTGTTGCGCGAAAAGTCCGGGCGAACATCGGCAAAGGCATAGCCGAATGCGCCAGCGGTTTCGGTCAGGCCGTCGACCTGATCTTCCACCATCTTGGCGTTATACCAATCGCCTGCCTTCATCGGCAGACGCTGGGCCAGCTTGTCGCTGTCGAAATCGCGAAGCTGGCTGTCGACCTTCACGTCACCGAATTTATAGCGATCGCCTTCTTCCACCACATAAGTGATGATGAAGTCCTGCTTGTCGGGCGTAAGTTCGGCCACGGCGGAGACGACGCGGAAATCGGCGTAGCCTTCAGTCAGATAGAACTGGCGCAGCTTCTGTTGGTCAAAGGCAAGACGGTCGGGATCGTAGCTGGTGCCGGACGAGAACAGGCGGAAGAAGCGCGCCTGCTTGGTCACCATTTCGCCGCGCAGCTTGCCGTCCGAGAACTTGTCGTTCCCCAGAATGTTGATCTGGCGGACCTTGGACTTCGGGCCTTCGCTGATTTCGAACACGATATCGACGCGGTTCTGGTCCAGCATGACCATCTTCGGTTCGACCGTGGCAGCGAAACGGCCCTGCCGCTTGTACAGTTCGATGATGCGGGCAACGTCGGCGCGCACTTTCGAGCGGGTAAAGATCTGGCGTGCCGAAAGTTTGATTTCGGGCAGGATCTTGTCTTCCTTGAGGCGCTTGTTGCCTTCAAGGATGATGCGGTTGATGACCGGGTTTTCCTTGACCTGCACCACCACGTCACCGCCATTGTTGCGGATGGAGACGTCAGCGAACAGCTCGGTCGCGTAGAGATCCTTCAGCGCCTGATCGCCCAGGGCCTGCGTATAGACCTGACCAGGGCGCATGCGGATGTAGGACAGGATGGTGTCGGGTTCCAGACGCTGCGAACCCTGAACAGTGACCGTGCGGATAGTGTCACCAGCAGGGGTTGCAGCAGCAGGCGCCGCAGCAGCCGTTTCCTGAGCAAATGCGGCGTGAGGAGCCGCCACCAGCGCGCTTGTGGCCAGTAGGGCCGCGCCGAGCGGAGACACTTTGCCTGCCCGGCCCGCGTTACGTCCAATCATCACCAAGCGCCATCCCGTGTGTTGTGGCGGCTGGACGCCCGCGAGGAGTGCCCGGCCGCGGCAAGCAATGCAGCCCTGTGCCCGATGCCACAAGGCCAATCAAGCAAACAATCGCCCCGCCAATTCGGCAGAAGTCTTCTGTGGAAAATCCGGCATCCACCCCTGACTACCGGAAAACGCGACCACCGCACCGGACGCGCAAGATGAATTCTACCCTCTCGAACAGCATCAGCCCCCGAATATCTTCAGGGACGCCACATCATTGATCGTGACGAAAAGCATCAGCGCCATGACGAACGCAATGCCGGTGCGGAAAGCCCACTCCTGCCCGCGCTGGCCCACTGGCTTTCTACGAATGGCTTCCGCCGCGTAGAAAGCAAGATGCCCGCCGTCGAGGACGGGAATTGGCAGGAGGTTAATGAACCCCAAGTTAATCGAAATCAGCGCGACGAAACCAACGAAGGCCTGCCAGCCCGAAACAAGCTGTTCGCCCGAATATTTGGCGATCTTGATCGGGCCGCCAAGCTCTTTGACCTCGCGCTTGCCGGTGATGATCTGGCCGATGCCGGTGACCATCATGCCGATGATGTCGCGGGTCTGCCGGACGCCTTCAACCGCGGCATCGACCGGACCAACCCGCACCACTTCATAGGATTGCGGGCCGATGCCAAGATAGCCAATCTTCTGCGAATTGCCGAAACGGTCGGTTTCCACCTTCACCGCTGCATTGGCGGCGATTTCCACCTGCCGCCCTTCCCGCAGGATCACCAGATCAAGCGGATCATCCGGGAACTGCCCCACGGCAAGCCGCACATCCAGAAACGAATCCATCTTGTCGCCACGAATCGACATGATGCGGTCACCGCGCTTCAGCCCTGCCCGTTCAGCCGCAGATCCGGCCTGCACTTCGCCCACCACCGGCGGAACCACGACTTTGCCATAAGCCAGCGCAAACCCGGCAAGGATCAACACCGAGAACAGGAGATTGGTGACCGGCCCGGCCAGCACGATCAGCGACCGCTGCCACAGCGGCTTGGCCGGGAAAGTTCGGTTTCGCTCTTCCGCCGGAAGTGCCAGCCATTCAGGCGTGGGCTGGCTGGCCGGGTTCATGTCTCCGGCAAACTGGACATAACCGCCCAGCGGCAGCGCCGACAGCTTCCAACGCGTGCCGCGCTTGTCGGTCCATCCCACCAGTTCCTTGCCGAAGCCGATGGAAAAGACGTTGGCCTTGACCCCGAACCAGCGCCCGACAAGGTAGTGCCCCAGTTCGTGAATGAACACCAGTGGCCCCAGCACCAGCACGAAGGCCAGAATGGTGGTCAGTATTCCGGGGCTTTCCATGGTCGGCATTAACGCACAGGCTCCATCAGTTCACGCGCCCTTGCCCGCGCTTCGGCATCAATCGCGATCACATCTTGCAGCGATGCGGGCGCGGGCGGCAGGCCACGGGCCAACACATCTTGCGCACATTGCACGATCCGGGTGAACGCAATCTGACCTGCCAGAAACGCCGCGACAGCAATTTCGTTGGCAGCATTCAGCACAGCAGGGGCAGCACCGCCCGCCACAACGGCATCGCGGGCAACGCGCGTGGCGGGAAAGCGCAGTTCGTCAGGCGTACGGAAGGTCAACTGGCCGATGGCGGCCAGATCGAGCGGGGTGCAGGGCGTGTGCATGCGCTGCGGCCACGCCAGCGCCGAGGCGATCGGCACGCGCATGTCGGACGGCCCCAGTTGCGCCAGGGTTGACCCGTCGCGGTATTCCACCATCGAATGCACCACGGATTGCGGGTGGACGATCACGCGCAATCGCTCAACCCCCACCGGGAACAGGTGGAACGCCTCAATGAATTCAAGGCCCTTGTTCATCATCGTGGCTGAATCGACGCTGATCTTCGCGCCCATCGACCAGTTAGGATGCTTTACCGCCTCGGCTGGCGTGGCCCGTTGAAGTTGTTCAGCCGTCCAGTCCCGAAACGGCCCGCCACTGGCCGTCAGCGTGATCGCGCGGACATGGGCAATGTCGTTGCCCTGAAGACACTGGAAAATCGCGTTGTGTTCAGAATCCACCGGCAGCAGCGTCGCCCCGTGGCGGGCGACGGCGGCGGTCATTACATCGCCTGCAGAAACCAGCGCTTCCTTGTTGGCTAGCGCAATGGTGCCTCCCTTTTCGATGGCGGCCATGGTGGGGGCAAGACCTGCACAACCAACGATGGCAGCCACGGTGACATCTGCGCCGCGCGCCGCTGCTTCGACCAGTGCGGCTTGGCCTGCCGCCGCCTCGATCCCGCTTCCGGCCAATGCATCACGTAAGGCAGGCAGCGCCGCTTCATCGGCAACGACTGCTACATGCGCCGAAAATTCACGGGCCAGCGCAGCAAGATCGTGTGCATTGCCATTCGCGGTCAGCGCCACAACCTGCCACTGGCACGGTTCGCGCCGCACCAGATCCAGCGTGGAAGCGCCAATCGATCCTGTAGCGCCAAGGACGGAAATGGTGCGCGCCATGGCGTTACAGCCCCGCCTGCGAAGCGGCCCACGCGGTTCCGGCAATGATCGCCACCGGCAGCAGGCCATCGACGCGATCGAACAAACCGCCATGGCCGGGAATCAGTCGTGAGGAATCTTTCACTCCCGCCCTGCGCTTGAGCCAGGATTCATAGAAGTCACCCGCCTGTGCAAAGACCGCCAGCAGCGCGCCTGCCAGCGCAGCCATGCCCACATTTGCCACTTCCAGTGCCGAAGCCAAGCTTGGCCCGGTAGGTCCGATGGCCGAGAGTAGATAGCCTGCGCTGAACACTACGAAGGCTGCCCAGATTCCTGCCGCAGCCATGCCGCCAGCAAGCCCCGCCCATGTTTTTGACGGGCTGATCCGGGGCGCGATCTTTGGCCCACCGAGCGCGCGTCCGGTGAAATAGGCCCCGGTATCGGTGCAGATCACCAGCCCCATGACGGCAATCATCAACGGTTCTGGCATGACGATCAGCGCCAATGCGGCCCAACCAATGTAGATTGCCCCCGAAATGACCAGCGATGCCAGACGCGACGGATTTTCCGCCAGCTTGCCAGCCATCAGCACGTATTCGACGAAAACGCCAAACGCGACGGCTGCAACGAACAGGTCCAGCACGATGCCGCCAAACCAGAACGCCGCGCCCGCAATGACAAGCATGACCACTGCGGAAGCCACCCGAACCGGCAGGTCGGGATTCTTCCGAGCTGGCATCGCGACCGGCGCAATTGCAGGATCAGCGTCCACCGAACCGCCTTTCGCGCGATGCGAACTGGTCCAGCGCGTCCTTCAGATGAGTTGCCGTAAAATCGGGCCACAGCACATCGGTGAACCACATTTCAGCATAAGCGGCCTGCCACAACAGGAAGTTGGACAAGCGGATTTCGCCCGACGTGCGGATCAGCAGATCAAGCGGCGGCAGATCGGCGGTATCCAGTTCAGCCTCGATCGCCTCTGCCGTGATCGCACCCTTGGCCGCCGCACGGGCGGCAGCGCGCGCGATTTCCTGCTGCGAACCGTAATTCAGCGCAATGGCCAGCGTGGTGGCGGAATTCCCCGCCGTGCGGGCCATCGCATCTTCGATCATCTCCACAATATCGGGCGCAAGCGCCTGATAATCACCGATGATCTTGAGTCGGATATTATTGGCGATGAATTCATCAAGGTCGCTGCGAATGAAGGTGCGCAACAGGCCCATCAGATCGGCAATTTCGTCCTCTGGCCGTTTCCAGTTCTCGGACGAGAAGGCATAGAGCGTCAGCGCCTCAAGCCCCATGCTACGCGCTGCGCGGGCGACTTCGCGCACGGTATCAA
Organism: Novosphingobium sp. SL115; assembly: GCF_026672515.1. GTDB lineage: Bacteria > Pseudomonadota > Alphaproteobacteria > Sphingomonadales > Sphingomonadaceae > Novosphingobium. Next base: position 1,652,975 of record NZ_JAPPRG010000002.1, on the reverse strand, counting down.
CACCGCGCTTGTGCCCGAACGCGCGCGGCATGAAACGCTTTTTCGCCCATCGCCCGTTGCCATCCATGATGATGGCAACGTGACGAACTCCGCCTGCAGCAGTTCCGCCCACAGCATCCGGACCATTCGAGGCCGACACTGCGTTCACTTGCCGAGGATTTCCTTTTCCTTGGCAGCAGCGGCTTCATCGGCCTGCTTGACGATATCGTCGGTCAGCTTCTGCAGGTCTGTCTCGGCGCGCTTGCGCTCGTCCTCCGAGATTTCCTTCTTGTTTTCATCAGCCTTCAGTGCGTCCATGCCATCACGTCGCACGTTGCGGATCGCGATGCGGGCGCTTTCGGCATATTTGCTGGCAAGCTTGGCCAGTTCCTTGCGGCGTTCCTCGGTAAGATCCGGGATCGGCAGACGCAGGTTGTTGCCATCGTTGATGGGATTCAGGCCAAGACCTGCCGAACGGATGGCCTTTTCAACAGGACCGATGTTCGATTTGTCCCATACCTGCACCGAAAGCAGACGCGGTTCAGGTGCCGACACGGTGGCAACCTGCGCCAGCGGCATGTGGCTGCCATAAACCTCGACCATGACCGGATCGAGCAGCGCGGTGTTGGCGCGGCCGGTGCGCAGGCCTGAAAGATCGCCCTTGAGCGATTCCACAGCGCCTTTCATGCGGCGTTCGAGATCAGCCTTGTCATACTTGGCCATGTCAGGCTTCCTTTTTAACAGTGGTCTTCGTCCCCTCACCCGCCAGCACGCGGGCCAGATTGCCCCGTTCGCGGATGGAGAAGACGACGATCGGGATATTGTTATCACGGCACAGCGCCACCGCGCTGGCATCCATGACCTTCAGGTTGTCTGCCAGAACCGTGTCGTAATCCACGGTATCATAACGCTTTGCTGAAGGATCTTTTTTCGGGTCGGCATTATAGACCCCATCGACGCTGGTGCCCTTGAACAGGGCGTCGCAGCGCATTTCGGCAGCGCGTAATGCTGCGCCGGAATCGGTCGTGAAATAGGGTGCGCCAACGCCAGCAGCAAAAATAACGATACGGCCCTTTTCAAGATGGCGTTCTGCGCGGCGACGGATCACCGGTTCGCACACCTTGTCCATTTCGATGGCCGACTGCACGCGGGTTGGGACGCCAAGCTGTTCTAGCGCCGACTGCATGGCCAGCGCGTTCATCACGGTGGCCAGCATGCCCATGTAATCAGCCTGCGCGCGGTCCATCCCCTTGGCCGCACCGGCCATGCCGCGAAAGATGTTACCCCCGCCGATCACCAGGCAGATTTCCAGACCGTTGTCGCGCGCATCCTTCACTTCACGTGCGAGGCGGGCAACATAATCGGTATCGATCCCGAACTGCTGCTCTCCCATCAGCACTTCGCCCGACAGCTTCAGGAGGATGCGCTTTGCGATGGGCTGGCTCATAGTCGGGACAAACTCGTATCTTGGGAGGGGATTTGGCGGCCCTTATAACCCTGTCAGGGGCCGTGCCAAGGGCGCAAGACACAACAATCCCCGCACCGGCAGACCCGATTGTGACGGGCCGCCCATGCGGGGATCGTTGTTTGCAGACTTACTTGATGCCGGCAGCAGCAGCCACTTCGGCAGCGAAGTCGGTTTCTTCCTTCTCGATGCCTTCGCCGAGCTGGAAGCGGACATAGTCCTTCAGCACGATCTTCGCGCCAGCTTCCTTGCCGGCAGCGTCAACGACCTGCTGGATGGTGGACTTGTTGTCCATCACGAAGATCTGCGAAAGGAGAGCGTTTTCCTTGGCATACTTGGCCACGGCGCCATCGACCATCTTGGCCTGCACTTCAGCGGGCTTGCCGCTTTCAGCAGCCTTTTCAGCCGCGATCTTACGTTCGCGGGCGATCAGTTCGGCGTCAAGGTCATCGACGGTCAGCGCCAGCGGGAAAGCCGCAGCGATGTGCATCGAAATCTGCTTGCCCAGTGCTTCCAGCACGTCAGCCGCAGCTTCGGATTCCAGAGCAACCAGAACGCCGATCTTGCCAAGGTTGGTGGCAGCGGCATTGTGCATGTAAGGCACGACAACGCCCTGCGAAACCGACACATGCTTGATGCGGCGAATCTGCTGGTTTTCGCCAATGGTGGCGACGTTGTTGGTCAGCTTTTCGGCGACGGTGCCACCGTCGGGATAAGCTGCGTCCTTGAGCGCGTCGACTTCGGCAGCGCCGGTGGTCAGCGCAACTTCGGTAACCTTGCGCACGAAGTCCTGGAACTGGTCGTTCTTCGCAACGAAGTCGGTTTCCGAGTTTACTTCGACGGCAACGCCCTTGGTGCCCGAAACGGCAACGCCGACCAGACCTTCAGCAGCGGTGCGGCTCGACTTCTTGGCAGCAGCGGCAAGGCCCTTGGCGCGCAGCGCGTCAACCGCGGCTTCGAAATCGCCACCGGCTTCGTCGAGAGCCTTCTTGCAATCCATCATGCCGGCGCCAGTGCGCTCGCGCAGGTTCTTCACGTCAGCGGCGGTATAAGCCATCGCGTTGATCCTTTATTCTTGAAAACGGGGAAGGCCGCAGCAAGTGCCGCGGCCCGTAATTCATATCCGGGACATTTCGGTGACGGCCCCGTTCAAAGACCGGGCCGTCACACGAAAAACCGGATCAGGCTTCCGCGGCTTCTTCGGCCAGCGGTTCAGCCATGGCACCAAGATCAGCACCCGAAGCGATCACAGCTTCACGGCCACCCTTGGTTGCAGCAGCGGCAACCGCTTCGCAATAAAGGCGGATTGCACGGCTGGCGTCGTCGTTCGCCGGGATCGGGAACGCGATGCCTTCGGGCGAGACGTTCGAGTCGAGGATGGCAACGACCGGGATACCCAGGACGTTGGCTTCCTTGATCGCCAGTTCTTCCTTGTTGGCGTCGATCACGAACATCACGTCCGGGATACCGCCCATGTCGCGAATGCCGCCAAGCGACAGTTCGAACTTGTCACGTTCGCGGGTGAGCTGAAGGACTTCCTTCTTGGTCAGGCCAGCGGTGTCGCCCGAAAGCTGTTCTTCCAGCGCCTTGAAACGCTTGATCGAACCCGAAATGGTCTTCCAGTTGGTGAGCATACCGCCCAGCCAGCGGTGGTTGACATAGTGCTGGCCCGACGCGCGCGCAGCCTGTGCAATCTGTTCCTGCGCCTGACGCTTGGTGCCGACGAACAGCACCTTGCCACCAGCCTGAACGGTGGCCGAGATGAACTCAAGCGCACGCGCCATGAGCGGCACGGTCTGCGACAGATCGAGGATGTGGATGCCGTTGCGGGCGCCGAAGATGTACGGCTTCATGCGCGGGTTCCAGCGGTGGGTCTGGTGACCGAAGTGCGCGCCTGCTTCGATAAGCTGATGCATCGTGACGACGGGTGCCGCCATAAGTAATTCCTTTCCGGTTTCTGCCTCCGGGAAGCTGGAACCGCGCAAGCCCCGAATGGGATACTTGCTGCTGGCACCGGTGAATGTGCTTCCCGTGTGGATTGCCAATTTCGTCCGCCAGCACCATGCCAGCGAAATCCTTCGGCGGGGCGGCCCTTAGATCAGCAGGACAAGAAAAGCCACCCCGGATTTGGGCAAAAGTCTGCGTGATGCAGAAGAAATCAAGCGAACAGGCCGATACGCGCAGTTTTTGCGCTTGACGGAACGGAACAAATGGAGAACATTAGCTCCATAACCGAATCAGTTCTCGCTCCGTCAGGAACATTACAGCAACTCGAAAGTTTTCCACAGACCTTTCCTGGTCAAACAGGAACCGTGTCACAAGGGAAAAAGCCAAGGAAACGCGCCCATGCTCGCTCTGCTGTGCACCATGCTTTTCGCTGCCGCCGCCACTTTCGCAATTGGCGCCATTGTCGTGACAATGCAGGGACGACGCGGGCAGATTTTGGCGCTTATCGCTGAGTACCGCACGTTGCAGCGTGACCGTGAATTTCTGTTCCACATCACCGCGCATCCAGCGCCTTCGACGCCGGTGGGGGGTGTTCCGCAGACACGCCGCCTGATGCGGCGCGCGATCAGGCGCGGGGAAGCGGTTCGTGTCGTTCGGGTTCTGCGCGCTGCCGCTTGAAACGGGCGTAACGCACGATACCAACAGGCACCATCAACATATAAACCGCGCAGATCCCGACAAGCGTCAGCCACGGCTCGGTCAGCAGGGCGGCAATCACCAGCCCAAACAGGGCAATCACTTCTAGCCGGATCGCCCGGCGCGGCCTCAACGAAGTCCAGCTTAACGTCGCAAGATTGGATATCATCAGGAACGCGATAAGTGCGGTCCAGGCAGCAATGCCAATGGGATCGCGGAACTCTTCGCGCCCGCTGGCAATCCACAGATACAGCGGCAGAAACGCCAGCCCTGCCCCCACCGGCGCAGGAACGCCGGTCAAGAAACCGGCGCTTTTGTGTGGCTGTTCGGCCATGTCGATACGCGCATTGAACCGGGCAAGACGCAGCGCACAGCACACGGCCAGCGCCAGCGCAGCAAACCAACCAAAGCGCGGCATGTCCTGCAACGCCCACAGATACAGAATGAGCGACGGCGCCACACCGAAAGAGATCGCGTCGGACAGGCTGTCGAGTTCCGCACCAAAGCGCGATTGCGCCTTCATCAGACGCGCAACCCGGCCATCGATGCCATCCAGCACCCCGGCGAGAATCACAGCCATGACCGCAGACTTGAAATCACCCCCGATGGCAAAGCGAATGCCGGTAAGTCCGCAGCACAGCGCGCCCGAAGTGATCGCATTGGGAACAAGCGCCCGCAAGGTCAGCCCGCGAGGCAAGCGGCGGCGACCGAAATCATCGCCACTGAAGACGTCATCCCCGGTGTCCATGGTCACTGGCTCCGGCTCATTGGCCAATACCTTCGATCATCGGGGCTTCGCCGATCTCTGCAAGAATCGTCTCACCGGCGACAACTTTTTGCCCCATAAGCACTTTGGGTTCAGTCCCGGCAGGAAGATAGACATCCACCCGGCTGCCAAAGCGGATCAGCCCGACGCGCTGGCCCACGGCAACAATATCGCCCCCCTTGACGAACGGAACGATGCGCCGTGCAATCAGGCCTGCGATCTGGGTAAAGCCGATCTGCACACCGTCCGGGCGCTCAACCAGAAAGTGCTGACGCTCGTTCTCTTCACTCGCCTTGTCGAGGTCGGCATTGAGGAACTTGCCGGGGATATAGACCACGCGGCGGATCGTCCCTGCGATCGGCGAGCGATTGATGTGAACGTCAAACACCGACATGAACACCGATACGCGCGTGACCGGCGCATCGCTCATCCCGCGAACGCCACTGCCATCTTCCGCACACAGTTCGCGCGGGGGCGGCACTTTCTGAATCAGCGTAATCAGGCCGTCGGCGGGCGACACCACGAACTTGTCATCGCGCGGGGTTACCCGCACCGGATCGCGAAAGAACGCGAGAATGCCAATCGTCAGAAAAGCGAGCGGCCAGGCAATGGTTTCCCATGCCATGAATGCCGCGCCGCCACTGGCAACCGCAGAAATCAGCGCGAACTTGCGCCCTTCGGGATGGATGGATGGCCAAGACCATCCGGCGGTGCCGCGACCACGGTTATCGAGAATTTCACCAGACATTTGTCCCATCTAGGCGTTGCCATGCGCGGGGACAAGCAAACTTCCCGATTCTACGCACCGGGCGGCATGACCCGCCCCAGGAAGCCGATGACCGCGGCGTTGAACTGATCGTTCCGGTCACCGGCAACCATGTGCCCTGCCCCACTGATATCGGCCACCTCAAGCCGGGCAATGCGGGTGGAAAGGTCGGCCACACCTTCGTTCGTCACAATGTCCGATTTCATGCCGCGCACCAGCAATGTGGGGATGTGGGCGGTCCATGCCGCCGCATCCAGCATGTCGGGAATCGATCCATGTTCGCGCCCGGTCGTCAAGAATTTGGGGTCCCAGTGCCAGCGAAAGCGGCCATCATCGCCCCGCCGCAGGTTCTTGCGCAGCCCGTCGAGCCGCGTTGGGCGCGGTCGATCAGGATAGTATGCCGAAATCGCGTCCGCCGCATCTTCCAGCGAAGCAAAGCCATCGGGATTGGCCGTCATGAATCCGACGATGCGATCAACCCCTTCTTCGGCCAGTCGGGCGACCACATCAACCAGCACCAGCGCCACTGGCACAGTGCCGTGGCACGCGGCCGCCATCGCCGAAAGGCCGCCCAATGAAGCGCCAACGAAGGCAAAACTGTCGCCCGCCAGATCGCGGATCGCAGCAAGATCAGCGGCGCGCCGACGATAGGAATAGTCACCCTCCGGCTCCCACTCGCTCTCTCCATGGCCCAGAAGATCATAATTGATGACATGATAGCCAGCCGCAGCCAGCTCATGCCCCGCCCGGTCCCAGCTATGCCGCGTCTGGCCGCCACCGTGCCCCAGTATCACCGTCGGCGCGCCGCGCATGCCCAGTTCGTCGGCAATGATGTGCAACCCGCCCTGCACGGGAATTCTGATCGTGGTCATGCACCATGACTGACGCAACGACGCTCCACATGCAATGCATATTAATTGGTCGATTAAATCGACAGATCATCCAGATTGCATGAATTTATTTGCAACATTGCCGCCCCTGAAGGGCGGCTGCCAGAGGGGCGGCGGTGGTGGACAGGGCTGGATTCGAACCAGCGTACGCTCTCGCGGGCAGATTTACAGTCTGCTGCCATTAACCACTCGGCCACCTGTCCACACCAGTGCTGCCGGTGCCGGTTTTCCTCGAAAGGAAGACCGATTTTGATGATCTCCGAGGAGACCGTCCGGCCGAGAGGCGGTCCCTTTGGCGAAGCATCTCTTGCCTGTCAATGGGTAGGCTGGCATGCGCGGCACGAATTATTCAATGCTTCAGGAAAAGGTGCCACATGCCCCGCCACGACGATCAACCCAAAGGAAAGGCCCTGCGCGGCCGTGCAGGGCGCATGCAGGGCGGGCGCGGCTCTGGCCGGGGCAGTGCGGGCGCGATCCGCCTGTGGGGCCGCCACGCCATCGAAGCGGCGCTGACCAACCCCAATCGCACCGCCAAGAAACTGTGGGGAACGCGCGAGGCGATTCAGGCCATGCTGGACGCGCACGATGCCGAACTGCCCGCATCGCTGCCTGTGGAATACGCACAGGCGGCCGATCTGGGGCGGTTGGTTGCGCGCGACGCGCCACATCAGGGACTTGTGCTGGATTGCGCGCCGCTGGATGATGTGGCGCTGGATGACGTTCTCGAAGAATCGGACGGCCGCACCCTTGTCGTGCTCGATTCGGTCACCGATCCGCACAACGTCGGCGCAATTCTGCGGTCGTGCGCGGCGTTCAACGTGGCCGCGCTGGTCACGCAGGACCGCAATGCCCCGCTCGAATCGGGCACGCTGGCCAAATCGGCATCGGGTGCGCTGGAAACGGTGCCATGGGTGCGGGTGGTAAACCTTTCGCGCGCGCTGGAACGCATGTCCGAAGCCGGATACTGGCGAATCGGCCTTGATGGCGATGGCAAGGCGGTGTTCCCATCCGCGGTTCCCGCCGGGCCAGTGGTGCTGGTGCTGGGCGCGGAAGGCGAAGGCCTGCGCCACAATGTCGCCCAGCATTGCGATTCGATCGCGCGCCTCCCGATTGCTTCGGCGATTGAAAGCCTGAACGTCTCGAATGCTGCGGCAATTGCGCTTTATGCAGTCGCCACCCGCGACGACTGAAGCACGCCTGAGGGAGGGAATTATGCGGCGTTATGGTGCAATTGCGGCTACTTTGGCTGCTGTTATCCTGCTGGCCGGATGCGTCTTGCTGCCCGGCAAGTTCGTGTCCGACATTGCCCTGCGCAAGGACGGGTCGTTCGATTTCTCCTACAAAGGAGACATTCATGTCCTGGCGCTGTCCAAAATGGCTGCGAACGAACGTAACAAGGACACGGCTGATGCAACGTTCGAGCCGTCGACCTGCTATAACGACGAAACCGGCGAGGAACGCACCTGCACGGATGACGAACTGGCCGAACAGAAGCAGGTATGGGACGATGAACAGGTAGCCAACAAAGCCGCGGCACAAGAGCGCAAGGCTTCCGAAGAAAAGATGATGAAGACCATGTTCGGCGGGCTGGACCCCAGCGATCCACGCGCCGCACAGGAATTTGCCGAACGACTGCGCCGCCAGAAAGGGTGGAAGTCAGTGATCGACAAGGGTGATGGCCGTTTCGAGGTAGAGTTCGCAATAGCGGGCCGCCTCGATCATGACTTCACCTTCCCCACCATCGAAAAATTCCCAATGGTTGCGCCTTTTGTCACCATCATCCGCCGCGTCGACGGCAGCGTCAGGGTGGAAGCGCCTGCTTTCGCGTCGAACGCATCAAATTCTCCGCTGATGGGCATGGCCGCTGCTGTGGCGGACGAAAAGAGCGGGAGAAACGGTGGCGATAGCCAGCCAGTGCTGGACGGTGTGCTGACGCTGGTCAGCGATGGCGAGATTCTGGCCAACAACACCGATGACGGACCGGTATCTTCGCCGCTGGGGCGCAAGCTGGAGTGGAAAGTGAACGCCCGCACCACTGCTGCGCCCACGGCCCTGATAAAAATCGCCCACTGAACAATCGGGACGGGCAAGAAAAAGCCGCGCGGCTCATGCGAGCAGCGCGGCTTTTTCAATGCCATCGGCGCAGCGGATACCGCACCGTTATACCGTCAATTCACGGCGTCTTTCAGGCCCTTGCCAGCCTTGAACTTGGGCTGGGCAGAAGCCTTGATTGACATCGGTTCGCCAGTTCGCGGGTTGCGCCCGGTGGACGCTTTGCGCTTGGCAACCGAGAAAGTGCCGAAACCGACCAGGCGCACTTCTTCGCCCTTTGCCAGCACACTGGAGATCGATTCGAAAACAGCTTCTACAGCCTTGGTCGCATCGCCCTTCGACAGGCCACTGGCATCGGCAACTGCGCCGATCAGATCGTTTTTGTTCATTGCGGAACCCCCTAAATCTTTTTCTTGGGAAAGTTTGGGTTTGAATCGCCTTTCGGGTGCGCGGGAAGAGAGCGGAGAACCGCCCGCCTGTCAAAGCCAAATGCGATGAAACCCACGGATTCCACCCCGAAATCCGGCACTTGACCCAACACTTTGTCGTCTGGGCAGGCTGACGAGGTTATGCCGTGTCGCCTGCCCCAAACTTCAATGCGCGGTCTTTGACGACACCGGTGCCGCAGCGACCGGGGCCGGTTGCGTGGCAAGGTCATCGGCTTCAGTCCATTCGACAGGCTCCGGCATCGCAGTCAACGCACGCGCCAGCACTTCATCAACGTGGGCAACAGGAATGATGTCCAACCCTTCGCGGATATTGGCGGGAATTTCGGCCAGATCCTTGCGGTTCTCTTCCGGGATCAGCACGGTCTTGATGCCCCCGCGCAAGGCCGCAAGCAGCTTTTCTTTCAGCCCGCCAATCGCCAAAACACGGCCACGCAGCGTAACCTCGCCGGTCATCGCCACGTCTGCCCGCACCGGAATGCCGGTAAGCGTGGAAACCATGGCGGTGACCATGCCGATACCCGCGCTTGGCCCGTCCTTGGGCACGGCGCCTTCGGGCAGGTGGATGTGCAGATCCTTGCGCTGGAAGATCGAAGGCTTGATGCCATAGGCCGGGCTGCGCGCCTTGACGAAGCTGAACGCCATTTGGACGCTCTCGCTCATCACTTCGCCCAGCTTGCCGGTGGTCTTTGCCGCGCCCTTGCCCGGCACGGTCACGCTTTCGATGGTCAGCAGTTCGCCGCCAACCTCGGTCCACGCAAGACCGGTCACCGCGCCAACCTGATTTTCCTCGTCCGACATGCCGTGGCGGAATTTCCGCACACCGGCAAAATCATCAAGATTTTCAGGGGTGATCGTAACCGACTTGACCTTGCCTTCAAGGATCTGACGCAGCGATTTGCGGGCTAGGCGCGCAACTTCACGCTCCAGTGTGCGGACACCGGCTTCGCGGGTGTAATAGCGGATCAGATCGCGCAGGGCTTCCTGCGTCAGGGTAAATTCACCCTTCTTCAACCCATGCGCTTCGACCTGCTTTTGCACCAGATGGCGTTCGGCAATCTCGACCTTTTCGTCCTCGGTGTAGCCTTCAAGCCGGATGATCTCCATGCGATCAAGCAGCGGCTGCGGCAGGTTGAGGCTGTTGGCCGTGCAGACAAACATCACGTCCGACAGATCGATATCAAGTTCAAGGTAGTGATCCTGGAACTTGCCGTTCTGTTCAGGGTCCAGCACTTCAAGCAGCGCCGATGCCGGGTCACCCCGGAAATCCTGCCCCAACTTGTCGATTTCATCCAGCAGGAACAGCGGGTTGGAAGCACCAGCCTTGCGCAGATTGGTGACAATCTTGCCCGGCAGCGAACCGATATAGGTGCGGCGGTGGCCTCGAATTTCAGCCTCGTCGCGCACGCCGCCAAGCGATTGGCGCACGAATTCGCGCCCGGTGGCCTTGGCAATCGACTTGCCCAGCGACGTCTTGCCCACACCCGGAGGACCGACGAGGCACAGGATCGGCCCCTTCAGCTTGTTGGTGCGTGCCTGAACCGCCAGATATTCGACGATCCGGTCCTTTACCTTTTCCAGCGCGTAATGATCGGCATCCAGCACCGCTTGCGCAGCCGGAATATCCTTCTTCAGCTTTGAACGCTTGCCCCATGGCAGGCCCAGCAGCACGTCGAGGTAGTTGCGGATGACGGTGGCTTCCGCGCTCATCGGCTGCATGGTCTTGAGCTTTTTCAGCTCGGCCTGCGCCTTTGCCTTGGCCTCCTTGGACAGCTTCAGCTTGTCGATCTTGTCCTGCAGTTCGGCAATTTCGTTGGCTTCACCATCATCGCCGCCGCCCAGTTCAGACTGAATCGCCTTAAGCTGTTCGTTGAGGTAATATTCGCGCTGGGTCTTTTCCATCTGGCGCTTCACGCGGCCACGGATTTTGCGTTCAACCTGCAGGACGCCCAGTTCGCCCTCCATGAAGGAGAGCACCATTTCGAGGCGCTTCAGCGGATCGGTTTCAGACAGCACGGCCTGCTTGTCGGCCACCTTTGCGGCAAGGTTTGCGGCCACGGAATCGGCCAGTTTGCCTGCTTCTTCAATCTCGCCCAACTGGCCACCTGCGTCCTGCGGCAGCTTTTTGGACAGCTTGGCGTATTCGGCAAACTGATCGACCACCGAACGCATCATGGCGGAAACTTCGGTGCTTTGCGCAATCACCGGTTCCTGCGGTTCGACCTGCGCTACCAGCATTGGGCCATTGGCCGAGCTTTCTTCGCGCAACGACTGTAGCGTTGCCCGGTCACGCCCTTCGACCAGCACGCGCACTGTGCCATCAGGCAGTTTCAGCAGTTGCAGAACGCTGGCGACAACACCGGTATCATAAAGATCATCACGGTCAGGATCGTCACAGCCTGGATCAAGCTGCGCCAGAAGGAAAATATCCTTGTTGCCGGCCATGGCCGCCTCAAGCGCCGCTACCGACTTTTCACGCCCCACGAACAAGGGAACGACCATGCCGGGGAAAACCACAATGTCGCGCAAGGGAAGAAGGGGGTAGAGATTCATGAGCACTTCTGTTCCATCCTGCCCGGCACGTTGCCGGGGGCTTTTTCCGGATATGGGGGTGCCCCGCCCCGCTCGCAATGGCTTTTGCCACTTCGGTTGTGGATCACCGCAACAACAACGCTTCGCAGGCGCAGGATGAATCGCATATCTGATACGATTGCGTAAACCGGATATTAGGTATGATGCCGCATTGCCGTGTGACTGCTGGGGGGACAGTCACCAGAATGTTGCGAACAAAGACAACGCTGATCGTCGGTGCCGGAGCCAGTGCCGAACTGCAATTTCCCACAAATTCAGAACTACTTGCCCGCATCATTCAGGGCTACGATTTCAAACGGACGGCATCCGATACGTCGACCCGCGACGGCCAGCTGCTGCTGCGCAATATCTACAAGCTGGCCGAGCGGATGAACAAGCCGGTGGAAGATGTCGCTGCCGCAGCGGAAAGATTGCGCAACGCCTGCCGTCTTGGCCGTTCAATCGATACCGTGCTGGAACAATACGACCATGATCCGCTGGTGCTGGCCTGCGGCAAGCTGGCGGTGACATTTTTCATCGGGCAGGCCGAATCGCGCTCAAGCCTGCGCGATGCGCCGCGTGTGCCGGGAGAATTGCCGCTGCAGGGCAAAATCGCCGAATGCTGGATCTATCAACTGGGCCAGTTGATAACGTCCGGCGTGCCGCGCAGCCGCATCGCGCAGACGCTGGAACAGGTCACGATCATCAATTTCAATTACGACCGCTGTGTTGAACACTTCCTGCCCTATGCGCTGGTCATGGCCTATGGGATCGACCTGAAGGAAGCACAGCAGGTGATCGCCGAAAAGCTGCAGATTATTCACCCCCATGGCATGATCGGCCAGTTGCCTTGGCAACAGGGCGACGCACCGCAAACCGAATGGGGCGTGGAACAGCCGTGGAATATCCACGCCATATCGGGCCAGCTCAAATCGCTGAACGAACGCAGCCAGGACCGCAACGCGCTGCGTGAAGTGCGGATGGCTGTGGCAGGGGCCAAGCGACTGGCGTTTCTGGGCTTTGGATTTCAGCCGCAGAACGTGGACCTGTTATTCGAAAACAGCCTTTCGCACCACCCCGAAGTGTTGGTTTCGACATATGGCATGAGTCCGGGAAACACAGCCACTGTGGCACAGATGATAAAGCGTCTGGCCGGGCTGGAATCCGATGGCCTGCTGATGATGTCCACCGGCAAGGCATGGGAAATGCTGCGCGATTTTTCGCTGCTGCTGGAAAGCTGATTGGCCGCCGGCGACCGGTCAACCGCGCGGACGATACCCCTCAGGCAACTGCTGGACGACCGGCTCTGACACGAAAACAGGGCGAAGTGGCGCTGCTTCCACAGGTTCCGAGGCAACAGGCGTCTGGACAACAGGTGTTTGGACAACAGGCTGGGCAATCGCAGGTGCAGTCGGTGGCAGGACGATGCTGCCTTCACGCTGGAAGTCGGCCTTGCCCTTCAAGGCATCGATTTCAGCCTGCCGGGTTTGCAGATAGAGTTCGCGATAGCTGGCATAAGGATTGGATTCTTCCCGAATGCGCTTGAACAGCGCATCGTTCTCCACCCGGTCATCCAGCGAACGGACCACGAAACCGCCATAGACATAAGCCGGGTGGCGCAAAGGTCCGCCCACCGCAAATGGCATCAGGAAGCGGTCCAGCCCAAGCCCGATGGCATCGCGCAAGGTGGTTGGCCCGACCAGCGGCAGGAACATGTAAGGCCCTGAACCAATGCCATAATAACCCATGGTATAGGCAAAGCCGTTGCGCCGGTACGGCAGGTTGAAGGGCTTTTTCTTGGCCACATCGATCAGCCCACCGATACCCACGGTGGAATTGATCGCAAACCTGCCCACCGTTTCGGCCGCCTTGCCCGGCTTCAACTGCAACAGGAAGTTCAACGCAACAATGGGTTCGGTCAGGTTGAGCAGGACATTGCGCAGCCCGGTGCGGATGGGGCCAGGCACCGCTTTTTCATAGCCCGCCGCCAAAGGCGCAACCAGCGCGCCGTCAACAGCCTGAACGGCGTCATAGGATGCCTGATTGACCGACTGCATCGGGTCTTGTGGCGGTGCCTTGTCACCCGAAACGACGATAGGCGCCTGCTGGCTGATTTCATCCAGCGGCGGCGGTGCGGAAGGCGCTTGCGCGCCACTGCTTCTGACATTGGCGGTGCCGAAACTGGGCTGCGGCAGGACAACCGGCGAAGACGGCGCATCAACAAGCGGGGACTCAGGAGCTTGCCCGGCATCATTACTTGCGCCAGCCAGCGGGGACTGCTGCGCTGTGCAGTTTGTTACCGGCGCGGATTCCTGCACACTGGCAGCCTGAAAATTAGCTTCGCCTGCCAAGGCTCCAGGTGCAACAATCAGAGCGGCACTGGCAAGCAAAGAAATACTCAAGCGAAATCCCCATCCTGTTCATCAATTTGTTTCGAGCAAAAGCATTGGCTTGCGGTTTGCCTAACCGCAAGCCTTTCGTCGCAAATTCATTAACCAGATGGGACCAACCGTTCAGAACGGCAGCTTGAACCCCGGCGGAATGCCCGCCGCCATCTGCACCTTCTGCATTTCTTCTGCCGCCGTGGCATCAGCACGAGTGCGGGCATCGTTGAACGCCGCGGCCACCAGATCTTCCAGAATGCCCTTTTCGGACGCGGCCATCAGGCTGTCGTCAATCGAAACGCCGATCACGCGCCCCTTGGCCGAAGCCTTGATCCGCACCAGACCGCCACCGGCCACGCCTTCAATCTCGATCGCGTCAAGACGGCCTTGGGCGTCTTCCATCTGTTTCTGGATGGTCTGCGCCGCCTGCTGGGCGGCCTGGATCATCTCTTCCATCGACTTCATGCGCGTTTGCTCCAGGGTCTTTTCTCATGCTCTCGCGAGCTGTCTTCATCGATAATCACCGCGCCCGGAAAGGCTTCCAGCGCGGCCTTCACCAGCGGATTTTCTTTCAATGCGGCATCATCAGCCTCGGCTTTCTGGGCCTTGGCTTCCTCAAGACTGGGCAGAGCCTGACCCGATGCCTGCTCAACCACCCAGGCATCGCCCGTAATGTGGTTTAGCGCGCGTCGGATATCGGCTCCCGGATCGCCCGGCAAGCCCGGCGCGAGTTGATAACGCAACTGTCCGGGTTTCAGGTCAACAACCCGCACGGCCAGACGCATCGTTGCCCCGACGAGCGGAGAGACGTGCTCCACCTGCTCGACCAACGCCTGCCAATCGACCGCCGCCGCAGGCAAGGCGGATTCGCTTGCCGGATGAGCCATGCTGGTGGGCGTATCGGTCGATCCCCCTTCCCCGCCGCCCGATACGGGCGCAGAAGCTGCAATTGCCGGTCGCGATGCCAGTTCTTCCAGCTTGCGCACCAATCCGCCAGGATCGGGCATTTCAGCCGCATGCATCACGCGCAGCAAGGCCATCTGCGCCGCCACCAGCGGATCGGGCGCAACCTTCACTTCTTCATAACCCTTCAGCAACAGTTGCCACAGGCGATGAAGCTGCCCCGCAGCCAGAACCTTGGCCCAGCTTTCCAGCGCTTCGCGTTCCTCGGTGGAACGCACATCGGGACCAATCCCGCCCACTTGCGCCACCGTGATGCGGTGCACCACATCCATCTGCGCGCGCATCATGGCGATGGGTTCGATGCCCAGCGCATATTGCTGCGCCACTTCTTCCAGCACCGTGCCGCCGTGCCCGGAAAGCACTGCTTCCAGCAGGCGGCGCTGCATGGTCTTGTCAGCCAGACCCAGCATCTGCCGCACCTGATCGGCAGATACGCGTGTCTTGCCATCGTCACTGCCAATCAGGTCGGCATGGCTGATCGCCTGATCGAGGATGGACAGGCCATCGCGCACCGAACCTTCGGCAGCAGCGGCAACCATGCCCAGCGCTTCATCCTCGGCCTCAACGCCTTCCTTTTCGCAGATCATGGCGAAATGACTGGCCAGCAGAGGCGCGGTTATGCGCTTCAGGTCAAACCGCTGGCAACGCGACAGCACCGTTACCGGCAGCTTGTCCACCTCGGTCGTGGCGAAAAGGAATTTCACATGCGCGGGCGGTTCTTCCAGCGTCTTGAGCAAGGCGTTGAACGCATTGCGCGACAGCATGTGAACTTCGTCGATGATGTAGATTTTATAGCGTGCCGAAACAGCGGCATAGCGCACTGCTTCGATGATCTCGCGCACGTCATCAACGCCGGTGTGCGATGCAGCGTCCATTTCGATCACATCGATATGGCGGCCTTCGGCAATGGCGCGGCACGGTTCGCACTGTCCGCACGGATCGATGGTCGGCCCGCCCTGCCCATCAAGGCCGATGCAGTTCAGTGCCTTGGCAATCAGGCGTGCGGTGGACGTTTTGCCAACGCCGCGCACCCCGGTCATCAAAAAGGCATGAGCCAACCGGTCGCGGCGGATCGCGTTGGCCAGCGTCTGCACCATCGCATCCTGCCCAATCAGTTCGGCAAAGGTCTGCGAACGATATTTGCGCGCCAGAACGCGATAGGGCTGAACGACGGGCGCGGCGGCAACGGGTGGCGGCGGGCTTGGCGGGACTGCTGGAACCGGCGCGGGTTCGCCAAACATCGCGGACTGGCCTGCTGCTTCCAGTTCGGCAGCAGTCGGCTGGCCTTCACCCTCGGGAACGGGATCGCCAAACATATCGGTGGAATCGGCCATTGCCGACCATAACTAAGCGCTTGGCCCGCGAATGTCGAATGCCCTCAAGTGCGGAATCGGTGGATTGACAGTTAAGTTGCATAATGCAACTTTAAGCGCATGAACAGTGTCATCCCCGGCCGCTTCACCGCGGATTTCGACCGTCCGCTTGTCGTCTTCGTGATCGGCATGCGGATCAACCATTTCCGCAAGCTGCGCAAATGGCTGCCGGTCGCCCGCGCCATGGGACCGATGATCCAGGAACTGGCGGCCAACCCCGACAGCGGATTTCTGGGCACCGAAACGATGCTGCGCGATCTGCGCACTATTGCCCTTCTGCAATACTGGCGCGATTTCGACAGCCTGGAAGCCTATGCGCGCGACCGTGACCAGAAGCACTGGCCTGCATGGACCGCGTTCAACAAGGCCGTCGGCAACGACGGCACCGTGGGCATATTCCACGAAACTTATGCGATTTCCGCCGGATCGTATGAGACGATTTATGGCAACATGCCGCCCATCGGCCTTGGCAAAGTCGCCGGACTTATCCCCGCCACGGGATCGCGCAATGAAGCGCGGTCGCGCATGAAAGCGGTGATGACGGGGGAATAAAGGAGCCGGCCGACCCGCCGCAACCCGTTGTGGCTGCTTCCTTCCGGACCTGACCAAGTTGGCGGACGCTAACGTCCGACCGACTCCCGGCGCGGGATATGGCGGTGATGCGATGACTTGTCCAGCCCCATGGCCGGACAAAAATCAGCGAAAGTTGTCGGCGTAGCTTTGCAGCTTCAGCTTGCGCGGCGGCGTGGGAATGACATGCGCTTCGATGCCATACCGGTCGGCATAGGCCTGCGCATCTTCCTGAGAGGCGAACTGCAGGACCACCTGCTGCTTCGTGTCGCCAGACCCGGCCCAGCCCATCAGTGGATCGGGGCGCTTGGCTTCTGCCGGTTCGAATTCCAACAGCCAGTCGCTGGTCCGGGCCTTGCCGGACTGCATGGCATTTTTCGGGCGCTGATAGATGCGTGCTGACATGCTTGCCGCTTGCACACGAATCGCCGTTCAAATCAAGTCCGCTTTGCCGCGTTGAAGGCGTTTTTGGTTTTAAGGCTGGGGTCTTCTGACCACGGTTCATCCGGCCAGCGGTGTTTGGGATAGCGGCCCTTCATGTCCTTGCACACATCGCGCCACGATCCGCGCCAGAAACCGGGCAAATCCGCCGTGGTCTGGATTGGCTTGCCGCCGGGGCTGGTCAGGCTGAGCAGTAGCGGACGTGGCGGCTGGCCGACGCACGGGTGTCGGTCCATACCGAACAACGCCTGCACGCGCAGTTCTACGCAAGGCCCACCTTCATGGGCATAATCGATGGCATGGCTGGTTCCAGCGGGAGAACGAAACTCCGCGGGCGCCACCCGGTCAAGCTGTGCCTTGGCATTCCAGTCCAGCCGGGACAGCAGCGCATCGTGCAGCTTGCCCGCTGAAACGACCAGATCGCGCCTGCCCGTCAGAACCGGGCCAAGCCAATCCTCCAGCGCATCCAGCAGCGCCGCTTCCGACAGTTCCGCCAACCCGGCATATCCGGCCCGCTCGATCAGCGCCTTTGCGCTTTCGCCCAAGGGCAAGGCACCAAGCCCCGTCTTGCGCACCACATCGATCAGCGCCGCCACCACAGCCTGCGGATCAGGTTTGGGATCAGGCACGCGCATCAGCACGATTGCCCCCAGCCGCCGCTCCAGCCGCGCCTCCACCCGCGCTTCCGCCTCGTTCCATGACAAGGCATGGCGCTCATCAATGCGGTGGGCCAGATGGCGCAAAATATCCGCCTCATCCAGCGCGATGGCCGACGTTATGCGCGCGCCCCGCGCCTCGCCCTGCGCATCGCCGATCACCAGCCAGCGCGCCGTGGCCAGCGGTGATGCAGGATCAAGCCGATAGCCGCGCCCGCCACTCGATTGCCATTCCTCGCCCGTGGTTGACCGCGCCCGCGCGATCCTGTCCGGGAAGGCTTCGGCCAGCAGGATACCGGTGGGGACTTGCGAATGAACGGCCTTGCCCGCCAGCCGCTCTGCCTGCGCCGCCCAGCGGTCTGCCAATTTGCGCGATCCATCGGCTCGCCCGCCCCGCTCGCCCGCCCAGCGGTCCAGCCTGCGCGCAAGGTCTTCACCGCGCCCGCCAAGGCCGCGTTCCTGCAACAGCAGCGCCAACCGCGCCGCTTCACGCGCCTGGCCTCGCTGTGCTGCAAACAACAGCATGTGCGCCAGCGCAGGCTCCATCGGCAGCTTTGCCATGGCGCGGCCATGTGCGGTAATCCGCCCATCCCCATCCAGCGCGCCCAACGCCTGAAGCGCAGCGCGCGCCGTCGCCGTGGCCGCGACGGGCGGCGGATCAAGCCATGCCATGGCTTCTGGTGCGCCTGCCCCCCATTGCGCCAGCGTCAACACCAAGGGGGCCAGATCGCTGGTCGTCATTTCGGGCGGATCAAACGCCGCGCGGCCCGCATGGGCAGCTTCTTCCCACAGGCGATAGGCCGTGCCCGGCCCCTGCCGCGCCGCGCGCCCTGCCCGTTGCGCAGCAGACGCCTGGCTCGCGCGCGTGGTCACCAACCGCGTGACGCCCGCCGCCTTATCAAATTCCGCCCGTCGCGAAAGGCCCGCATCCACCACCACCGACACGCCGTCCAGCGTCAGCGATGTTTCGGCAATGCTGGTCGCCAACACCACGCGGCGACGGCCCTGCGGATCGCGGCGGATGGCCGCGCGCTGTCCCGCTGGCTCCACCTGCCCATGCAGGGGCAGCACCAGCGCCTGCGGCAAACGTGCGGCCAGAAGGTCAGCCGTGCGTTCAATCTGCGCAACACCGGGCAGGAAAGCCAGAATATCGCCCGTCTCTTCACGCCATGCCGTCTGCACCGCGCTGGCCATGGCCTGTTCGATCTTCACATCGGGCCGCGCACCCAGCCAGCGGATGGCCAGCGGATGGGCCTTGCCTTCGCTTTCAATCACCGGGGCATCGCCCAGCAGCGATGCAAACCGCGATCCATCGATGGTGGCTGACATCACCACCAGCCGCAAATCCTCGCGCAGCACGCCCTGCGCTTCAACTGCCAACGCCAGCCCCAGATCGCTGTCCAGATGGCGTTCGTGCGCTTCGTCAAACAGCACGGCGGAAACGCCGATCAGTTCGGGATCGTTCAGAATGGTTGCGACAAAAATCGCCTCGGTCACCACCAGCACGCGGGTTCGGGCGGACCTTTTGCTGTCCAAGCGGGTGATATAGCCCACGGTTTCGCCGGCCGGTTCGCCCAATAGATCGGCCATCCGCTCTGCCGCTGCCCGCGCCGCCACGCGCCGGGGCGACAGCACGATAACTTGCCCTGTGCACCATGGCTCTGCCAGCAACGCAGGCGCGACCGCCGTGGTCTTGCCCGCACCGGGCGGCGCAATCAGCACCGCACTGGCGCTTTCGCGCAATGCGGCAAGAAGGTCTGGCAGGACGGCATGGATCGGCAACTGGCTCACGCCTGGCGCTTTACGGGCGATTGCCGCTTCACGGCAACCCTTTGGCCCTTGCGCTGCGTTCAGCTTTGCGAATGGATCACAACGCTATAGACCGCACCCCATGAAAACCACGCTGGAATTCGTGGTGGCGCTGACCACCGGCCTGCTGTTCAGCGGGGCGATGATCGGCGGCGCAATTCTGGGGGCCTGTGCGGTTTCGGCAGGCAGCGTTTACTGGATCTGGCGCCGCTTCGGAAAGCGGCGCTGACCGTCAGCCCATGGGATAGCGGATTTCGCGCGAAACCGCGTCGATCGCCTTCATCACATCGTCAGGCAGAACCAGATCGGTAGCGGCAAGGATTGCATCAAGCTGACTTTCCGCCCCCACGCCAACAATCGTCGACGCCACAAAATCATGCTGCTTTGACCACGCCACCGCCATGGTCACCGGATCAAGCCCGGCCTGCGCGGCAATGCCCATGAAGCGTTCGGTCGACGCCAGCGAGCGTTCATTGACAAAGCGCTGCCCCATCTGCGCCTGCCGCCCTTCCATCGCCAGATAGCGCGAGAAGCGGGCACCGTCAGGCCGTGCGCCACCCTGATACTTGCCCGACAGCACGCCGCCCGCAATGGGCGAATAGGGGATCAGACTGACGCCTTCCTTGCGGCAAACCTGCGCCAGTTCATCCTCGAACCGCCGGTTGTTCAGGCTGAAATTGTTCTGGATGGTCTGATAGCGCGTGGTGCCAAGCCGTTCCGCCGTGGCGATGGATTTCATCAGGCCCCAGCTTGTTTCGTTGGAGCAGCCGGTAATGCGCACTTTGCCCGCGCGCACCAGTTCATCCAACACTTCCATCGTCTCGTCATAAGACGTGTCGTGATCGGGCCAGTGAGTCTGGTACAAGTCGATGTAGTCGGTGCCCAGTTTGGTCAGGCTGGCATCAATCGCGGTTTCGATATTGCGGCGGTCAAGCGCGGTCATGCCATTGCGGCAGGGCGATTTGAACCAGACGTGGCTGGGACCGGAAACCTTGGTGGCAAGGATGATGGCATCGCGCGGTTTGGTCTTCAGCCAGCGCCCGACGATTTCCTCAGTTCGCCCGACCCACTTGGCATCAGGCGGAACCGGGTAACCTTCAGCCGTATCGAAAAAATTGATTCCCGCATCGAAACTGCGGTCCAGCACGCGAAAGGCTTCTGCCTCATCCACCTGGCTGCCGAAGGTCATCGTGCCCATGCAGATGTCGGACACAACAATGGCCGAACGACCAAGGCGACGATGCTGCATCAGGCACTTTCCTTACAAGGATGGAATTGGATCAGAATCTCCGCGCGACGGCAAATTCCGCCGCTTCGGTCATCGCCGCCTTGGCTGCACCGGCGGGGAAAGCGGCAATCGCGTCAATCGCGCGCTGGGCATACATGCGGGCGCGTTCGCGCGTGGCGTTCACGGCATCGTGCCTGCGGATCAGTTCAATGGCGTGGGCAAGATCGGCGTCCGAAGACCGATCCCCGGCAATCGCCTGCTGCCAGAACGCACGTTCATCATCGCTGCCGCGCGCATAGGCAAGGATCACCGGCAGGGTCATTTTGCCTTCGCGGAAATCATCGCCCTGATCCTTGCCCATTTCGGCGGCGTCGGAATCATAATCGATGGCATCGTCGGCCAACTGGAACGCGATACCCAGATTGCGGCCATAGGAATCGAGCGCCAGTTCATCGGCTTCGGGCCGTTCGGCCACCACGGCGGCAATCCGGCAGGCGGCAGAAAACAGCGCCGCCGTCTTGGCCGCGATGATGTCGAGATACATTTCCTCGGTCGTGTCGATCTGGCGCTGGGCGACAAGCTGGTCAACCTCGCCTTCGGAAATCACGGCAGAAGCGTTGGACAGGATGCGCAGCACTTTAAGCGAGCCATCCTCGACCATCAGTTCAAAGCTGCGGCTGAACAGGAAATCACCCACCAGCACCGTCGCCGGATTGCCATAGACGATGTTCGCCGTCTTTTTGCCCCGGCGCATGTCAGACCCGTCAACCACGTCATCGTGCAGCAGGGTAGCAGTGTGGATGAACTCCACCGCAGCGGCCAGCTTGTAATGGCGGCTACCGCCATATCCCAGCAGCGCCGCACTGGCGAGCGTGAGCATCGGGCGCATCCGCTTGCCGCCACCGGCAATAAGGTGGCCCGCCAGCGTCGGGATCAGCGGGATGCGCGATTGCATCCGGTCAAGGATCACGGCGTTGACGCTGTTCATGCCTTCGGCCACCAGAGCCATCATGGGCGCCAGCGATGGTTGGGCCTTGCGCGGAAGAGTGTGGACGGTCGCAGTCATCTCGGTTGCCCGCTTGGCGGCAAGGGCAGCGCTTGGCAAGACGCAAGTTGCACGGTAGCGGGCAGATCGACCAAAGACCGACCATTTGACGGGGTGAAGTGATGAGCGAAGATGCGATTCTGGCAGGTTATCGCCAGTCGATCGACAATATCGACGCGGCGATGATCCACATCCTTGCCGAACGCTTCCGCATCACGCAGGCAGTGGGAGCCTACAAGGCACAGAACCAATTGCCCGCATCCGACCCCGGCCGGGAAGAGCGCCAGATCATGCGCCTGCGCAAACTGGCCGAAGACGCCAAGCTTGATCCTGAATTTTCGGAAAAATTCCTGCGCTTCATCATCGAAGAAGTGATCCGGCACCATCAGGCTGCCGGTTCGCGGTAAAATCTGACGGTAATCTGGTGCGCCGGTTCAGGCGCACCTCACCCGCCCTTCAATCCTCCAGCGGCACACCGGGCACCTGCTTGGCAGTGCGAATCGTCAGCGATGTCTTGACGCTGGCCACATTGGGCGCAGGCGTCAGCTTGCTGGTCAGGAATTCCTGAAAGCTCTGCAGATCGCGGCTGACGATCTTCAGGATAAAATCGATTTCGCCATTGAGCATATGGCATTCGCGCACTTCGGGCAGGGTGCGCATGTGGTCTTCAAATTGGCGCAGCGATTCCTCGGCCTGACTTTTCAGGCTGACAAGCGCGAACACGGTGATGGCAAAGCCCAGCTTCGATGCATCAAGTTCGGCGTGATAGCCCTTGATGACGCCTTCATCTTCCAATGCGCGAACCCGGCGCAGACAGGGCGGTGCGGTAAGCCCCACCCGCTGCGCCAGTTCCACGTTCGTCACCCGTCCTTCAGCCTGCAATTCAGCCAGAAGCCGACGGTCGATCGCATCAAGGGTTGCCATGCCTTCAGTTCATCCGTTTCAAATACGACCGCCGCAGCGTTCGGAAAAAAGCACATATCGCAACTTTCCGCGCCAATTCCATCAGCGGGTGATAATTTTATTGTTTAATATCGTAATCCCCTCGCATTGCAACGGAACTTCGGCAACGCACCTTGGGGCAACGCACCTTCAGCCCCGCACTTCCACAGCGCGGGGTCGCCTCACCCACCCAGACTGAAATCTACCGCCCGCCAAAGCGCTTGATGATGCTGTCTGCGGCCTCGCACACGTCGGACCATGCCTCGGCAAAGTCTTCGGCATCGCCATAATACGGGTCCAGCACGGCGGTTCCCCTGCGCCCCGGCACCATATCCATCAGCAACCGCACTTCGGAAAAATGGCGCTTGGGTTCAATCCGGCGCAGGTCTTTCAGGTTCTGCGGGTCCAGCGCATAGATGTGGCCGAACCGGCTGAAATCCTCTGTCGTCACCTGCCGCGCACGATAGCCGGAAATGTCCAGCCCATGGATCAGCGCCACTTCCTGCGCGCGCGGGTCAGGCGGGCGGCCAACGTGCCAGTTGCCGGTCCCGGCTGAATCGATGGTCAGCGCCACGCCTGCTTCCACCGCGCGCATGCGCAGCGCCGCCTCGGCAAGGGGCGAACGACAGATGTTTCCAAGGCAGACGAACAAAATCGACGGCTGACTCACGGGATCACGATACCTCTCTGGCTGGGCCTGCCCAAACCGATCAGGAACGGATCCTCTCCCTGCACTGCAGCAAACACGTTACGTGACGAAATGTCCAGCCATTCCAGCGCGATCAGCACTTGCGCAATGGCCCCACCCAGCGTTTCGCCCGGCCCCAGCAGAATCACCCGGTCAGGCGCAAATTCACGCACCGCCACGCGCATCGCCGCGGTAAAATCATAAACCTCCAGAATCTGTTGCCCGAAGGTGTAATCCCACAGCGCTTGCGGCTGCGTTTCAAACCGCCGCCACACTTTGCCACGCCCGTCGATCAGCGGCACTTGCGGCTGGCCAAACCATTCCACCGGAAACTGCGCCTTGGCCGCATCGCTGCTGGCCTGCATCAAGGGCGTGTGAAACGGCCCATGCCCTGCCAGGCGCAGCGGCGGGCGCGGCAGTATCGGCAAATCCTGTTCCAGCGCGTCCAGCGCCGCATTTGCGCCCGCCACCACCAGCATTCCGCCCAGTCGGATCGACGGCAAGACACCATGTCTCGCCATGGCCGCGTCCACGGCTTCCGCCAAAGCGGGATCGACCCGCCAGTCCTCATTCGCCAGCACCAGCACCGTCTGCCCGCCGGGTTCATGCTTTTGCGAATTGATGCCCATCCCATCGGCTATGGCAAAGCCTTGCTTCGCCGATACTGCCCCGGCACAGGCCAGCGCCATGTACCAGCCCATCGAATTGCCGGTCACCGCCACCACATCGAACCGGTCGCGGTCCAGCCTCAGAAAATCGAGGTAAGCACAGGCATGGATCAGCGGTGCGGCATTGTCTCCCCGCAAATGCTCCGCCGAAAACGTCGCCGCGCCATCCAGCGCGCTCAACGTCGGCTTGCCTCCACGGGCGCGCAAATCATCAAACCGCGCCAGCCAGTCCGCCCCGCCATGATACCGTGCCAGATATCCCAGTTCCGGCGCATTATACGTCCCCCGCCCCGGACAGGCGACAACCACGGTTTCCTTGGCGGATGCAGCGGCGCTCATCGCATCATCTCCACCACTTTGCCCACAATCATGTCCCGGCTGGGCAAGGTATGCGTCGCCGCGCGCGCCAGCGGGATAAAGCTGTCCTGCGCCGCAATCCGCGCGGCCATCTTGTCCGGCGCGCGTTCGCTCAGCATCGCCATCAGCGCCTCGCTCTGCGACCCGGTAATGCGGCATTCGTCCACCACCAGCACCTGCGGACACGGTGCAATCGCCTCCAGCACCGCCGCTTCGTTCACCGGCCCCAGCCAGCGCAGGTCAATCACCCGCACCGCAATTCCCTGCTCCGCCAACAGCTTCTGCGCCTGAAGCGACAGGTAAAACCCGTTGCCATAGGTCACCACGGCAAGATCCGTTCCCTCGCCCGCAACCCCAATCTCGCCAAAACCAATCGCGCCTTCGCCCGGCGGCTGATAGACGCTCGCCCACAGCCCATCGCCGGCCTCATGCAGGTCGCGCGTCATATACAGCGCAATCGGCTCGACAAACACGACCACGCGCTGCTCCTCATGCGCCAGCCGCACGCATTCGCGCAGCATCGCCACCGCATCGCGCCCGTTCGATGGCACGGCCAGCACCACGCCGGGAATGTCGCGGAAAACGGCCAGCGAATTGTCGTTGTGGAAATGCCCGCCAAAGCCCTTCTGATATGGTAGGCCCGCAATGCGAACGACCATAGGGTTGGTGAACTGGCCATTGGAAAAGAAAGATAATGTCGCCGCCTCGCCCCTGATCTGGTCTTCGGCATTGTGGACATAGGCAAGGAACTGAATTTCCGGGATCGGCAGCAGACCGTTGTGCGCCGCGCCAATCGCCAGCCCCAGAATGGCCTGTTCGTCCAGCAAGGTGTTCACCACCCGCGCCGACCCGAACCGCTGGTGCAGCTTTTGCGTGGCGGCATAGACCCCGCCCTTCGGCCCCACATCCTCGCCACAAACAATCGCCGCCGGATACTGCAACAACAGGTCGGCCAAGGCCCAGCTTATCAGCTTTGCCATATGCTGCGGCTTGCCCATGGCATCGGCATCATCGGAAAACAGCGCCGCCCGCACCCGTGCCGAAGCGAGCGCCAAAGCCACCTCACGCCTCGGCGGCACAATGCTTGCCATCACCGCCGCCGCATCCGCCAGCTTGGGGCGCCGGATCGCCAGTTCCACCTGCCGCTCCAGCGTCGCGCCGATCTCGTCATAGACCTCGCGCACTTGCGCCGCAGTCATCACGCCTTCCTCGATCAAAAGCGCAGCGCTCGCCAGCAACGGGTCGCGTTCTTCCTCGGCGCGGACCTCTGCCTTAGTGCGATAGGCAAGCTGAACATCATTCCCGGCATGACCATAAAGCCGCACCGTCTTCATGTGCAGGAACACCGGCTGCCGATGCCTGCGCGCAATCTCCTCGGCCTGTTTAGAGGCCGTCCAGGTATCGATCAGGTCACACCCGTCACAAGCGATGTAATGCAGCCCGGCGCGGGTGGAGAAGTTGGCCTCCACCCACCCCGGCGGCGTGCGCGTGGATATGCCTATACCATTGTCCTCGCACAGAAAGATGATCGGCATCGGCGTGCCCTGAAACGCCGCCCAGCACGCCGTATTGATCGCCCCCAGCGCGGTGGAATGGTTGGCGCTGGCATCGCCAAAGCTGCACAGCACCACCCCGTCGCGCGCCAGCACAGCCTCATCAAACCCCATGCGCCGGGCAATGCCGATGGAAAAGGCCGTGCCCACCGCCTTGGGCAGATGGCTGGCAATGGTCGATGTCTGCGGCGGGATAAAAAGTTTCTTCGATCCCAGCACCTTATGCCGCCCGCCCGATATCGGATCATCCGCGCTGGCGGTGAACGATAACAGCATGTCCCACGCCGGATTCTCTCCCGGAACCCGGTGCGCGCGGTGAATCTGGAACGCGGCGTCGCGGTAATGCAGAAACGCCATGTCATCCACGCGCAGCACTTCGGCCAGCACCGCATTGCCTTCATGCCCGGATGACCCGATGGTATAGAAACCCTCGCCCCGCGCCTGCAATTTCCGGCTCATCCGGTCCAGTTGCCGCGACAGTGCCTGCGACCGGAACAGCCCCGCCGCCCGGTCTGGCGCAAGCCCCGCATCAGCCAGCCCACAATTCGACCGCCGCCGCGCGGTGCCCGCCTCCAGCGCTTTCAAAAACTGCTGGTGAACCTGTTCGGCAGCATCAAGCGACATGGAACTTGGTTTCCTTCGTAACGAAACCAAGTCTTAGCCGCAGCCATGCCGAAAAGGGAACCCCGCACCGCAGACCTTTCCCATTTCACGCAGAGACGCAGAGAAAACATAAAGATCGCAAGGATACTGCGGCACAGCTTCGCGCCCTTTGCTTCCAAGGGCGCGCCCAAAATTCCGTCCCGGTCGAAACGGCAGCTATCGCCCAACTCAAGTCGCTCCCGTAAAACCCTAGCAATGTTGACTCACGCCGGAACCGGTCGTCATCGAGCCAAACCGCACCCGAGCAAGTAAGCGCTTATTGTCGTCTTATCCCCTTCGGCTGTCCCACACTGTGCCTGCTGCCTACAGCGTGTCCAGCTTGAGGGCACTTTCATCTGCCGTTGCCGCAGCGAGCTGCGCTCGCGCGGCTGCGATGCGCGCACGGGCCTCGATCAGTTTGACTGTGGCGTCAGTGGCTGCTTCCTCGCGGCTGTTGACGAGAAAGAAGTCACTCGACCCCAGAGCAAAGCGGCGGCGTTCGGCCTCGGCGAGCCGATCGGCGAGGGTGAATTGTCGGTGGACGGCCTCTGCCAGGTCGCTCGCGGTGTCAAGCTCGATACCGATCCCGGCCACTTCGGCTCGGATCTTCTCAGCCAAGTACCGCTGCTTGACCGACAGCTCGTCGAGTTTGGCACGGCTCTCGGCCAGCTTGCCCTGTGCCTTGCGGTTTTGCAGCGGCACTTTGAGCGACACGCCGAAGATGATTTCCAGCGGCGATCGGCTAGAGCCGCCCAAACCTTCCGGCCCAATGTCCTTGGCAACTTCGCCCCTGAGATCGAGGCGGGGCCGCAAGTCGTTCTCGGCCAACGCCAGCTTGACCGACGCTTGCTCGATCTCTGCAAGCAGGATGCCGAAATCAGGCCGCTCCTCGATCCTGACGAATGGATCTATATTCATACCGTCAAAGGCTGCGGCCGAAGGCGGCAACCGGTCGGATTCGACCAAAATCGGAAGGCCCGCAGCATCGCGGTAATAAAGCGAGAGCTTGTTCGCAGCTGCCCGGAATTCCTGTCGCGCTTGCACGACCAAAGCTTCCCGTTTGACCATGTTGGCTTCGTTTTCGGTGAGCAGGATTTCCGGCTTGGCGCCGAGTTGCACTTGTCGCCGAATGCCTTTGCCGCGCTCGACTGCGATGTCGTACAGTTCTTGGTAGGCCTTAAGCTTCAAGCCGCTTTCTACCCACTTCTGATAAGCCTCGACCGTGCGGGCCTGCACACCGATTGCGGTGGCGCGCCTTTCGAAACGGGCGATGTCGATGTCGCTCCCGGCAAGAGAAACAGTTGAGCGCCGGGCGTCAATCATTCGATCACGCAGCAGGGTATAAAGCGCACCGACCTTCACTTCGCCAAGCTGGTCGGTGTAGGCATTGTCTTCGTAGGTCGGGAAATCACCGCGCGAATTGCGGTACTGGCCGTAAAGGTATCCGCCATTGCCTGCGAACGGACGCTCCGCCTTGCCGATGACTTCCGAACCGTCGTAGTAGCCGGCAAGGCGGCTGCGAGCATCGACCGAGAAGACCGTGTCGAACGCGCCCTCAGCACTAAGTGCCCGTCCCTCGGCCTGTTGCACGCGCGCCAGCGCCGCGATGATATCAGGCGCCGAGCGTGCGGATGAGCGCAAGACCTCCTCCAGCGTGAGCGGGGTGGAGGGCTGACTGTCATCACGGGCGGGTGTCCCCGGCGCAGCCGGCTGGGGTTGAACGGCGGCGCGATCGGCTGCGCCAGCCGCCATTCCGGTCGTCGCTGCAAGAAGCAGTGCATTGACCGCAAGGAACCGACGCACAATCACTTCTTTTCCTCTTTCGTTGCTTTTGCCTCCGGTTCTCCGGTCGAACCGGCCACGCCGAAGTTGAGCGGAAAGTCGTTGAGCTGACGCCACAATTCATACCAGACGGTCACCGTGTCGCCTTGAATCCAGCCAAGAACCTTGCTGCCCTGGCGCACGAAACGGCGCTCAGGCCAGGGCGTTTTGTCAGGCGTTTGTTCGACAAGGACGCGAAACAACCCGTCGCTGCCGGGGGTGGGATCTACCGAGCGCACCCGGCCATCATAGATGCCCACGGCGAATCCCGGCCACCCGCTGAACTGGAAAGCCGGGAAGCCCTCAAATTCGAGCCGCACCGGGCGGCCCGGCTCGACCAGTGGGATATCCCGACCGTCTATGTACAATTCGACCGCGCGGGTGATGTGCTCGGGCGCGATCGTCGCCAGCACTGTGCCTGAGGAGATAAGTGCTCCGCCCGCAGCAGCATTGAGGTTCTGGATGCGCCCGTCGCGGGGGGCGGAGACAACCTGCGCCGAGTTCTGCGTCAGCTTGATCTCGATCTGCTTCAGCTTGGCACGGGCTTCGGCCAGCTTTGCGTCGGCTTCCGCGACCTTGATCTGTGTTTGTTCGTAGTCGCGGCGAGCAGCCAATCCCTCGGCGTAGAGCTGCCCGGTGCGCCCTACATCGATCGAGGCGGTCGCGCGCGCCTGCTGGATGGCCGCGATCTGTGCCTCAAACTGCGCCTTCTCGCTGGCGAGCCGTTCGAGAAAGTCGGGATCGACATCGACCACGCGAACTATCGGATCGCCCGTGCGGACGAAATCACCGTCTTTTACGTAGAATTCCTCGACGCGGCCATCGACCAACGAAGAAACGTCGCGAGCGCGGTCTTCGGCTTTGAGCGTCGTGACCTGACCGCCGCCTTGGGCAGTTTGCAGCCAAGGCACGAACAGGATCGCGACGGCAAGCACGATGCCGATCAGAATCAGCCAAGCGACGGTTGTCACCACGCGAGGGGGTCGCAGCCGTGCCAGCGAGGGGAAGTGAACCATTTGGGTTTTGTCCAGAGTCACGGCTGCACCTCCCGTTCCGCGATGAAGTGCAAGAACGCCGCCTTGTCGGTAAAGCGGTGCTGTTCACGCGCGCCGAGCCAGTACCATGCATCGAGGTCGAGCGCTTCGGGTCTTCCGGTGCTAAGCAGGACGGTGGTGCCGTTCTGCCGAAGTTCGGCCAGCGTTGCCTTGAGGACGCCCAGTGGCATCATGTCGAAAAGCTGTGACATGACCAGTACCCGGGGGCTGCTGAGGAGGGCGTTGACAAGTTTGAGCTGCATCATCTCGACGATCGAGAGTGGGGAGCCCGAACTGGCAAGCTGGGTGTCCAGACCGTCAGGCAGGCTGGCAAGGCGGGCGAGCAAACCAACCCGTTCCAGTGCCTGCATGGTCTTTGCCCCGTCTGCGTTTCGCCCTCCGGCAAGCGACAAGTATTCGCGCAAGGTGATATCGACGATCGTCGGCCGGTTGAGCACCATTACCGCCGATCGTAGAAGATACATGTCGAGGCTACCCAGTTCGCTGCCACCGATAGAGACGATGCCGCCCTTGGGCGTAACATGGCGCTTTAGCAGCAGGGCGAGCGTACGCTCGATACCAGGCTCGGCCAGAATAACCGCTTGTTCGCCGCTTGCGATTGCGAAATCGAGGTGGGCTCCGTCGAAATCGACATCGCGAAAACGCACCGAACCATTGGCCGGCGCTTCGCCGCGCTGGCACGCGCGTTCCTGCGGGATGGCAAAAATCAGCGAAAGCTCCTCGCTGCTTGCGACGAGATCGTAGAAAGTGTCGAGATACCACCCGAGCTGGTAGATACCGTAGAAAACACTGGACAGGATCAGTTCTGCGGCGACCAGCTGCCCAATCGAAAGCTGTCCGGCAATGATCAGGCTGCCGCCAAGCGCCAGCAGGGCCGCGGCCGCGAAGGCATAGACCAGGAAGTAGCCGACGGTTTGGGCAAAGCTGTATTGGAAATAGCGGCGGTGGGCCTTGATGTAGTCTGCCGTCACTGCCTCCGAGCGGTCCATCGCAAAATCGAGATGGCGGGCAGATTTGTAGAAGCCGTTCGACGCACCGACGCTTTCCAGCCAATGCGCCGCGTCGTGCTTGGCGTGGCTGAGGCCAACCGCACCGCTGATCGCACCATGGCGCCAGATCAGCCAGATCGTCAGGCAGACGAGGACCAACACCAGATTGAACGCCAGGAAAAATGGGTGATAGAAGCTCGTCACCAGCAGGCCCACCGCGCCCTGCAGGATGATCGTGAAGGCTCCGATGACCAGGCTGGGCACAGACTTTTGAACGATGGCCATGTCGAAGTAGCGATTGAACAGACTGCCACGGCTGTCGTCAGCGAAGAAGGGGTTCTGGGCATGCACCGCGCGCACCGTGATCTCGGCCACGACGCGCGCGAAAAATACGGCGCTCGAAGATGGCGAGAAGATAGATACGCAGCGCGCTAAGCCCTGCGACTACCAAAAGCAGAACCAGGAGCACGCCTGACAGAATCCACAAGGGCGCAACGAGAGCGGTGCGCGCCACCGAGTTTATGAGAAGCTGCACCGAGATCGGCGTTGCCAGCGACAACAAGCTGATTGCCACAGTGTAGACGATGCCGACGTTCACATAACTTCGGTCGGGACCGACAATTTCCGTCAGCCAAACAGCCGCCTGCCGCAGGCCGACACGTTCATTTGCCAATTTTGCCCCCTGTCATGAACCGGTTCGTTTCTATAACGGATGACTATGCCTTGTCAGGAAACCCTAACTGGCGGGCAAACTTTTCTGGCTGAGAAATGTTGCGTTACAATAAATTGCTGCGATGCAGCATTTCTCGATCGCTGGCTTGCGGGGAGTGCTCGGGAGTGGAGGTTGGACAGTTAAAAGCCAGCTTTTCAGCGTTCCCACCACCGCTTCCTTTCATGTAGACGTCAACTGCTCGGCTGAAAGCCGCCCTTATGACGCGTGCTCCGCAACGGCAGTAAAGTCCCATTTGCTACCGCTCGCTCCGTTTTCAGCGATCCACAATAGCGGTCTTCCTTTAGGGACGAAATCTGTCCACGCTGCGTAAGCGTCTCTGCGCAAAACCCGTTACCGCAAATCCACAATCTCGACCGCAGGCAGGGTAAGCGCGCCCGGTTGCTCGTCCCAGTGCAGGGCGTTCAACACCCCGCCATCGGCCCGCAGTTCCGCCACGCGCGCGGTGTCCACTTCGGCAAAAACCCACTGGCTTTTGCCCTCTGCCCCCACCGCCAGCACGCCGTCTTCGGGCATTCCCCGGTCCGGCGGACCATAGATCGCCGCCGCGCCCCGGTTCACGTCCACCGCAGGCGACCATGCCGCATCACCCACGGTCGGGGCCTGCACGGCATAGCATTGCCCCTCCAGGGCGCGGGCCTGCGCGCCAATCCGCACGCGCCAATATCCGCGTAGACTGTCGGTGCACGAAGGCACAAGGATCACCTCTGCCCCCGCCTCGACACAGGCGCGCGCCAGCAGCGGGAATTCGCTGTCGTAACAGATGTTCACCGCCAGCCGCCCCAGCGCGGTATCGAACACCCGCAGCGCAGCGCCGCCCGCAATGTCCCATTCCTCCCGCTCGAACCGGGTCATCACCAGTTTGTCCTGCACGCCCACAATGCCACCCGGCGCAAACAGCCGCGCGGCATTGCGGAACCGCCCATCGGCGTCCTTGCGCGGGGCGCTGGCCGCCAGAATGTGCATCCCCGTCTGTGCCGCCAGCGCACTATGCAGCGCATCCACGCGCGGCAGCAGCGCCGATACCGTTTCAATCGACAGCGCCAGATCGCCCATCGTTGCAGGGTCAAGGCTGGCCAGCTCCATCGCCCCATATTCGGGGAACACCGCCAGCGCAGCCCCCGCTGCCGCCGCCTCATCCACCCAGCGCGTCACTTTGGCGGCATAGGCGTCCCAATTGGCCAGCCGGTCGATGGGATATTGCGCGGCGGCTATCGTGAAGCTCACCATTGCCGCAGCCAGTATTGCATCGGCTTCACGCTTTCTTCCGCCTCGCCATGTTCCTTCCACGCAAGGTCGGTGACCAGCCCCGGCACCGGCGCATAGCCGCGCTTTGCCCAGAACCCGTCCAGAGGCGTGTAATCCGCAGGCCGCGCCGGATGGTCCTCCCTGCGCACCACGGCGGCAAAGCACGCTGCAGTGGCCCCGCTCGCCCGCGCCTGCGCCTCGCGCTGGTCAAAGAAGGCATGTCCGATCCCCGCCCCGCGATATTCGGGCAGCAGCACGCTTTCGCCAAAGTAGAACAGGCGCGCCACATCCAGCCCGCGCTGTTCAAAGGGCCTGCGAAACGCCGCCTTCTGGTGCATCATCGGGGCCGCCGTCGCCGCGCCCACAATCCGCGCGCCATCAAACGCCGCCACCAGCACCGCATCGGGCGCGGCGGCATATTCGGTCAGGTATTCCGCTTCATAGGCGGCATCGCCATCGTACAGATAGGGAAAGGCCGCGAACACCGCGATCCGCAGCGCCGCCAGATCGTCCAGCGCCGCCGCGATCTCATCCCCCGTCAACGGCCTGACCGAAATGGCCATCAGCCCAGCACCTGCCGGTTCCAGTCCTCAAGGTTGTAATACATCGTCAGCCGCGAAATCCTGCCCCCCTCCAGCGCCAGAAACGCGCCCGCCGGCAGCACATAAGCCTGCCCGCTCGCCTCAGGCAGCCCCTCATCCGTCGCCAGATAGGCCCCGTGCACCACGAACTCCGCCGCCGCGCGCGTCCCATCGTCGCTGGCCATCAGCACGATGTCTTCCAGCCGCTCCTTATAACAGCGCTCCATATGCTTCAGGAAATCGGCAAAGGCCGCCTTGCCCACCACCCGCGCGCCCTCATTCACATCATGCGCCACATCGTCGGTCAGGCATTCGAGCATCCCGGCCCAGTCACCCGCATTGAACGCCGCGTAATAACGGGCCAACACGGCAATCGCATCAGTTCGGGCAGCAGGACTGGTCATCGGGCAAATCTCCTTTGTCCCCCGGTGTAGCGAAGCGTGCCGCGCCATTCCAGCGCCCCGCCCTGCAACGCACCTTTGCAATCCTACCGCCAATTGCACTTTTTCCGCGTTTCGCTTATGGGCCACCTGAACGCCCCGGCCGCAGCGATGGAGTCGCCTCCAACGTGATGCCGGGGTTTCTTATTCCCGCCGGGCGGTTCATCCCCGGCGTCGTGCAGGAAGCAAGATGATGTCGCGTCGCCGCCAGATCTACGAAGGCAAGGCCAAGATCCTTTACGAAGGCCCCGAACCGGGCACGATCATCCAGTATTTCAAGGATGATGCCACCGCGTTCAACGCGCAAAAGCGCGGCACGATCAACGGCAAGGGCGTGATCAACAACCGCATCAGCGAATATGTGTTCACGCGCCTCGCACACATCGGCATCCCCACGCACTTCATCCGCCGCCTGAACATGCGCGAACAGCTTGTGCGTCAGGCCGAAATCATCCCGATCGAAGTGGTCGTGCGCAACATCGCCGCAGGTTCCATTTCCAAGCGCCTTGGCATCGAAGAGGGTGAGCCGCTGCCGCACACCCTGATCGAATACTATTACAAGGACGATGCGCTGGGCGATCCGATGATCGCCGAAGAACACATCGCCTGCTTCGGCTGGGCATCGAACGAGGAAATGCAGGACATTTCCTCGATGGCGATCCGCGTGAACGATTTCCTGTGCGGCATGTTCGCGGCGATCAACATCAGCCTGGTCGACTTCAAGCTTGAATTCGGCCGCATCTGGGACGGCGATTACAGCCGCGTGATCCTGGCCGACGAAATCAGCCCCGACGGCTGCCGCCTGTGGGACATGACCACCGGCGAAAAGCTCGACAAGGATCGCTTCCGCCGCGATCTGGGCGGTGAAGAAGAAGCCTACCAGGAAGTCGCCCGCCGCCTCGGCCTGCTCGAAAACGACGGCGGCCCCAGCGAAGTCTTCGACCTGGGCGCTCACCGCAAGCTGCGCGGCAAGAAGTAACCTTCACGCCCCAGCGAACACAAAGGCCCCCTTCGGCAACGGAGGGGGTTTTTGTTTGCCCGCCATCTGCCTCTCCCCGTTGCACCCCGCGCCCCAACCGGGCAAACCCCTGCGCGATGATCCCGCACCGCCTGCTTCCGTTTCCCGCCCTGCTGCTTCTTGCCGCCTGCACCGCGCAGCCTGGCACCCTTGCCAGCGCCCCCAAACCCACATGGGCGTTCCAGCAAAGCGATTTGCCCGCCGATCCCGCCTACCGCTTCGGCCAGCTCGAAAACGGCATGCGCTTCATCATCCGGCGCAATGCCACGCCTGCCGGCACCGCGCAGGTGCGCATGGACATCGCCACCGGTTCGCTGGACGAGCGCGAAAACGAGCGCGGTTTTGCCCATTTTGTCGAACATATGGCCTTCAACGGCTCCACCCACGTCCCCGAAGGCGAGATGGTCAAGCTGCTGGAACGCAATGGCCTGTCGTTCGGCGCAGATACCAACGCCCAGACCTCGTTCGAACAAACGCTCTACATGCTCGAACTGCCGCGCAATGATGCAAAGCTGCTCGACACAGCGCTGATGCTGATGCGCGAAACCGCCAGCGAATTGACCATCGCGCCAGAAGCGGTGCAGCGCGAACGCGGCGTCGTCATGTCGGAACTGCGCGATGGGCAGGGCTGGCAGCGCACCAATCTGGAAGACCAGCTTGCGTTCTTCTACCCGCAGGCAACCTATCCCAAACGCCTGCCCATCGGCACGGTCGATGCGCTGAACGCCGCTACCGCGCAAACGCTCAAGGCCTTCTGGCAACGCGAATATGTGCCATCCAAAACCACGCTGGTCGTGGTGGGCGATTTCGATCCCGATGTGGTCGAAACTGCCCTGCGCGCCCGCTTTGCCGATTGGCAGCCGCGCCCGCAAAGCGCTCGCCCCGATCAGGGCAAAGTGCTGCCCAAGCAAAAGGATGCGGTGGACATCCACCTCGATCCCTCGCTGTCCGAACGGGTCACCGCATCGCGCCACGGCCCATGGCTGGACGAACCCGACAGCGTGGCCAACCGCCGCCGCAACCTGCTGCGGCAGATCGGTTATGGCGTGGTCAACCGCCGGTTTCAGCGGATGAGCCGGGTGATAGATCCGCCGTTCCGGGGCGCCGGCCTTGGCACCAGCGAAGTGTTCCACATCGGCCGCACCACCAACCTTATCGTCGATACGGTCGACGGCGGCTGGCAACGCGGGTTTGCCGCCGCCGCCGGGGCCTATGCCCGCGCGCTGTCAGGCGGTTTTACGCAGGGCGAGATTGCCGAACAGGTCGCCAATATCCGCACCGGGCTGGAAAACGCGGCTGCCGGAGCCGACACTCGCCCCCATGGTGCATTGACAGGCGCGGCGCTGGCGCTGATCCGCGATGATATTGTCCCCACCACACCGCAATCAGGCCTTGATCGCTTCAACCGGTTTGCCGCCTCGATCACGCCCAAAACCGTGATGGAAGCATTGCGGCAAGAAGCCGTACCGCTGAAAAACCCCCTGATCCGCTGGCAGGGCCGCACACCGCCCGCCGGGGGCGAACAGGCCCTGCGCCAGACATGGGCCAAAGCCACCAGGGCCAAGGCAACAGCGGGCGAAATCCCCGCGCCCATGCCCTTTGCCTATACCGATTTCGGCCCGGCAGGCACCGTCACGTCTGACACCACCGAACCGCTGTTCGGCATCCGCCAGATCCGCTTTGCCAACCATGTCATGCTCAACCTCAAACGCACCGATCTTGCAAAGGATCGCGTCGAGGTCCGCCTCAATATCGACGGCGGCGAAATGCTGGACAGCAAGACCGATCCTCTGGCCACAGACATGACCGGCGTTCTGGCGCGTGGCGGCCTTGGCAAACATAGCGAGGACGATTTGCAAACCCTGCTGGCGGGCCGCTCGGTCGCCATGGGGCTGGGCGCAGGCGGCGATACCTTCGACAGCGGCGTCACCACCACCCCGCGCGATCTGGCGCTGCAATTGCAATTGTGGGCAGCCATGGTCACCGATCCCGGCTATCGCCCCGAAGGCGAAGTGCTTTACCGGCAGAACATCGCCAACTTCTTTGCCCGCCTGCGCTCCAGCCCTCAGGCCGCGCTGTCCAACAGCATCGGCGGGGTGCTTTCAGCCAACGACCCGCGGTTCACCCTGCAATCGCAGGACGCCTTTGCCGCATTGGGCTATGCCAAATTGCGCAACGCCATCGCTGACCGGTTGGCCCACGGCGCCATCGAAATCGCCGTTGTCGGCGATATCGATGAAGCCGCCACTATAGATGCGGTTGCCCGCACCTTTGGCGCCCTGCCCCAACGGGAAGCGGAATTCCGCCCTTACACGGCAGAACGACAGCGCAGCTTTACCCCGCAACGAGGGTTGACCGTCATCCGCCATACAGGCGAAGCCAATCAGGCGATCATCCGCAATGTCTGGCCCACCCGCGATGATCGTGATCCGCAAGAGGCGATGGCACTTACCGTGCTGAGCGAAGTCGCCCAGATCGAAGTGACCGACACTGTGCGCGAAAAGCTGGGCAAGGCCTATTCCCCCAGCGCATCGGGCAGCCTTTCCCACGTCTGGCCCGGCTATGGCACTTTCGCCATCTCCGCCTCGGTCGATCTCGCGGACATCGCCGCCACCCGCGCTGCCTTGGACGAAACCATGCGCGCCCTCGCCAGTGGCCCCGTAGATGCCGATGTGTTGCAACGCGCCCGCGCGCCCATGCTGGAACGTATCGACAATGCGCTGAAAACCAACGGCGGCTGGATGGCACTGGCCGAACGCGCCAGCACCGAACCTGACCGCCTGCAACGCGCAAAATCCGCCCGCGCCCGCGTGGAAAGCATCACCGTCGCAGACCTGCAAGCCTTGGCCAAACGCTACCTCACCCCGGAAAAAGCCGTGCAAGTGCTGGTCCTACCCGAAGGCGCTGCTGCGCCGAAAGGTTGATGGGGTTACCTGCTGGCGATGCCGAACCCCGGCACCGCCTCCTCCCCGACGGGTAGGGGAGCGAGACTTATTGAGCGATCAGCGAAATTGGTCGCGGCGGGGAGAGTTTCCAAAGCCAGAGGTTTTCCCCACAACCACTCACCCCTTGCGCAACCCCAATACCACCAGTTCAGCATGGCTTTCCGCCATCCATTCCATATCCAGCGGCTCTGCCCCCACCGGCTCGAACACACCTTGCCACAGCGCCGCAAGGATGATGCCACCCGCCACGCTGCGCGCGGTCATGCGCGGGTCGGCGCAGGAAAATTCACCGCGCGCCATGCCGTGAAAGATCAGCCGCTCAACCGCCCCCAGCACGCAGATCATCGTGGTTTCATGATAGAACCGCGCCAGTTCGGGAAAATTGCGCCCCTCCCCGACGATCAGCCTGGGCAGGAACGCCATGTCCGGGCTGGCAATGCGCGCCATCGCGTTCTTGATGAACCCGCGCAGCAGGGCGGCGGCAGGCAGGTTGCCGTAATCGCCGGGCAAAAGCGTGGGCATGACTTCGGTAATCACTTCGGACACCAGCGCACGAAACAGCGCGTCCTTGCTGTCGAACGTCAGATACAGCGCGGCACGGCTAATCCCCACACGCCGCGCCACGTCTTCCAACCGGGCAGCCGCAAACCCGCGCTCCGAAAATTCCTCGCGCGCGGCATCAAGGATTCTGGCGCGACGGTCGGTAGGGGTAATGCGTGGCATGGGCAGGATAATAACTGACACGTCAGTTATTAAAAGGTAAAAATGCGGCGGCGGAACAGCCGGATTCGCGTGGGATGCGATGGGAAAATTCCGGCCCCGTTCCGCCGCCGCAAGGACCACTTCCTGTCCTTGGGGTATTTGCACCCTAGCGCGGATTTCCGCCGTTTTCTCGCTGTTTTCCTACTTACGCATTCGGCGCTATGGTATCGGTCATGACGTTAACACTCCCCTTTCGTGCAAGGGCCATCGCGCCCCTCGGCAGCCCGACGGAAGGGGACGGCAAACTTTCTCTGGACTGTGTAAACAGTGTAAACCTGTTCAGGAAAACGGAGCCTAACCTTTCGCATCAGCCCTTGCTCTTCCGGCCTTCCGGTTGCATAGGCCGCGCCAAGAATCTCCCGCCCCAAGAATCTCCGAAAGGCCCCGCCCGATGAAGGTCCGCGTCATTGTCAGCCTCAAGAACGGCGTTCTCGATCCGCAGGGCCGCGCCATCCACCACGCGCTCGAAGGTTTGGGCTTTTCCGGCGTCAACGATGTGCGCGCCGGCCGTGTGATCGAACTCGACGTGGCCGACAACACCACGGATGAAGCGCTGGACGAAATGTGCCGCAAGCTTCTCGCCAACATGGTGATCGAAAACTACCGCATCGAAAAGGCGGCCTGAGCAGGCCTGAGCAGGAGCGCAACCCATGGCCTTCACCTCCGCCGTCATCACCTTCCCCGGCTCGAACTGCGATCGCGACATGGCGGTTGCGGTTGAACAGGTTTGCGGCGGCACCGTCCACCGCGTCTGGCACGGCGATGCCGAACTGCCCGACAATCTCGATTTCATCGCCCTGCCCGGCGGCTTCTCCTATGGCGACTACTTGCGATCGGGCGCCATGGCGGCACGCTCGCCAGTGATGCAGGCCGTGGTCCGCGCGGCGGAACGCGGCGTGGCAGTGCTGGGCGTGTGCAACGGCTTTCAGGTGCTGACCGAAGCGGGCCTGCTGCCTGGCGCGCTGATGCGCAACGCGGGCATCCGCTTCGTCTGCCGCGACGTGGCGCTGACGGTTGAAAACAACCAGTCGCTGTTTACCGCAGGCTACACCGCCGGACAGGAAATCCTGATCCCGGTGGCGCACCACGACGGCAACTACTTCGCCGATGCAGAAACGCTGGACCGGATCGAAGGCGAAGGCCGCGTTGCTTTCCGCTATGCGCAGGACGTCAACGGATCGGCCCGCAATATCGCAGGCGTGCTGAACGCGCGCGGCAATGTGCTGGGCATGATGCCACATCCCGAACGCATGATCGAAGCTGCGCAAGGCGGATCGGATGGCCGGGCCCTGTTTGAAAGCGTGGTGCGCGGTCTGGTTACGGCCTGAACACGCTGAAACGTCAGGCAAATACTCTCAGGCCCTGATCCGCGCGCCCAGACGAATGGTGTCGAACAGTGCCAGTGCATCGGCGCTGTGCATTGGACGGCCGAAGTAATAGCCTTGGATTTTCTTGCAGCCTAGGCGGCGGATCACGTCCAGTTCCAATTCCGTTTCCACGCCTTCTGCCGTGGTCGACATGTCAAGACTGTCGGCCATGGCCACCACCGCCCGCACGATGGCAAGGCTTTCAGGATTGTTGCGCGCCGCGCCTTGCACAAAACTGCGGTCGACCTTGATCGTCGAAAACCGCATCTTGCGCAGATAGCCGAGCGACGAATAGCCGGTGCCGAAATCGTCCAGCGCCACGCCGCAACCGATCCCCATCAGGTTTTCCAGCGTCATCTGCGCGGTCGTTCCATCGCGCACAAAAATGCTCTCGGTCACCTCGATTTCAAGGCGGTGCGGCGGCAACCCGGTGATCGACAGCGCCGACACCACGGTTTCGGCAAAATACGGG
This sequence comes from Novosphingobium sp. SL115, assembly GCF_026672515.1. Classification (GTDB taxonomy): domain Bacteria; phylum Pseudomonadota; class Alphaproteobacteria; order Sphingomonadales; family Sphingomonadaceae; genus Novosphingobium. The sequence continues at coordinate 1,612,650 of NZ_JAPPRG010000002.1, read as the reverse complement.
TCCAGCAACTGCTCACCCGAAACATTGACCGCAACCTTGACGCTTGCAGGCCACTTCATCGCCTCACGACAGGCCATGCGCAGCACCCATTCGCCAATCGGCACGATCAGGCGGGTATCTTCGGCCAGCGGAATGAACTTTGCCGGGCTGACCATCCCATGCTCGGCATTGTTCCAGCGCAGCAGCGCCTCAAAGCTTAACACCTCTTCGGTCTGGGCATCGACAACCGGCTGGAACATCAGCGAAAATTCATCGCGTTCCAGCGCGTGACGCAGCGAAAATTCAAGCTGACGGCGCTCTTCGGCATGGGCGTGCAGCGATGGCTCATACGTGCAGTGCCGTCCGCCGCCTTCATCCTTGACCCGGTAAAGCGCGAGGTCGGCATTGCGCAGCAGCGTCTCAACCGTTGTCCCATCACGCGGGCCATAGGCCGACCCGATACTGGCTCCCACAAACAACGTATGGTGCCCCACTTCATAGGGCTTTGAAAGCGCGGCGATAATCGCCTTGGCCAGTTCGTCTATCCGTTCACTGTCGGGCGCATCGCGCACCACGACTGCAAATTCATCGCCGCCCAGACGAGCGCAAGTGCCTTCATCCCCCACAATCGTCCGCAGCCGTTCGGACACCAGTGCCAGAAGCTGATCGCCAACATGGTGACCCAACGAATCGTTGATCGATTTGAACCGGTCTAGGTCCAGCATCAGGAAGGCGCAACGGGTGCGCCACTGTTCGGCATACGCCAGTGCATGCCCCACCGCTTCGGTCAGCATCATGCGATTGGGCAGGCCTGTCAGCGTATCATAACGGGCAAGATAGGCGATTTTCTCGGCACTTTCGCGCTGCTCGGTGACATCCGACCCGACACCACGGAAGCCAAGGAACGAACCGTTGTCATCAAACTTGGGTGATGCCGAAAGCTCCCACCAGCGATGGTTCTCGTGCAGAGTGACCCGAACCAGCAGGTTGGCAAAACTTTCCCGCCGCTTCAGTCGCTCAGCCAGATCGTGCATGCTGGAATGGAAATGCCCCATATCCCATGCTGCACCTGATATGAGCTGGATCAGCGGTTTACCTTCAACATCTTCAGGGTCAGCGCCCAGCGCAAAGGCGAAGCGCGGACTGACCGAGCGCACCCGGCGTGTGGCATCAATCTGCCACAGCCAGTCGGCGTCACCTTCTTCAAATTCGCGCAGCAGCAGCGATACGACCTCGCTCTTTTCAGCCATGCCCGCTTCGGCCAGTCGCGCGCCCAGAAATGTCCGGGCGCCTTCAACTGCACCGATACCGACAATGGCGATATAGCTGACTGCAACCGCGGCTTGAATGAATTCAGCTTCGAACAGGAACGTTGCCAAAGCCGATGCGCCCACGATGCCCGAAAAAAGCACGGTGGCCATTGGCAGCGCGGCAAAAGTTACTGCCATTCCTGTCATCAGTGTCGCCAGCACCGTCCACAGCATCATGCGCTGCTCAGCAGAAGCCAGTGGGGCGAAACCGAGCATCGGCACCACCCATACCAGAGCAATCAGCAACGACGAGACGGTCTGTCGATGGGCTTCCTGTCGCGAAATACGACGCCGGTCTGCATCGATCAACGAGCGGTCGAAACGTGCGCCATAAATCAGCACGCCGACGAGTATAGCCATCCAGCTTATCAAAAGCGCGATGTGGATCGTTCCGGCGAAAATCTGCAGGACCAGCAAGGCCGAAAGGCCGTGGGCGATAAGCCGGGCGAACGTCAAACGCGCCAAGCTGGAATACTGAAAGCCGCGCAGGCGCGACCAGTCGCCATCCGCCGGATCGCGGAAGCCGATCACGGCGAGTATGGGCAACTTGTCCATCGCGTTCGAATCCGATGATTTGGTCACAAGGCTTTTTTAACGGCAAACCGTTAGCCAATCGTAACCACAGCGGGCCAATGGTCGATCGAAGGCCACAAGCGTTCTGCCGTGCGCCAATGTGTAGCAGCACGAATTTCTGCACAAAAAAGCCCGCCGCACTCAAAGGTGCGACGGGCCGGACTTTCCTCCCCAGGAAAGGTCCAGTCAGGCTATGCCGGGGATCAACGTCCCAACGCGCTGCCAAGCCGGTGGTAAAGGTTTGAAAACTTGATCGATTCCGGCTGGTCTTCGATCGCTTTCAGATAGTGCAGTACCGCTTCGCGGATCAGCTTGAAGTCCTCGGTCGAGAGGACAGCACGGGCGCGTGCAGGTTCAGCCATTTTGCGTCTCCTTCGTTGGTCTTCGTGGCGCGATTGCCGCGAACTTCAGTTTTCAATCGGTCAGGCAGCAAACTGGTTCATCGTATTGTGCGTGCCGCCAGCCTTCAGCGCAGCTTCACCGGCGAAGTATTCCTTGTGATCGTCACCAATGTCGCTGCCAGCCATGTTCTGGTGCTTGACGCAGGCGATACCCTGACGGATTTCCTCACGCTGGACCTGCTTGACGTAACCCAGCATCCCTTCCTCACCGAAATAGCGCTTGGCGAGGTTGTCGGTGCTGAGCGCCGCCGTGTGATACGTGGGCAGGGTAATAAGGTGGTGAAAAATGCCCGCCTGCGCCGCCGCATCGCGCTGGAACGTGCGGATACGTTCGTCTGCCTCGATGCCCAGCTCGGTGCCGTCATAGTCCACGCTCATCAGCCTTGCCCGGTCATAAGCGCCCGTGTCGCGACCTTCTGCTGCCCACGCATCAAACACCTGCTGACGGAAGTTCAGCGTCCAGTTGAAGCTGGGGCTGTTGTTGTAAACCAGCTTGGCATTCGGGATCACTTCGCGGATGCGGCTGACCATTCCCCCGATCTGGCCGATGTGCGGCTTTTCAGTTTCAATCCACAGCAGGTCTGCACCGTTCTGCAGCGACGTGATGCAATCCAGCACGCAGCGATCCTCGCCGGTTCCCGAACGGAACTGGTAAAGGTTTGAAGGCAGACGCTTGGGCCGCATCAGCTTGCCGTCGCGAGCTATCAGTACGTCACCATGGCCAAGACTGGCCGCATCAACATCTTCGCAATCAAGGAAGCTGTTGTATTGATCGGCAATATCGCCCTTTTCGCGGGTATAAGCGATCTGCTTGGTCAGCCCTGCGCCCAGTGAATCGGTGCGCGCAACTATCACACCGTCATCCACACCGAGTTCCATGAAGGCATAACGGACCGCGCGGATCTTCGCGAGGAAGTCTTCGTGCGGAACGGTGACCTTGCCGTCCTGGTGGCCGCACTGCTTTTCATCCGAAACCTGGTTTTCGATCTGGATGCAGCATGCGCCCGCTTCGATGAACTTCTTGGCCAGCAGGTAGGTCGCTTCTGCATTGCCGAAGCCTGCATCGATGTCCGCGATGATCGGAACGACGTGGGTTTCGAATTCATCGATCTTGTGCAGCAGGCGGTGGGTGTTGACCGCATCGCCCGCAGCTTTGGCCGCATCGAGATCGCGGAACAACATGCCCAGTTCACGGGCATCCGCCTGCTTCAGGAATGTGTAAAGTTCCTCGATCAGCGCGGCCACGCTGGTCTTTTCGTGCATCGACTGGTCGGGCAGCGGGCCAAATTCGCTGCGCAGTGCGGCAACCATCCAGCCTGACAGATATAGGTAGCGGCCCTTGGTGGTGCCGAAGTGCTTCTTGATCGAGATCAGCTTCTGCTGCCCGATGAAGCCGTGCCAGCAGCCCAGCGACTGGGTGTAGTTGGCAGGGTCCGCGTCATAGGCTTCCATGTCGCGGCGCATTATCTTTGCGGTGTAGCGGGCAATATCCAGCCCGGTGTGGAACCGGTTCTGCAGGCGCATACGGGCCACGCTTTCCGGTTCGATGCCGTCCCAGGTCTGCGCGAAAGGCGCGATGGCCTTGCCAGCTTCGACGATCTTGCTGTGGTAGGTCATTTCCCGTGTTCCCTCACGTCCTGTGCGTCTGGTGTGAGTTCTGGGTACTGTGCGAATCGTGCGGGCGGAACGGGCTGTGCGGTCATATTGTCAAACTTTACAGAATATGCTTGTAAAGTTGTGCAGGAAACACAGACGACTTCAAAGGCGCATGTGCAATGTCGACAAGACCGCTTTATCTCGGCCCCCGGTTGAAGCGTATCCGGCGCGAGCTGGGGCTGACACAGCAGGCCATGGCCGAAGAACTGAGCATATCGCCCAGCTACATCGCCCTGATCGAACGCAACCAGCGCCCCTTGACGGCTGACCTGCTGCTGCGATTGGCGCGGGCGTACAAGCTGGACATGGCCGATCTGGCAGCGGACGACCGCGACGATTATGCCCGGCGACTGACCGACGCACTGCGCGATCCGATCTTTGCCGATATCGATCTGCCCCCGCTGGAAGTTGCCGACGTTGCCGCCAGCTTTCCCGGTGTGACCGAAGCCTTGCTGCGCCTGCACGGTGCATGGCAGCGCGAACAGCAGGCGCTGGCCGACCAGCGCAGCGCTGCGCCGGGGGTGAGCGCGAGCGACCCCGTGGGCGAAGCGCGGCGGTTTGTGGCGGCACGGCGCAACTATTTCCCCACCATCGATTGCAAGGCCGAGGAACTGGCCGGAGAGATCGACAAGGCAGGCGGCGCGGCACAATGGTTGCGCCAGCAGGGCGTGCGGGTGCGGTTCCTGCCGCCCGATGTGATGATGGGCGCGATCCGTCGGTATGACCGCCACAACGAACAATTGCTGGTGGACGATACGCTGTCGGCATCAGGCCGGACGTGGCAACTGGTGCAGCACATCGCCTATACCACGCTGCGCACCGAGATTGCCGGCGTGATCCGGGGAGAAAGCTTTGCCAGCCAGACCGCGGCCAACCTCGTCCGGCGGGCACTGGCCGGATATGCGGCGGCGGCGCTGCTGATGCCTTATGACCGGTTTGCCCGCGCCGTAGATGCGCGGCGTTATGATCTTGAGGCGCTGTCAGGGCAGTTCGGCACCAGTTTTGAACAAGTGGCGCACCGGCTGACCACGCTGAACCGGCCGGGGCAGGAACGGGTGCCGTTCTTCTTCATCCGCGTGGATGCGGCGGGAAATGTGTCAAAGCGGCTGGATGGCGCAGGCTTTCCCTTTGCCGCGCATGGCGGGGGGTGTCCGTTGTGGAGCGTGCATGATTGTCTGCGCACGCCGGGGCAGATCACCACGCAATGGCTGGAACTGCCTGATGGCCAGCGGTTCTTTTCGGTGGCGCGCACGGTGACATCGGGCGGTGGCGGGTTTGACCGGCCGGTGATGACGCGCGCCATTGCGCTGGCCTGCGCGGCGGAACATGCGCCCCGCCTGATCTATGCCGCCGGGGCCGATCCCAAAGCGGCAGAGGCGACCCCCATTGGCGTGACCTGCCGCCTGTGCCACCGCGCGCAATGCACTGCGCGGGCAGAGCCGCCGATCGGACGCGAGATTCTGCCGGATGATTATCGCCGTGCGGCAGAACCTTTCGCCTTTGCCGAGAGCTGATGGCGACGCCTTGCAGGTGCAACACAGCACCGCTATCGGCGCAAGTCCGCCGAATCGATTGGCGGCTGGTATCCAAAGGCGCCGCTATTGGCCAAGATCATTCCCCTTTCCGACGTTGATTCTGCCCTGGTAGATCAGGTGCTTGACCAGGCTTTCGAGCCGGGCCGCCGCACCCGAACCGCCTATAAGGTGCGCGAAGGCATGGAGGCATTGGGGAACCTGTCGTTTGCCGCGCTGGACGATAACGACATGCTGGCAGGCACGATCCAGTGCTGGCCGGTGTCGTTGACCGATGCCACGGGCCGCGCCCATCCGATGATTATGGTTGGCCCCGTAGCCGTGCTGCCGCATCTGCAAGGCGCCGGTTTTGGCAAGGCGCTGATGACGGCGGCACTGACCGCAATCGATCCGCGCGCACCATTGCCGCAGGTCCTGATCGGCGATCCTGAATACTACGAACGGTTCTTCGGTTTTTCCAACGCGCACACCGGCGGATGGAAGCTGCCCGGACCGTTTGAGCAGCACCGATTGCTGTGCCGCACCGCCAACCCTGCCATTCTGCCGCAAGAGGGCATGTTGGGGCCTTGGCGGCGCTGATCTGATCTGGCATCGGCGGGATGTGCCTTACATTCCACCCCCAGAACTTGCTTCCTTAAGCCTTGCCGAACTGGCCGAACAGGTCGCCGCGCGCAAGCTGCCCCCGCTGGACCGGTGGACACCAGCGGACGTGGGCGACAGCGAGATGCGCATTGCCGCCGATGGACGCTGGTATCATCAGGGCGGCGAGATCAGGCGACCTGCCATGGTTCGCGCCTTTTCATCGCTGTTGACGAAAGATGCGGACGGGCAGCACTGGCTGGTCACCCCGTTTCAGCGCCTGTCGATTACGGTGGAAGACGTGGCGTTCATTGCCACGGACATGCAGGTAAAGGCCGATGCCGATGGCAAGCCTACGCTGGCATTCCGGCTGAACACCGACGATCTGGTGGTGTGCGGGGCCGATCATCCCTTGCGCGTGGCGGGAACGGCAGATGTGCCCGCGTTCTACATCAGCGTGCGTCACGGCACCGAGGCGCGACTGAACCGTAGCACCTATGGCCAGTTGATCGATCATGCGCTGTCGCTGGGTGGCGATGAACTGGCGGTGGAAAGCAACGGTCAGCGTTTTGCACTGATGCCTTCAGCATGAGCCTGCTCGACCACCTGAGCGGGCTTTACAGCGAGGGCCACCGCGCCCCTGCGCGCGACCTTTATGAAGACTGGCGGCCCCTGCCCGATCAGGCCCTGCGCCCCGCTGCGGTGCTGATTGCCGTAACCGACCGCAAGGACCATCCCGATGGGCCGGGCGTGCTGTTGATCCACCGTCCGTCGCACATGCGCGCGCATCCGGGGCAGGCGGCGTTTCCGGGCGGCAAGCTTGATCCGGGCGAAACCCCGATAGAGGCGGCCTTGCGCGAAGCGAATGAGGAACTGGGCATCCGGGCTCAGGACGTAACCGTGATCGGCGCGACCGACCGTTTCCGCACTGGCACCGGGTATGACATTACCCCGGTGCTGGCCGTTGTCCCGCCCGACCTGCCGCTGATGCCCAATCCCGCCGAGGTGGCCGACTGGTTCGAGCCGCCGCTTGGCTTTGTGCTGGATGCGGCCAACCATGCGCGCAAATCGGCAGAGTTCAATGGCCGCACGGGCCACTATATCGAGATTTTATGGAACGAGCACCGCATCTGGGGCGTGACCGCAGCGATCCTGTCCAACCTGTCCAAGCGGGTGCGCTGGCATGACTGAATACCTGCCCGCTGCCGACTGGACAGCCCGCGCCGATCTGGCCGCGCTGGTTACCGCGCTGGATCCTGAAGGCACCGGCAATTGCCGCTGGGTGGGCGGTGTGGTGCGCGATACCGTGTTGGGCATTCCCGCCAAGGACATCGACATGGCAACCACGCGGTCGCCCGAAGAAACGGCGGCGCGGCTGACAGCGGCGGGCATCAAGTGCGTGCCCACCGGCATCGCCCATGGCACGGTAACGGCTGTTCTGGCGGGCGGACCGGTGGAAATCACTACTCTGCGCCGCGATGTCTCCACCGATGGCCGCCACGCCACAGTCGCTTTCTCGACCGACTGGCGCGACGATGCTGCGCGGCGCGATTTCACCATCAATGCGCTTTATGCCGATCCCCGGACGCTGGAACTGTTCGATTATCATGGGGGACAGGCCGACCTTGCAGCGAAGGCCGTGCGCTTCATCGGCGATGCCCGTCAGCGTATCCGCGAAGATTACCTGCGCATCCTGCGCTATTTCCGCTTTCAGGCGCGGTTCGGATCGATCCCGGCGGATAGCGAAGCCGAAGCTGCGGTCAGCGAACTGGCGGCGGGGATGAAGGGCCTTTCGCGTGAGCGGGTAGGCTGGGAACTGATGAACCTGCTGGGCCTGCCCAACCCCGCCCCCACCGTGCGACGCATGGCGGAACTGGGCGTACTGGCACAAGTGCTGCCCGAAGTCCGGGAATCCGGACTGACCGCACTGGAAGCCCTGAACGACCGCGAAACACACCTGAACGTCCCCAATGATGCGCTACGCCGCCTTGCAGCTTTGCTGCCTGCCGATTCGGCAGTGGCAGATCAGGTCGCCGCACGGCTGCGACTTTCGATTGCCCAGCGCAAGCGGTTGAACAGCGCTGCCGCGCGCGAAACCGGCCCGACAGATGCCCGTGCGCTGGCCTATCGCATCGGAATTGAGGAAGCGCGCGACCGGTTGCTGCTGACAGGTGAACCGGTGGCCGTTCTGGATGGCTGGAACGTTCCGCGCCTGCCCCTGAAAGGTGGCCAGATCGTCGCGCGCGGAATTGGCGCGGGGCCGGACGTGGCGCGGATTTTGCGCAGTGTCGAAGCGCGGTGGATTAAGGAAGGTTTTCCCGATGAAGCGCGGGTTATGGAATTGCTCGACGCGGAACTGACCTAAGCGTCAGCCCTTCCATTCGCGGCGGTCTTCCGCTGCACGCAGCACTTCGTAGGACACCTGCAGTTTCTGGAACTCCTCGGCGGCGGCCTTGTCGCCGGGGCGCACGTCGGGGTGGACGGCCTTGGCCTTGGTGCGCCATGCCTTTTTCACCGCGTCGAAATCGGCATCAGGATCAAGGCCCAGCACTTCAAGCGCGCGCAGTTCGTCCCGGCTACGGGTGCCATCGCCCGATCCGCCCCATTCCGCCCAAGAAGCCTGCTTGAAGCCCGAAGCCTCACCCCGCTCTTCGGCTTCGCGGCGTTCAGCCTCTTCCTTGTCTAGCCCTTCGAAATAGTTCCAGCCAGCGTTGTATTCCGCCGCATGTTTGGGGCAGAAATACCAGCGATCCGGGTTATTGGGCGACTTGGGTGCGGGGCAATCTCCCTTCTCTTCACACCCGGCCCGATCGCACAGGCGCACAGACGCGGTTTCGCGCGCGCCCTGATAACCGCGCCAGCGGGGAAAACCCCAGTCGTTTGATCGTGTGTACCGCGCCATACGAAAAGCAAAGCCAAAGCCGGACCGAAAGGTCAAGATGGATGAACGCGAACGGCCCGACCGCAAGGCCGGGCCGAGGCAGATAACCCGGTAAGGATCAGTTGACGGTGACAGTCACCGCGCGGCGGTTGCGCGCCCATGATTCCTCATCAGAACCCAGCGCGACGGGGCGTTCCTTGCCATAGCTGAGCGTGGTGATGCGGCCCGGATCGACACCAAGGCTGACCAGATAGTTCTTGGCCGCATTGGCACGGCGTTCACCCAGCGCGATGTTGTAATCGCGGGTGCCACGTTCGTCCGCATGGCCTTCGATGGTGATGGCTCTCGAAGGATAACGGGCCAGCCAACTGGCCTGGCTTTGCAGCACGCCCTGATCCGCCGTATCCACATTATAGCGGTCGGTATCGAACAGGATCGTGTCGGACATGACCGATGCCATGAAATCTGCCTGACTGCCGGGAACCGGGCCTGCAGGTGCGGTCGGCGTCGGCGTGGTCTGGGTGGTGGTGGTGGAGCCCGGTTCGGGCGGAAGCTGCTTGGGCTTGGACGCGCAAGCGCCGAGAGTGAGCGTGACGGCGGCAAGGCCGACAAAGATCAACGGACGGTTCATGGGCTTCTCCTTGGGGAGGGATGGAACATGGTGCGGTTTATTGGGCACAAAGGCAAGGAAACCGCGCCTACTTTTGCCATTGCGCCATATGGATCAGGGCAGAACCGGACCCCACGCAGGGTCGGAACCATCGACGGGGGTATTCAGCTTGCGCTCGTTCCGCCCGGTAAGATCAACCTGCCACACGCCAGTTTTGCCATTACCGCGTTCAGTACGGAAGAACTGCACGATACGGCCATTTGGCGACCATGTGGGAGCTTCATCCTGCCAACTGTCTGTCAGGAAGCGCATATTGCGGCCCGAAGGATCGGTAACCGCAATACGGAAATTGCCGCCAATGTGGGTGAACGCAATCTGATCGCCGCGCGGTGACCATTCAGGCGTGGCCGCACGCCCACCGAAAAAGCTGATGCGCTTCTGGTTCGATCCATCCGCATTCATCACATAAAGCTGCTGGCTACCCGACCGATCGCTTTCAAAAACGATCTTGCTGCCATCGGGCGAATAGGAACCGCCGACATCGATGCCCGGCGAATCGGTCAAGCGCGTGGAAGGCCCGCCTTGCGCCGACACGCGATAGACATCGGTGTTGCCAGCGACCGCCATCGAATAGAGAATCCACTTGCCATCCGGCGACCAGCGCGGCGCGAAGGTGGGATTGGTGCTGGAGGTGACCAGCGTCTGCTGGCCGGTGCCGACATTGTAGATATAAATGCGCGGCGCACCGTTCAGATAGCTGAGATAGACGATGCGGCTGTAGTCGGGCGAATAGCGCGGCGTCAGCGCGGTTGCCTGCCCATTGGTGATGAAGCGGTGGTTTGCGCCATCGGAATCCATGATGGCAAGCTGCTTGCGGCGGCGGTCCTTGGGGCCGGTTTCGGCGATATAGGCGATCTTGCTGTCAAAGAACGGGCTTTCGCCCGACAGGCGCGAATAGACCATGTCGGCGCATTTGTGCGCGGCGCGGCGCCATTCTTCAGGCTTTACCACATAGCCTTGCCGGGCCAATTCGCTGCCCAGCGCGACGTCGTAAAGATAACAACCGACAGTCAAGCGGCCATCGCCGTTGGCGCGCACGAAACCCTGCACCAGCATTTCCGCTGAACGTCCGCGCCACGTATCGAACGTAGGCGCCGCCACTTGCGGAAATGCTACTGCAGGCAAGGCATCAGGACCAACCGGCTTGAACAGGCCATTGTTCTTGAGGTCGTTGAACACCACACGCGCCACATTGCGGCCCAGCGCTTCGGTATTGCCGCCTTCGGCAGCGGTGGGGACGCTGAGATTGGTCGGGAACGCGGGGATGGCGATGCCCAGATCTTGCCATTCGCTTTCGTCGGTGACCGATCCGGTCAACCCGCCATCGTCCTGCGCGGCTTGGGGCGCGGACGATGAAGGCAGCGTGGTCTGTTGGGCCAGCGCCATAGCGGGAAGGCTGACAACGCCTGCAAGAACAACAAGAAAACGCTTGGTCATTGGGACAACTTCCTGTCGAAGCGGAAAGCGGCAATGCGCTTCCAGCCTGCATAATAGTTATCAGGCAGATCGAACGGCGCAGCCAGTTGCACCGCGCGGATCGCCTGTTCGGCATGGCGCTTGGCCTGCGCTTCGTTGGCGGGCGTGATGCCCTGCTGATCGACAACGCGCGGACGCCCTGCAAGGCTCCCGTCAGGGTTCAGATCCCATGCAAGGATCGTGACCAGCTTGTCGGTATCCACCCCTTGCGGCGCGGCCCAGTGCGGCTTGATCTCACGCGAGATGGCCCCCACCAGCGACGCCTTTACATCCGCGCCAATGGCAGCGGCAGGCGGTGTGCTGGCGGTGCCGGGCTTGGTTGATCCCGGAACGCCTTTCAGAAAGTCGCTACCGATACGGCTGCCACCGCTGGGCGTATCAGGCCTGCGACGGGGGCTTTGGTCAGCAGGTTTGGCCGCTTGCGCCTTGGCCGGGGCGGATTTGGCCGGTGTTGGCTTTGCCGGAGCCGGTCGGGCAGGCGCAGGCTTGGCCGGGACAGCCTTTGCCGGGGCCGGTTTAGGGGGCGCTGGCTTTGGGGGCGCTGGCTTGGGCGGCACTGGTTTAGGCGGTGCTGGTTTAGGCGCAGGCTGAGGTTTGGGTTGCGGCTTGGGCTGCGGCGGCACAGGCGCAGGCTGGGGCGGTTCTGGCCGTGGCGCAGGTTCCGGCACGGGTGCAGGCGCTGGCTGTGGTTCGCCCAGTTCAGGCGCCACATCGGGCGCAGCCTGCGCCATGGAATCGGGCGACGTCGACTGCTCGGCAATCTCTTCGGAGAAGGTCACTTCCATCCGCTGTGGCGGCGGCTGCACGGTCTTGCCCGGCGGAGACAGGGTAAGTGCAGCGACCAGCGCGACGTGGGCCGCGGCCGCAATGGCCAGCCCAGCGCCTTCCTGCCGTGAAAGTCCGCCTGCGGTAGGATCTTGCATGGATGCCATGCCTATTGCGCTTGGGATGAACTGTTGGTGACCAGCGAAATTGATTTGAAGCCCGCTGCGTTCAATTCACCCATCACCGCAGCAACCCGGCCCCAATCCAGCACGCGGTCGGCGCGCAGGGTGACCAGCGGCGGCTTTGGCCCGCGCTCTAGCCCGGCAAGGCGATCACCCAGTTCGCCCGGCGCAAGCTGCTGATCGTCAAGGAAAACTGCGCCTTGGGCATCGATGCTGACGGTGATCTGGTCCTGCTGCTGATCCAGCGGATCGGCCTTGCTGTCAGGCAGGTCTACCGGCACGCCTGCGGCTAACATGGGGGCGGTGACCATGAAGATAATCAGCAGCACCAGCATCACGTCGACCAGCGGAGTGACGTTGATCTCGCTCATCGCGGCGCGACCGCCCCGGCCTCGCCGGCCCCGGCCTCCGCCGCCCCCGGACCCCATAGACATTGCCATGGCTCAGTTCTCCAGTTCGCGGCTGAGCGAGGAATGGAACCGGTCGGCAAAGCGATAGAGCCGCGTTTCAAAACGGTTCACGCGGTGGGAAAAGCGGTTGTAGGCGATGACTGCCGGGATCGCCGCGAACAGGCCGATGGCCGTGGCGAACAGCGCTTCAGAAATGCCGGGGGCCACCACGGCAAGCGAGGAATTCTGCTGCGCGCCGATGTTGAAGAAGCTGTCCATGATGCCCCAGACCGTGCCGAACAGCCCGACGAACGGGGCGACGGACCCTACTGTAGCAAGGAAATTCAACCGGTTGGCCAGCGCATCGGTTTCTGCCGTTACCGCGCCGTCAAGCGCGGTGGACAGCCGCTGACGGGTGCCTTCGCGGTCAATCGCCTTGCCCGATGTGGAACGACGCCATTCGGCAAGGGCGGCATTGACCAAGCGGGCCGACGGCAGATCGCGTCCCTTGTTGTCCTTCTGGAACTGGTCGATATCGCGCGCTTCCCAGAATTCACGCTCGTACTTGTCGCAGCCGCGCTGTACGCTGCCGATCTTCAGCGAAAAGCCAACGATGATCGCCCAGACCCACACGCTGGCCAGAACCAGCCCGGCCATGACCGCCTGGACCACATAATCGGCTTCAAGGAAAAGCTGGACCGGGTTCAGCGTGGTGGGCGCAAAGGAAACGCCGCTGGCAAGCATTTGGAACGTCATGCGGGATCAGGCCCTTCGGATGCGGAAACGATAGTCTTGAATGCCGCCACCCAGGCGGGCGGCTGACGGCGGGGACGGCCATTGGGCGCAACGAAAGCGACACGCACTTTCGCTTCGCACAACAGCGTTTCATCCCTGAACGCACGCTGCACGATGCGGCAGGTGGCAGGGGAAAGTTCTGCAACGGTGCTACAGATCAGCACATCATCATCCAGCTTGGCCGGGCGCAGATACCGCAGGCCCATTTCGCTGACGGCATAGGCCCCCTCGCCCGCTTCGTGCGCGGTGCGCTGGTCTATGCCCAGCAGGCGCAGCATGTCTGACCGGGCGCGCTCGAACCAGCGCAGATAATTGGCATGATAAACCACACCCGAAAGGTCCGTGTCCTCAAAATAGACGCGAACCGGGTAAAGGTGCTGCGGGCCGTCGAACAGGCCGGAAGGGGGAGCAGGCAAAAGCATTCGCGGTCAACCCTACCCTTGCGACGAGTCGTTGGGCAAGAGGTGGTTAACTGCCTATCTCTGGAACGGACCTATTCAGCGCACCAGCATGGGGCCAAGTGGCTGCCCTGCAAAGAGGTGGACGTGCAGATGCGGCACTTCCTGATGGCCATTGATGCCGGTGTTCGCCAGCAGGCGATAGCCCGGCACAACCAGCCCCAGATCGCGCGCCACTTTGCCCACAGCACGCACGAAACCTGCAATTTCAGCAGCATCCGCCTTGGCCGAAAAATCGTCCCAGCACACGTATGGCCCTTTGGGGATCACCAGAACGTGGGTCGGAGCCTGCGGGTTGATGTCGTGGAACGCCAGCGCAAAGTCATCTTCGTAAACCGTGCGGTTGGGAATTTCCCCGCGCAGGATTTTCGCGAAAATGTTCTGGTCGTCATAGGCCTTAGTCGCATCAACGGCCATGTCAGTTGCTCCTGCCTGCCTTTTCAACGATGCCTGATGTGCCTTCGCGGCGTTGCAGTTCGCCCAGCACGTCTGCCAGCGGCACATCCTTGGCCGACAACAGCACCATCAGGTGAAAAATCAGGTCTGCCGCTTCGCCGACCAGTTCTTCACGGCTTCCGGTCAGTGCGGCGATCACCGTTTCGGTGCCTTCTTCACCCACTTTCTGCGCGATCTTGGCAACGCCTTTGGCGTTGAGCTTGGCCACATAGCTGGCCGAAGGATCGCCAAGGCGGCGCTGCGCAATCGTGGCTTCAAGCCGGGTCAGAATTTCACCGTGTTCCATGGCCCCCGCATGAAACGCAGGCGCGCCGGGGTCAAGCGGCGAACGCATCAATGCCGGAAGATCAGTCTTTGCGCTTGGCAACCTGCCGGCCAACGATCAGCCCGACGATGCCTAGTCCCAGCAGCGCGGTCGTGGTCGGTTCAGGCACGGAAACGCCCGAAGATTGCGCATAAGCCGGAGCGGCGGCGCAAAGGGCGATGACAATGCTGATAAGCGGACGAACCACGGGACAAGCGGCCTGTTTGACTGTTTGGGAATTTTGCCCTGCCAGACCGCGCGATTCGTTAAAATCCCTTAACTACAGTGGTTAATGCCCCATTGCGGGACTCAAGACCGGGCCGGCAGCCCCGCAGCACGCAAAGCGGCGTGGGCTTCTGCAATCGAGTGTGTGCCAAAGTGGAAGATCGAAGCGGCCAGAACCGCGCTGGCATGGCCCTGAATCACGCCTTCGACCAGATGATCGAGCGAACCGACGCCGCCGCTGGCAATAACCGGCACAGGCACCGCATCGGCAATTGCGCGCGTCAATTCAAGGTCATAGCCCTTCTTCGTACCGTCACCGTCCATCGACGTGACCAGCAATTCGCCCGCCCCCAGCGTGGCAAGGTTCACCGCATGGGCCAGCGCATCGATGCCGGTGGCCTTGCGCCCGCCGTGGGTGAAGATTTCCCACTTGCCGGGCGCTACCCTGCGCGCATCGACCGAACCGACCACGCACTGCGCGCCGAACTTTTCGGCAATGTCGCGCACCAGTTCAGGCCGGGCGACAGCAGCGGAATTGACCGCCACCTTGTCAGCCCCTGCCAGAAGCAGCGCGCGCGCATCTTCGACGGCGCGGACACCGCCGCCAACGGTCAGCGGCATGAAGCACACCTCTGCCGTTCGGGCCACCACATCCAGCAGCGTGCCGCGCCCTTCGTGAGTGGCTGAAATATCAAGGAAGCACAGCTCGTCCGCCCCCGCCTTGTCATAGGCCCGCGCCTGTTCAACCGGATCGCCCGCATCGCGCAGGTCGACAAAGTTGACGCCTTTGACCACGCGGCCTTCGGCCACATCAAGGCAGGGAATGACGCGGACGCGAACGGTCATTTCAGGCCTCTGCCATCGCGATTGCGGCCGCCAGATCAAGCCGACCTTCGAACAGGGCGCGCCCGGTAATGACGCCTTCAATGCCATCGACTTCGTGAATTTTGAGCATGCGGATATCGTCGATACCCTTCACGCCCCCGCTGGCGATGACCGGAATATCGACCCGGCGCGCCAGTTCCACCGTCGCGTCGATGTTGACGCCTTTCAGCATGCCATCGCGGCCAATGTCGGTGAACAGCAGGCTGGCAACGCCCGCATCCTCAAACCGGCGAGCCAAGTCGACCACTTCGACGTCAGACACATCGGCCCAACCTTCGGTCGCCACCATGCCATCGCGCGCGTCAACCGCCACCACGATACCGCCGGGAAATTCCTTGGCCATGTCCTTGACGAACTGCGGGTCTTTCAGCGCGGCTGTGCCCATGACCACGCGCGAAACGCCAAGGTCGAACCAGCCCGTCACGGCTTCGCGCGTGCGAATGCCACCGCCAAGCTGAACATGGCCGGTAAACGCTTTCAGGATGCCTTCCACTGCCTCGCGGTTTTCCGCGCGTCCGGCGAACGATCCATCGAGATCGACCACATGCAGGTATTGCGAACCGGCAGCGGCAAACAGCGCGGCCTGATGGGCTGGGTTGTCGCCATAGACCGTCGCGCGATCCATATCGCCTTCTGCCAGACGGACAACCTGCCCGCCTTTAAGATCGATGGCCGGGAAAACGATCATGTCTCAAGGCTTCCATTCAAGAAAACGGGCGAGCAGGGAAAGGCCGTAGGACTGGCTCTTTTCCGGGTGGAACTGCACGCCAAGGATATTGTCACGCGCCACGGCGGCAACGATTCCGCCGCCATGATCGCTCATCGCCGCCACATGCGCGCCCTCGTCGGCCACGAAGTGGTAGGAGTGGAGGAAATAGGCCTCACCACCCTCTATCAGTTCTGCGCCGCCGCCATGGGGCATGGGGGCGACATCGTTCCAGCCCATGTGTGGCACTTTGATCGACGCATCGGCGGGTTCAATCACGCGCACTTCGCCACCGATCCAGCCCAGCCCTTCGGTAACGCCGTGTTCGACACCGCGATCAGCCAGAAGCTGCATGCCCACGCAAATGCCAAGGAAGGGCGCTGCGCCGACCAGCACCCGCTCCTGCATGGCATCGACCAGTCCCGGCACGCCCTGAAGCGCCGCTACACAAGCCCGAAAGGCACCCACGCCGGGCAGAACAATGCGGTCCGCCGTGCGAACCACCGTTGGGTCTGCCGTAACGACGACACCTTCGGCGCCCGCCGCCTTCAGCGCATTGGCGACCGAGCGCAGATTGCCCGCACCATAATCCACCAGTGCGAGCGTTTCAGCCACCGAGAATGCCCTTGGTTGACGGCACCGCGTCGGCCTTGCGCGGGTCGATGGAAATTGCCTGCCGCATCGCGCGGGCAAAGCCCTTGTAGATGCCTTCGATGATGTGGTGGTTGTTCGACCCGTAGAGGCTTTCGATGTGCAGGGTGATGCCCGCCGCCTGCGAAATCGACTGGAACCAGTGTTCGAACATTTCGGTGTCCATTTCACCCAGACGCGGCTGGGTGAATGCGGCCTTCCAGATCAGCACCGGACGGCCGGAAATATCCAGCGCAACGCGGCTCAACGCCTCGTCCATGGGGGAATAGGTGTGTCCGTAGCGGGTAATGCCCTTCTTGTCGCCCAGCGCCTGTGAAATGGCCTGCCCCAGCGCGATGGCGCTGTCTTCGGTCGTGTGGTGCTGATCGACGTGAAGATCGCCCTTCACCCGGCATTCGATGTCGATCAGCGAATGGCGGCTAAACTGTTCGATCATGTGATCGAGAAAACCGATGCCGGTATCCACCTTGTAGGTGCCGGTGCCATCGAGGTTTACCGACACGGCAATGTCGGTTTCCTCGGTCTTTCGCGTGATCGATCCGGTGCGCATGGCTGCGCCTATACGCCGCTCATCATGAGAATCAATCACCGTCCCCACTTGACCCACGCGCTGCCCAAGGCCAGTTGTCTTGCCCATGACCGATACACCCGACAGCATGATCCCCTATGACGAAATCGTGCAGGAGGCCCTGCGCGCCGTCGTGGGCCGCGTTCTGGGCCAGGTGCAGGATTCGGGCGGCACCCTGCCCGGTGGCCACCATTTCTACATCACGTTCAAGACCGGCGCGCCCGGCGTGGACATTCCGCAGCGCCTGCGCGAACGCTTTCCCGATGAAATGACCATCGTGCTGCAGAACAAGTTCTGGGATCTGAAGGTTGAGGCAGACCGGTTCAGCGTCGGCCTTTCGTTCAATCAGATCCCGTCGATCCTAAACGTGCCGTTCTCCGCCATCACCGCATTTGTCGATCCTGCCGTGGATTTTGGCCTGCAATTTCAGGCTGTGGCCGATGACGAAGCCGAACCGCTGGACGAAGCGGGCAACGATTCGCCGGAACAAGCCGAACGTCCTGCCGTTGAACAGGCAGAAGACGGCTCGAATGTCGTCACAGTGGATTTCGGCAAGAAGAAGTAAGAGGCGCGAAAGCCGCCTCTTACGCGAAAGGCAGGCGCATGGCGAAGGTGGGCAAGAAAGCGATCAAGAACGCTGCGAAGGGCGCAATCGGCAAAGTGCCTGCGCCCAGCCCCAACCCCATGGCAAATTTGATTCTGGCTGACATTGCCCTGCGCGCAGGCGGGGCGTTACTGCGCCGGGGTGTGGAAAAAGGCCTGGTCGGCAGCCGCGTGGGCAGTTCGAAAGCCGGTAACCTGATCCGTGGCCGCAGCATGGCGCAAACGCTGATCGGCACGGCGATTGCACGAATCGCTACCCGTTCGGTCCCCGGCGCTATTGTGGTGGGCGGCGGTCTGGTGGCAAAAACGCTGTTCGAACGGCGTCGCCGGATGAAGGCTGAAGCGGTTGGCAAGATCGCGCTCGAAAAGCAGGCTGAACGCGGCGAGAAAAGCTGAAGGGTTTGATCCCCACTTGACCGGTCGGGAACCGATGCGCCACTAGCGCGCATGGCCCATTCGTCCCGCGAAACCGACTCCCATGACACCCTGCATCGCCGGGGACTGATGTTCATCCTGTCATCGCCTTCGGGCGCGGGAAAGACGACCATCGCGCGCAAGCTTCTGGCCGAAGATACGGAAATCGCCATGTCGGTTTCGGTCACCACCCGCCCGATGCGTGCCGGTGAAGTGGACGGCAAGGATTATTACTTCGTCGACCGGACCGAGTTTGACCGCATGGTCGAAGCCAACGAGTTCTATGAATGGGCAACCGTGTTCGGCAATTCCTATGGCACGCCCAAAGCCCACATCCGCGAACGGTTGAAGCAGGGCGGCGATGTGCTGTTCGACATCGACTGGCAAGGTACCCAGCAATTACACCAGAAGGCACAGGCCGACGTGGTGCGCGTGTTCATCCTACCGCCCAGCCTTGACGAACTGCGCCGCCGCCTGACAGGGCGTGGCACTGACAGCGCCGAAGTGATTGCCGCACGCATGGACCGGGCGCAGGCGGAAATCAGCCACTGGGACGGCTATGACTATGTTGTGGTCAACGATGACGTCGAAGGCTGCTTCTGCAAGGTGCGCGAAATTCTGGCAGCGGAACGGATGCGGCGGACCCGGCAGACCGGGCTGATCGATTTCGTGCGTGGGTTGATGCAGGGCTGATTGGCGAAAGAGGTTGCTTGCCCCCCGCGCAGGCGGCGGCATCAGTCGGCAAAAGCGTAAGTTCCGTTCGCGGCACGAGGCCCCCGCCTGCGCGGGGGCGCCGCTTACCATTCAGGTTGCGGGATCAGTGCCCGCTTGGATCGATGGCCGCGCCCGGTATCCAGCCATTCACGATGCCGCCATCAATCGGCAGTGGCGTGCCAACGACGTAATCCCCCGCGCGGCTGGCAAGGAAAATTGCGCCACCAGCCATGTCTTCGATCGTGCCGATCCGCTTTGAAGGGATGCCCTTGGCCGAGGCTTCGGGGTTGAGCGCGGCGGCCTTGTTCATTTCTGACGGGAACGCGCCGGGGCAGATGCAACTGGCAACGATGTTGTCCTTTATCAGCCGTGCCGCCATGCGCTTGGTCAGGTGGACCACCGCCGCTTTCGACGCCTGATAGCTGTAGGTTTCCCAAGGGTTCAGGCGCAGGCCATCGACCGAGGCGATGTTGATGACCTTGGCCGGTTGCTGCTGGCTGGCGGCAGCTTTCAGCAGACCGTGCAGCTTTTGCGTCAGGAAGAACGGGGTCTTGACGTTCAGGTCCATGACCTTGTCCCACCCGGCTTCGGGGAAGACTTCAAAATCCGCACCCCATGCGGCGCCCGCGTTGTTGACGAGAATGTCGATCTTTGATTCGCGCGCAGCAAGATCTGCAGCCAAAGCTTCGATCCCGGCAACATTCGAAATATCGCCCGGCAGCGCGATGCAGCGTTCGCCCAAGCGCGCAGCGGTTTCCTCGACCACAGCGGCCTTGCGCGCAGTAATATAGACGCGCGCGCACCCGGCGGCGAGATAGCCCTCGGCAATCATTTCACCAATACCGCGCGATCCGCCAGTGACCACGGCAACGCGGCCTTCAAGGCTGAACAGTTTGCTGAAATCCATGGTATTTTCTCCATCCCCCTCCCCGTCAAGGGAGGGGGCGATGTTCAATATCCGCTAAGCTGTGCCACACGCTCGGCATGGTAATACTGGTCGCCCATGAATTCGGACAGCGAACGGTCGCGCTTCATGTAAAGGCCGATGTCGAATTCATCGGTCATGCCAACGCCGCCGTGCATCTGCACACCTTCGCGCACGGCAAGGTTGCAGGCCTTGCCAGCCTTGGCCTTGGCCACCGAAATCATCAGTTCAGCCTTGTCCGACCCGCCATCCAGCAGTTGCTGTGCCTTGATAACCGCGGCCGTAGCGATTTCGAGTTCGGAATAGAGGTGGGCGGCGCGGTGTTGCAGGCCCTGAAATTCCCCGATCAGACGGCCGAACTGCTTGCGCGTTTTCAGATAGGCGGCGGTGATGTCGAACGCGCCCTGCCCCACGCCGGTCATTTCGGCAGCGGAACCGATGCGTCCGGCGGCCAGCACCCTGTTCAACAGCGCGCGGCCACCGTCCACGTCGCCAATCACGCAATCGCCATCAAGTTCGACATTGTCGAACGTGACGTTGCTGGCCATGGCACTGTCAACCAGACGCAGGTTTTCGTGGGATACGCCAGCCGCATCCTTGGGCACGGCAAACAGGGTTATGCCATCAACATCGCTGTCGCTGCCCGAAGTGCGCGCGGCCACGATGATGGCATCCGCCGATGCACCATGAACCACAAAGGCCTTGCGCCCTGAAAGCCGGAAACCATTGCCCGCCTTTTCTGCGCGGACGGCAATGCGTTCGGGCCTGTGCTTGGGGCCTTCATCCACCGCGACGGCCAGCACGGCATCGCCCGCGATCACGCCCGGCAGCCAGCGCCCGCGCAGATCGTCAGACCCGCCCGAAAGCGCGGTGACGCCCATGACCGAAGTGGTCAGGAACGGCGATGGGGTAAGGTTACGGCCAATCTGCTGAAGCACGATGCCCGCTTCGACATGGCCCATGGCAAGGCCGCCATCCGCTTCGGCGGCAAGCATCCCGGTCAAGCCCATTTCCGCGAACTGCTTCCACAGCGCATGGCCGAAGCCATCCTGACAGTTGATGTCGCGATAGTGGCGAAGCTGCTTCTTGATGCCACCTTCATCGACCATGAAGCCGGTGACCGTATCGGCCAGCATGGCCTGATCTTCATTATGATACAGAGGCATGGATCAGGCTCCCGGCAGGTCGAGAATGCGCTTGGCAATGACGTTGAGCATGACTTCGCTGGTGCCGCCTTCGATCGAGTTGGCCTTGGTGCGCAGCCATGAACGCGATGGCGTGCCGCCGCTGGTGCGATCGCTATCCCATTCCAGCGCGGTTGCCCCGCCTGCCGCCATCAGCAACTCGTGGCGACGCTTGTTCAGTTCGGTCCCGGCATATTTCATCATGTTGGGCTGCGCGGGATGGGCCTTGCCCACCTTCACTTCGTCCATGAACTTTTCGCCCATGGCCGAATAGGCCAGCGCATCGACATCAAACATGGCGAGTTCGGCGCGCAAGATGGGATCTTCCAGACCATTGCGCGAACAGATGGCACCAATCGCGTTAAGCCGGTCACCACCGCCCGCGCCCGAAATCATCTCACGCTCATGGCCCAGCAGATACTTGGCCACGTCCCAACCGCGATTGAGATCACCCACAATCTGCGCCTTGGGCACGACCACGTTATCAAAGAAGGTTTCGCAGAACGGCGAATTGCCGCTGATAAGCTTGATCGGCTTGGTGGTGACGCCCGGCGTCATCATGTCGAACAACAGGAAGCTGATGCCCTGATACTTGTTGCCCTTGTCGGTGCGGACAAGGCAGAAAATCCAGTCGGCCTTGTCGGCGTATGACGTCCAGATCTTCTGGCCGTTGACGACCCAGTGATCGCCCTTGTCTTCACCAAAGGTCTGCAACGATACGAGGTCTGACCCCGAACCGGGTTCGGAATAACCCTGGCACCAGCGGATTTCGCCACGGGCAATCTGGTTGAGGTAATGAACCTTTTGCTCTTCGGTGCCGAATTTCAGCAACGCGGGGCCAAGCATCCAGATGCCAAAGCTGGACAGCGGCGGACGTGCACCGATGCGCGCGCACTCCTCGCGCCACACCTTTGCCTGCGCCGCAGACAGGCCGGCGCCGCCATAGGCCTTGGGCCAGTCGGGCACGGTATAGCCCTTGGCCGCGCAACGCTCCATCCAGGTCTTCTGGGCTTCGTTCTTGAACGTGAAGTTGCGTCCGCCCCAGCAGACATCGCCTTCATCGCGCACCGGTTCACGCATCTCGGCCGGGCAATTCTCTTCAAGCCACGCGCGGATTTCACCGCGGAAGGCGTCCAGTTCAGACATGGCGTTGCTCCTCTCTTAATCGGAAGGTTAAGGCGAGTCGTGCACCGCTTGCAAGCACGGATTTCTGCGCCTTACGCCAAGGCCAGCATGCCGTAGCGTCAACCGCAGGAGCATTGACGCGGGGTCTTTCCCGCCTAAGCTGACGGAAACGTAAAACGATAGAAAACGGTCTGGGAGAGGGCCATGCGATTCACGGAAAAGACGGTTGTCGTCACAGGGGCTGCATCGGGAATCGGGCGCGCAGCGGCGCTCGCCTTCGCGGCAGAGGGGGCAAAAGTCTATGCCGCCGACATCGATGAAGCGGGCCTTGCGCAAACGGCGGCCAGTTCAAACGGCAATGTGATATGCCAGCGCTGCGATGTGACGCGGGTGGAGGATATCAAGGCATTGATGGACCGCGCTGCCGCCGAAACCGGCGGGATCGATGCGGTGTTCAACAATGCTGGCGCCGGCGGTGATCGCGCCCCGATTGACGAGATCGAGCCGGAAGGCTGGGACCGCACGATGGACCTGCTACTGCGCTCGGTCGCGTTCGGTATACGCTATGCCGTGCCCCACATGATCGGGCGACCGGGCGCAGCCATCGTCAATACGTCCAGCGTGGCGGCGGTTGGTCCCGGCTATTCGCCTACCGCCTATGCCGTGGCGAAGGCAGGCGTGCTGCACCTGACCAAAGTGGCTGCGGCCGATCTTGCCCGACACCAGATCCGCGTGAATGCGGTGCAGCCCGGCTTCATCAATACCAACATCTTCACCAGTTCACTGGAAATGCCCGAAGCACTGGCGGCACAGGCCAAGGGCGCAATTGCGGCGATGTCACAACAGGCGCAGCCCGTGGCGCGCGGCGGACAGCCTGACGACATTGCGCAGGCCGTGCTCTATCTGGCCAGCGATGCGGCGGGCTTCGTCAACGGCACGTCGCTGATCGTCGATGGTGGCATCACCATTGGTCCGCGCCATAGCTGGGATCCGAACATGCCCGGCTTGTTCGACGCGCTTCAGCAAATGGCAGACGCCGGGAAGACCGCGTGATCCCTGTCGCGGGCCGTGTGCCCACACGCCTTGCCATGTTCAACGGGTTGGGCAGCGTGGCCTATGGGGTGAAAGACAACGGTTTCGCCACGTTCCTGCTGCTGTTCTACAATCAGGTGCTGGGCATGGACGCCCGGCTGGTTAGCCTTGCACTGTTGATCGCGCTGGTGTTCGACGGACTTATCGACCCCATCGTGGGACATATCAGCGACCGGACACGCACCTCGATCGGGCGCAGACTGCCATTCCTTTACATCGCAGCCATTCCGCTGGCGCTGGCGTGGATTTTCCTGTGGTCACCGATTGGCCAGCCCAGCTTTGCCATGCTGCTGCTTTCCGCCATTCTTGTGCGCGCGCTGGTGGCGATGTGCGAAGTGCCGTCGGCTGCACTGGTGGCCGAAATCAGCCGCGATTATGACGAACGCACGCGGCTGACCCGGTTCCGCTTTGTCTTTGCCTGGGGTGGCGGGCTGCTGATGCTGTTGCTGGCCTATGGGGTATTCCTGTCCGACGCCATGCTGACACGCGAAGGATATCGCAATTTCGGCCTGTTTGGCGCTGGGCTGATGGCAGCGGCCGTACTGCTGTCGGCAATTGGGCAGCACCGTGCCGTTGCAGGCTGGCCGCCGGAACGCTCGCCTTCAGGCAAAGGGGCATTTGCCTCGCTCAGCGAAATCCGGGAGAGCTTTTCGCACCCGGCCTGCCTGATCGTCATGGCAGGAATTGCGGCCGCGCTCACATCGCAGGGGATTACCTTTGCCCTTTCGAACTACCTTTACCTCTATGTCTGGAAATTCAGTTCGATCGCGCTGCAACTCTATCCGGTGATCCTGTTCTTCAGCGTGATCGGTGCATCTGCCTTGGTTGGCCCTGCCCAACGGCGTTGGGGCAAGGCTGGCACGGTGATGCGCGTTGCACCGCTGGGCATGGTGTTCTGGGTAGGCCCGCTGATCCTGCGCTGGCTGGGGTTGTGGGCGCAGGATGGTTCAACCACCGCAATTTCCGCGATGTTTGTCGCCACCTTCTTGTCCAACACCTTCACCGTTACCGGCACGATGACATTGTGGTCGATGGTGGCCGATGTGGTTGAAGCATCGGAGGAACAGACCGGGCGGCGTTCGGAAGGAACGCTTTCGGCAGGAGCGTTCCTTGCATCGAAATGCGCAGGCGGGCTGGGTGTGTTCATCACCGGCCTGCTACTCAGCTATTCCGGGCTTGAAGCGAACACCGCGCCTGATGCCGTGCTGCCGGAAGTGACTTACAAGCTCAGCCTTGCCTATGCTGCGTGCATCGCCGTGCTGGCAGGCATCACCGCGCTGGTTGTGCGCCGCTTTCCGATTGATCGGGCCACACACGAAGCGCGACTCGCACGGCTTAATCAGGCGACGCTGGATCAGGTTGCCAAAGCAGACCCTGATGCAGCGGGACTTCATCCATAAAACCAAGGTGAAATGACCTCGATCAAGGACGCACCTTAATCAATCACTTAAATTTCTGCTTGAAATCGCTATCAGCCCGATGAACACTGCCGGGCAACAAGGAGAGACCCCCATGGATTTTGAACCGACCGACCGCCAGAAATACTGGCGCGACCGTGTCCGCCAGTTCATTGAAGACAATGTCCGCCCGCGCCATGGGGACTACAAGGCCGAAGCCGGAACCGCCGACCGCTGGAAAGTGATCCAGACGGTTGAACAGGAAAAGGCCAAAGCCAAGGCGCTGGGCATCTGGAACCTGTTCATGCCGCCGCGCAACGGCGGGCATCACCATGTCGAGGAATCGTTCGTATTCGAAGGCCCCGGCCTGACCAACCTCGAATATGCTCTGTGCGCCGAGGAAATGGGCCGCATGGGTTGGGCCAGCGAAGTGTTCAACTGCTCTGCCCCTGACACCGGCAACATGGAAGTGCTGCACCGCTACGGCACGCTGGAACAGAAGGAGCGGTGGTTGAAACCGCTGATGAACGGCGAAATCCGTTCGGCCTTCCTGATGACCGAACCGCAAGTGGCATCATCCGATGCAACCAACATCGAAACATCGATCCGCCGTGAAGGCGACGAATATGTCATCAACGGAACCAAATGGTGGTCATCCGGCGCGGGCGATCCGCGTTGCAAGATTGCCATCGTGATGGGCAAGACCGATTTCGAAGCGAAGAAACATCAGCAACAGTCAATGGTGCTGGTGCCGCTGGACGCGCCGGGCGTGAACATCATCCGCCATCTGCCTGTGTTCGGCTATGATGACGCACCGCACGGCCATATGGAAATCGAACTGAAGGACGTGCGCGTGCCCGCGTCGAACATTCTCCTGG
The DNA here is from genome assembly GCF_026672515.1 of Novosphingobium sp. SL115. Taxonomy (GTDB): domain Bacteria; phylum Pseudomonadota; class Alphaproteobacteria; order Sphingomonadales; family Sphingomonadaceae; genus Novosphingobium. The sequence goes on along the minus strand of NZ_JAPPRG010000002.1, from coordinate 1,586,877 downwards.
GCGAAGGGCGCGGGTTTGAAATCGCACAAGGCCGCCTGGGGCCGGGCCGCATCCACCACTGCATGCGCACCATTGGCGTAGCCGAAGAGGCGATTGCCAAGATGGCGCGCCGCCTGCAATCGCGTGTCGCCTTTGGCAAGCGCGTGTCCGAACAATCAGTATGGGAACAGCGCATCGCGCAGGCCCGCATCGATATCGAGATGACCCGTCTACTCTGCCTGAAAGCGGCGGACATGATGGACAAGGTGGGCAACAAGGCCGCAGCCCTCGAAATCGCCATGATTAAGGTGCAGGCCCCCAACATGGCCCTGCGCATCATCGATGATGCCATTCAGGCGCACGGCGGAGGCGGTGTTTCGGCAGACTATGGCCTTGCCGAAAGCTATGCCCACATGCGCACGCTGCGTCTGGCCGATGGACCTGACGAGGTACACAACCGGTCGATTGCCCGCATCGAATTTGCCCGCCATTCCGACCTGCCGGGCAGCGACCGGAGCTTCAGCTCTGGCGACCTTGGCGTGGCACGTTAAGGCCTTCCAATACCTTGCGCCCCCACCTGCGCGGGGGCGCGAAGCAAGCTACAGGAATGTTGCCCCATGAAAGCCGCTGTCCTTATCGAACCTGGCAAACCGCTGGAAATCCAGAATCTTAGCGTAGCCAAGCCGGGGCCGCATGAAGTGCTGATCCGCACTGCCGCGTGCGGGCTATGCCATTCGGACCTTCACTTCATCGACGGTGCCTATCCGCACCCGCTGCCCGCTGTGCCGGGACACGAAGCGGCAGGCATTGTCGAGGCGGTAGGCAGCGAAGTGCGCACCGTGAAAGTGGGCGACGCGGTCGTCACCTGCCTTTCAGCGTTCTGCGGGCACTGCGAATTCTGCGTCACAGGCCGCATGTCACTGTGCCTTGGTGGCGATACGCGGCGCGGAGCCGGAGAGGCTCCACGCCTGACCCGCACCGAGGACGGTGCAGTGGTCAACCAGATGCTGAACCTTTCAGCCTTTGCCGAACAGATGCTGGTCCACGAACATGCCTGCGTCGCCATCCATCCCGACATGCCGCTGGACCGTGCAGCGGTGATCGGCTGCGCGGTAACGACTGGCGCTGGCACCGTGTTCAACGCCTGCAAGGTGACGCCGGGCGAAACCGTAGCCGTGGTCGGCTGCGGCGGTGTGGGCCTTGCCACGGTGAACGCAGCCAAGATCGCGGGCGCAGGCCGGATCATTGCCGTGGACCCGATGCCGGAAAAGCGCGCACTGGCGATGAAGCTGGGCGCAACCGATGCCATTGATGCCGGGCCGGATGCAGCCGCACAGATCTTGGAAATGACCAGCGGCGGCGTTCACCATGCCATCGAAGCCGTGGGGCGCCCCGCTTCGGGCGATCTGGCCGTGGCAGCACTACGGCGCGGGGGCACTGCGACCATCCTTGGCATGATGCCGCTGACCCACAAGGTTGGCCTATCGGCCATGGATCTACTGTCTGACAAGAAGCTGCAAGGCGCGATCATGGGCCGCAACCACTTCCCTGTGGACTTGCCCCGGCTGGTCGATTTCTACATGCGCGGATTGCTAGATCTCGACACCATCATTGCCGAACGCATCCCGCTTTCGGGCATCAACGATGGCTTTGAAAAGATGAAGCAGGGCCATTCGGCGCGTTCGGTGATCGTGTTCGATCAATGACCGATCAGCTTGATGCACAGGCCGCCTTTACCGGAACGGTCGCGCCCGAAGGGGCCGACCGGTTGGATGAGACTGCCCTCACCCGCTGGTTTGAAGACAACGTGGCAGGCTTTGAAGGCCCGCTGTCAGTCGCCAAGTTCAAGGGCGGGCAATCCAACCCGACCTATCGCATCGACAGTCCGTCCGGCCCTTATGTCCTGCGGCGCAAACCCTTCGGCAAGCTGCTGCCATCGGCCCACGCGGTTGACCGCGAATACAAGGTGCAGGCAGGCCTTTCAAAAACCGGGTTTCCGGTGGCCCCGCAATATGGGTTGTGCACGGACGACAGCGTGGTCGGATCGTGGTTCTATGTAATGGGCTGCGTGGATGGACGGACCATCTGGGACGGGTCGATGCCCGGTGCCACGCCGGAATCCCGCCGCGCGACCTATTTCGCCATGGTCGATACGTTGGCCGCGCTGCATCAGGTCGATGCGGAGGCGGCTGGCCTTGGCGATTATGGCAAGCCGGGCAACTACTTTGGCCGTCAGGTTGACCGGTGGACCAAGCAATATCGTCTGGCTGAAACCGAAACGATGTCAGAGATGGAGCGCCTGATTGAATGGCTGCCCGCCACTCTGCCCGAACAGACGCGGACCAGCGTAGTTCACGGCGATTACCGCATCGACAACATGATCTTCGCAGCAGACGAAGCGCGCGTGGTGGCCGTGCTGGACTGGGAACTCTCCACGCTGGGCGATCCGCTGGCCGATTTCACCTATCTGTGCATGGCATGGGTCACTGACAATGCCGGTCGTTCCGGCGTGCAGGACATAGACCGCGCAGCGCTGGGCATTCCCGAACTGGATGAAGTGGTCGCCCGCTATTGCCAGCAGACCGGACGGACGAGCATTCCCGACATCAACTGGTATCTGGCGTTCAACTTCTTCCGCCTTGCCAGCATCGTGCAAGGCATCAAGAAGCGCGTGATCGACGGCACCGCATCCAGCGCCCATGCCAAGGCCAGTTCCGAACGGGTCTATCCGCTGGCAGAGGCGGCATGGTCCTTTGCGGTAAAGGCGGGGGCCTGATAGATCGGGCCAATGTCCGGCAAACACAGGCTGAAAGTCTTTTTCGACGGCGGCTGCCGCCCCAACCCCGGCCCGGTTGAAGTGGCCGCTGTGGTGCGCGGGGTGGCGCATGTCCGTACCGACCTTGGCCATGGCACCAATGGCGATGCCGAATGGCTGGCGCTGATCCACGCGCTGGAAGTGGCACAAGGTGCGGGCGCGGCAGACTTTGAACTGCTGGGCGACAATCGCGGCGTCATCGAACAAGCGAACGGGGTGGCGCCTTGCCGGTCACCCGCGCTGCAAGCTCACCATGATCGCTTCACCGCGCTTGCCGCCGCGCATCCCCCTGCCCGCATCCGCTGGATCAAACGCGCGCAGAACCTTGCCGGAATTGCGCTGGCCGCGCGCCATCCGCGATAAGAAAAACGCCGGACAGCGCACAGCTGCCCGGCGTCCATTCTTTTAACGAAGCCGTGCCCAATCAGGCGGCTTCCGCCTTGCTCCCTGCGCGTTCCTGATTCAGCGCTTCGGCCATCAGGAAGGCCAGTTCGATTGACTGCGCGGCGTTCAGGCGCGGGTCGCAGTGGGTGTGATACCGGTCGGCCAGCCCCTCCTGCGTGATCGCCACCGCGCCGCCGGTGCATTCGGTCACGTCGCGGCCGGTCATTTCGATATGAATGCCGCCCGCATGGGTGCCTTCTGCGCGGTGAACGGCAAAGAAGCCCTTCACTTCCGACAGGATACGGTCGAACGGACGGGTCTTGTAACCGTTGTCCGCCTTGATGACGTTGCCGTGCATCGGATCGCACGACCATACCACCGGATGGCCTTCCTTCTTCACCGCACGCACCAGTGGGGCAAGTCCGGCTTCCACCTTGTCGTGCCCGAAGCGGCTGATAAGCGTCATGCGGCCCGCTTCGCGCGCGGGGTTCAGCGTGTCGAGCATACGCAGCAGCGCGTCAGCCGAAAGGCTGGGTCCGCACTTCATGCCGATGGGGTTGTTTACGCCGCGCAGGTATTCGACGTGGGCCGATCCTTCAAACCGGGTGCGATCCCCAATCCACAGCATATGGGCGCTGGTGTCATACCATTCGCCGGTCAGCGAATCCTGCCGTGTCATCGCTTCTTCGTATTGCAGAAGCAGCGCTTCGTGGCTGGTATAGAAGCTGGTGCCCTGAAGCTGCGGAACGGTGCGCGGATCGACACCACAGGCTTCCATGAAGTCGAGCGATTCACCGATCTTGTCGGCCATTTCGCTGAACTTGGCTGCCCACGGGCTTTTGCCGATGTGGTCCAGCGTCCACTGGTGGACCTGCCGCAGGTTGGCATAGCCGCCGGTCGCAAACGCGCGCAGCAGGTTCAGCGTTGCCGCTGCCTGGCTATAGGCGCGCAGCATCCGGTCTGGCGCGGGAATGCGCGATTCCGGGGTGAAATCGATACCGTTGATGTTGTCGCCAAGGTAGCTTGGCAGTTCGACACCACCAATCGTTTCCACCGGCGACGAACGCGGCTTTGCGAACTGGCCCGCCATGCGGCCGACCTTGACCACCGGCTGCTTGCTGGCGAAAGTGAGGACCACCGCCATCTGCAACAGCACGCGGAACGTGTCGCGGATGTTGTTCGGGTGAAATTCGGCAAAGCTTTCGGCGCAATCCCCGCCCTGTAGCAGGAAACCCTTGCCTGCCGCCACTTGCGCCAGATCCGCCTTCAGCGCGCGGGCTTCGCCCGCAAAGACCAGCGGCGGAAAGCTCGTCAGGGTCTGCTCGACCTCGTTCAGCTTTTCGGCGTCCGGATAGGTCGGCAGATGCCGTCCTTCATATCCGCGCCACGAATCCGCAGTCCAGTTCTGTGCCACTTTGCCTTCCTTTCAAGAGGCGGGGCCATACGCGCACAGTGCAGGAAAAGCAAAGGGAGCCTTGCGTTCACAGTTATCGAACGGGCTGTCACGCGGGGCGAGCGCACAGGTCATCACACTCTATGGAGTTTCCCCTATGCCCGATAAGGCCTTGGTTTGCGGGGACTAGCTTAAAGCCAGCCTGCCAGACGCCGGGCGCGCGGGTTTCCGGGCCTTCAGCGACTGGCACCTTGGCCAGTTTGCGAAAGCCGCCCCTGTTCGATGTTCGCCCTCTTCCGCCTGTCGCTGAATGTTATCCGCAACCGGTCCGGCAATATTCTGCCGCTGGCTGCTGTGGCCATATTCGGCCTTGCAGCAATGGTTGGCGGGGCGATTGACATCAGCCGGGGCTGGCGCACGCAAACCCGCTTGCAATCGGCCTGCGATGCGGGTGTTCTGGCCGGACGCCGCGCGGTAACCACCCAAGGGTATGACACTGCCGCTGAAACCGAAGCCGACCGCTATTTTCTCGCCAACTTCGACGAAGATCGACAAGGCGCTTCAGGCACCGCATTTGCATCAACCTCGGTGGATCGCGGCGGCACGATCGAAGGCACGGCTTCTACCACTCTACCCCCGGTATTGATGCAGATCTTCGGCTTTGCAGGCTTTGAACTGCAAGCCACCTGCAGCGCTACGATGGGCGTTGGCAACAGCGACGTTATGATGGTGCTGGACACCACCGGATCGATGACATGGACACTGGCAGGCAGCGCGCAAAGCCGCATGGATGCGCTGCGCACGTCGATGAAAAACTTCTACGATACGCTGGAAGATTCCGCAGCAGGCAGCAACGCCCGCATCCGCTACGGGTTCGTTCCTTACAGTTCCACAGTCAATGTCGGACACCTGCTGGTCGATATAGATCCCGATTATCTGGTCGATAGCTGGACCATCCAGTCGCGGCAGGCGGTGTGGCGGACGGTGCGCACCGTTACCGGCTATGGCACACCCACACCTTCATCAGGATCAACCAACAGTCCAACTACCTATAGCGGCTGGACCAACTATTCTGGCACGCGCTACAATTTCTCGAGCACCTGTAACAACAACAAGCCTGCCGACACACAGTTCACCAACTTTGGCACGCCCACGGCGGTGACTACGACAACGACCAATGCACAGGGCCAGCAGGTTGTAACCGTCACCACCACCCAGCCGCAGCGCGCCACAAGTTATGCCTGCAATTTTGTTTTGATCGGATATTATATTCAGCAGCGCACTGCAGCGCGCAATGTGGTCACCACCGAGACCCAAACCGCCGATCCGATCTATAGCGACACACAAGTATTCGACCGCTGGGAATACCGGCCCGTCACCTATGATACGAGCAGCTACAAGCTGTTCAATGCCACAACCGCACGCACCGGTGAAAATGGCACGGCAATCTCATCCACCTGGGAAGGCTGCATCGAAGAACGCTCGACCGTGTCCGAACCTGCCTTTTCGTGGAGCGCGCTGACAGGCTTCTCTCCAGCGGGTGCGCAGGATCTCGAAATCGATACACCGCCCGACGGTTCGGATGCCAGCAAATGGGCGCCAATGTGGCCCGAAGTCGCCTATATGCGCACCACCACGATCAATGGCGCGGTCTATATGAACAGTTCCCTGCCATCGGCCACGGGCATGCAGGCGCCATCGTTCTGCCCGGCACAAGCGCAACTTCTGGCCACGATGAATCAGGCCGCCTTCTATGCGTATGCCGATGCGCTGAATCCAGAAGGTGCAACCTATCATGACATCGGCATGGTCTGGGGTGGACGCCTGCTTTCGCCCGATGGCATGTGGGCCAACAACGTGACCGAAGCGCCTGACAACGGTGGTGAAGTCTCACGCCACATGATCTTCATGACTGATGGCGAAATGTCCCCATCCTATTCATCGCAATCGGCTTGGGGCATTGAATATCACGATAAACGGGTGACCGATAACGGCTATACCAACGATACAGCGCGCCACAATTCGCGCTTCCTTGCCCTATGTGATGCGGTAAAGGCCAAGGGCATCCGACTCTGGGTCATCGCCTTTGCGCAAGGGATGACCACCCCGCTGCAAACCTGCGCCTCAAGCGACAGCGCCTTTACCGCCGCCAATGCCTCACAGCTTGACGATGCCTTTCAGGCCATTGCCAAGCAGGTTGGCGAACTGCGCGTGGTTCAGTGATGCGCGCATCCCTGTGTTTGTTCCGCCGCATCGTGGCCAACGCCAATGGGGCTACCGTCGTCGAATTCGCGCTGGTCGCGCCGATGTTTCTCGTTTTCCTGTTCAGCCTGCTGGACGTAGGGCAGATGGTCTATGGCAAGGCTATCCTGACCGGCGCGGTTCAACGCGCTGCCCGCGCCTCCGCGCTGGAAACCCGTGACACATCGGCTGCCGACACGATGGTATTCAACACCGTCAAGGGTATCCTGCCGGGTCTGACCCGCGACAAGATGATAACTTCGCGCATCAGCTATTCGGAATTCAGCGATGTTGGCCGCCCTGAGCAATGGAACGATGCCAATGGCAGCGGCACCTGTGACGGCAACGAAACTTATGTCGATGAAAACCGCAGTGGTCAGTGGGACGCCGATATCGGCAGGCAGGATGACCAAGGCTCTGCCAACGATGTGGTCGTCTACAGTGTTGAGGCGCATTTCTCGCCGTTGTTCAAGGTGCCGTTCCTGCCCCAGCAATGGTCTGAACGCACGCTGTCGGCTCGCACCGTCATCAAGAACCAGCCCTTCGGCAATCAGGTGGGCTATGGCTCCACAACCGGGAGTTGCGCGACATGATTTCCGCATCACGCTGGATTGGGCGGATATGCCGCAAAATTTTGGCTGACTCTGCCGCAATTTCCACCACCGAATTTGCAGTCGTCCTGCCGGTTTTCATGACTCTGGGCATGTATGGCACTGAAATTTCGTGGATGACCATTGCCGAAATGCAGGCGAGCCAAGTGGCCATTTCGCTGGCAGACAATGCATCGCGTCTGGGCCAGACTGATAACAGCGGCGTTACCCCGACCATCAGCGATGAAGCGGTTCAGAATGTTCTGACTGGGGCCTTGCTGGAAGGCCAGACGATGAACATGGAAGATAATGGTCGCGTAATTCTGTCCAGCCTCGAAACCCATCCTGTAACCGGCAAACAATACATTCACTGGCAGGAATGTTCAGGCGAACTGGAAAAATCGTCAAAGCACGGCAAGCCGGATCTGACTGGAACGGCCTTGGCCGCAACCATGTCCGGGCTGAACATTGGCGGCACCAAAATCACCGCACCTCCCGGGACATCGGTCATGGTTGCCGAAGTCTGGTATCAATACCATGGCCTGTTCGGCTCGCTGTTTGTCCAGCCTTTCACCATGTATCAGGAAGCCACGATCATCGTCCGCGATGATCGCAACACCGGCCCCGGGCTGAACGGCAAAAACTCCAAAGGCTGCTGACTACCCGACAGCAGCCTGTCACATCAACGTGTCGCCTTTTCTGGCACCACTTCCAGTCGCCAGCTCTTGTCCTTCTGCAAATAGCGCTGGGCCAGCGCCTGCATCCGTTCCGGCGTGGTCTGGCTGTAGTCATTCAGGATCGTGCGGATCGCGGCAATTTTGCGCGGGTCATTCGCCGCACCTTCCAGTTGATACATATAAAACCCGTTGCCGGTGCTGGCACGGGTAATCAACTGCTTCAGCGGTTCAGTCACGCGGCTGATTTCATCGGCACTGGGCGGGGCCTTGGCCAGATCGTCGGCAATCTTGTCAGCCGCAGCAAAGAACGTGTCGAAATCACCGGGGCGCAATTGCACGTTGGCAGCAATATAACCGCCAGAAGGCAGATCAAGCGGCCAGCTTGATCCCACCTGCGGCGCATAGCTTGCCCCCACCTTTTCGCGCATGGCATCAAACAGGCGGTTGTTGAATATCTGCGCCAGTATTTCCAGCTGGCGGCTTTCGCGCACGCCTTGCTGCCCGCCGCCCGTCGGCCATGCCACAACGGCGGCGGCCTGCGAAGGATCGCCACGATGCGTCAGCACCAGCGGTTCGGCATTGTGTGCCGGGATCGTCGGAGCCAGCGTGGATGCTGCGCCTGCGCCACGGGCTGGCAGCGCGCCAAACGTCTTCTCCAGTGCAGCAATTGCCTGTTCACGGGTGAAATCGCCAAACATGTCGATTTCAATCGGCCCTTGCGCCAGCAGCGGCTCCCAAGTCTTGCGGAACCCTTCGGGCGTGACCTTTTCCAGTTCCGCCGGATTGGGCGTGGCATAACGCGGATCGCCATCGCGCAACAACCAGGTCAAATCGCGGCCCAGCACCGCCATGGGCGATGAATTGAAGCTTTCGTATTGCAGCTTTGCTGCAGCCTTGGCGCGCAGCACCGGGTTCGGCTCCCAGCGCGGCATTGCCAGCTTGGCGGCCATCAGGTAAAGCTGATCTTCCAGATCGGCCGGGCGCGTATCGGCAGACATGCGGAACGCGGTGTCGTCGATATCGAAATCAAGGCTCAACTTGCGGCCCGTGGCCAGCCTGTCCAGATCGTCGCGGCCCAGTTCGCCAATGCCGCTGTCCATCAGCGCCACCTGCCCGATGGGTCCGTAAACCGCATCCTTGGGATCAATCGCGCCAAACCCGCCACCAAAGCGCGCCTTCACAATAATGCGCCCCGGCTCGGCATCGTTGGGCCACAACAGCACCTTCACGCCGTTGGACAGTTCGACCTGCTCAATCCCCAGCAGTCCGATAGGTCGCGCGCTGGCCACCGTGCCCGGCGTGCCCACCGGCGGCAAATTGGCAAATTTCAGGCTGTTGGCCGCAACCCTGCTGCCCGATGCGGCATCGACCGGCGCGGTCAGCGCCGTGCGCAATGCCGCTTCGTCCGCCTCACCCGCCTTGGGCGTGATCATCATCGGGCGGATTACCGTGCCTTTGAACAAGGTGCGGGTGTGCTCCAGCACAGCCTGCGGTTTGAACAGCGGGATCGACCGCTTGAAAATGCCATAGACCGTATCGGGGTTGGCCACCGTTTCGCGGATGTCCACCGCGTTGACCACATCGTCCGCCGCCTTCGATCCGGCCAGCGTCGCCTGCGTTTCCACGCCCACCTTGAACGCCACCTCGAACTCGGCCACTTCGCGGTCGATTTCTTCCTGCGATGGCGGCGTGGCCAGCGCATCGGCAATTACCCCGCGTACATCTGTTACCGCGCCCTTCCAATCCTCACCCAACGGTGTGACCGTAACGATGGTCGCATCTGCAGAGCGCGATAGATCCTGCTTCATCTCATCCACCGAAGCGACCAGATAGCTGCCACCGCCACGCGCCCGCGCTTCAAGCCGCCGGTTGATAAGCGACAGCGCCAGCCGGTCGATCATAAGGCCCTGATTATAGACAATCGTGTCGTTGACCTTGGCCCATGGCCGCAGGATCGCCCAGTTGACGATACGCGGCAGGTCCGGCTCCACCAGCACGCGCGCCTCGCCCACCGGGTTTTTCGGATCAGTCCCGGCAGGTGCCACCGGCTTCCCGAAATCAGGCTGCAGCGGCTTCTTGCCCGCCACCTTCCACGGGCCGAACCACTGTTCGATGCGTGCGACCAGCGTGGCAGGATCGGCATCACCTGCCACCACGATCACTGTGTTGTCAGGCCGATACCATTTGTCATGGAACGCTTTCACCCGTGCGCCATTGGCCGCTTCCAGCGTTTCGACCGTACCGATCGGGCTGCGCGATGCCAGCAACTGTCCCTTGAAGAACAGCCCGCGCGTTTCATCCAGCACGCGCGATTGGGCGCTTGTCCGCTCACGCATTTCGGCCAGCACGATCGGCACTTCGGTCTTCACGCCATGATCGGTAAAGATCGGGCCGGTAATCATCCCCGACAATAGCTTGAACGTCTCGTCCAGCTTGGGCGCTGTGGCGTTGGGAATGTCCAGCTTGTAAACCGTCTGCGTCGGGCTGGTTTCTGCGTTGGTGTCGCTGCCGAATGTCGCGCCAAGGCGCTGCCACGTCGGGATTGTCTCGCCTTCTTTCAGGAACTTCGATTCGCGAAAGGTCAGATGCTCGATCAGGTGGGCATAACCGCGCTGGTCTTCGGTTTCATACATCGAGCCCGCATCCACCAGCACGCGGATCGACACCTGTTCGGGTGGCACGCCATTATGGCGCACGGCATAACGGATGCCGTTGGGCAGTACGCCAAAGGTCCAGGCCTTGTCCTGCGGCACGTCCGACCCCTTGTAGAGCCAAGGAACTTCGGCCTTTACCGGGGTTCGGGCATCTATCGGAGCCGCCGACAGCAGCAGGAGAGGAAGGAGAAGGCCGAGGCGCCGGGCGCGCGGTGCAGAAGATCGCATCGCCCGACTATAGAAAACCTTAGGATGAAGGACCAGTGAATAGACCTGTTATTGTGCGCCTTTAGGCGCTGTTCCAGCAGGCGCAGCCTCACCGGTCGAAGCGCCGCCAGCCGCCGCCTGCATCGCTTCAATTTCGGCTGTAGTCTTGAAGTCCACCAATTCCACCTGAAACACCAGATCGGAATTGGCCGGGATCGGGCCGGAAACTTCCGCGCCATACCCCAGCGCAGCAGGAACGCAGAAGCGCCACACGCTGCCCTTGGCCATCATCTGCAGGCCTTCGGAAAAACCGGGGATCACCCCTTCCACCGGAAATGCCGACTGCGTGTTCTGGTCAAACACTTCGCCATTCGCAGCCAGATACCCGATGTAATTCACCAGCACATAATCCGCCTTGGCAGGCTTTGGCCCTTCGGCAGCTTTCAGCGTCATTGCCCCCAGCCCGCTCGGCCCTGCGACAGAGCACAGCCGCTGATTTGCCGAAACCACCGGGTTGAACGGCATGGGCAGCGCCTGCGCCGAAGGAACAGGCGCTTTGGCTGGCGCCGCTGCGATCGCAGGCGAAACAATAACAGGGGCCAGAACAGCAGCAAGAACAGGGGCGATGCGGCAAAGAGCCTTGGCGGGAATGGTCATGCCCCACGCAAATACGAAATTTCGGGATAAAGCAATGCCTGTGCGCCCCTGCTTTCCCTTGACCCCCCAAACAGCAGGCCTACATGCGAATCATGTTTATCGAGACTGAAACCACGCCCAACCCGGCCACGCTCAAGTTCCTCCCCGGCGAACTGGTCATGGCCAGCGGCACGCGCGAATTTACCTCGCCCGAAGCGGCAGAGGTATCGCCGCTGGCGCAGGCGCTGTTCGACCTTGGCGACGTTACCGGTGTGTTCTTCGGTCGTGACTTCGTTTCGGTTACTGCCGCGCCCGGTGTCGAATGGTCCAGCCTCAAACCGCAGGTGCTGTCGCTCCTGCTCGATCACTTCGTTTCGCAGGCCCCGCTCTTCACGCCCGGATCGGCTGCAGCGATCAGTGTCCCTGCCGAAGATGATGATTTTTCGGATGATCCTGCAGATGCCGACGTGATCGAACAGATCAAGGATCTGATCGAAACTCGCGTCCGCCCCGCCGTTGCGAACGATGGCGGCGACATCATCTATCGCGGCTTCCGCGAAGGGGTGGTTTACTTGCAGATGCAGGGGGCCTGCTCTGGGTGCCCGTCATCCACTGCGACGCTGAAAAACGGCATCGAAAGCCTGCTGAAGCATTACGTTCCCGAAGTCAGCGAAGTTCGCGCAGCCTGACCTTATGCGCACACTGGTCATCGACAGCGCGACGGAAGCCTGCTCGGTCGCACTTTTTGAACATGACCAGCTTATTGCGGGCGAATGCCTGACGCTGGGGCGTGGCCACGCTGAACGGCTTGTGCCGATGATTGCCAGCCTGCCCGACAAAGGCCGCGCAGATGTAATCGCGGTCGACGTTGGCCCCGGCAGCTTCACTGGTATCCGCGTTGGCCTTGCCGCCGCCCGCGCGCTGGCGATGGCGTGGGGGGCACGACTTGAAGGGTTTGAAAGCCTTTCGCTGGTCGCTGCCATGGCGCTGGCCCGTCACCCCGGCAGCCCCGTCGATGTCTGCATGACTGGCGGGCACGGTGAATGGTTCTTCCGCCCCTTTGCCGCAGATGGCTCTCCCCTAGCCCCTCTCGCCTCGCTTTCACCGGAAGAGTCCGTGGCACGCGCCAGCGCACCGCTAGCCGCAGGCAGTCAGGCCCTGCCACTGCGCGAAAGCCGCCCCGGCATCACCACCCTCGATCTGCGGCCTGATGCACGAGAGTTTGCGCTTCTGTCACCTCAGGCGCTGCATGCCGATCCCCGGCCCAGCTATGGGCGCGCGCCCGATGCCAAACTCCCCTCTGCCAAGGCAGCGTCTGGCAAGCTACCTTCTGACAAACTGCCCTCTGCTGCCTGACGGACGCTGCTGATCGATGCAAGGCTCACCCGACGCTCCGATCGACGACATCGACCGCATCATGTCCGTCATGGAAAGGGCTTTTTCACCGGAATTTGGTGAAGCCTGGAATCGGCGGCAAGTAACTGATGCCCTGATCGTGGGCAGTTGCCGCTATGGTCTGATCGCGCCGGATGGTTCCCAAAACCTTGAATCCGCACCTGATTGTGCAGGCTTTTTCATGGGTCGCAGCATTCTTGACGAAGAAGAACTGCTGCTGTTCGCAATTGCGCCCGAATATCGCCGTCGCGGTCTTGGCCATCAGCTTCTTGATTTTTTCATCTCTCAGGCTCGCGCCAATGGCATGGGGCGGATTTTTCTGGAAATGCGCCGCGATAACCCCGCCGGGTTTCTCTATGCCGCACATGGTTTTCAGGAAATTGGTGTGCGTCCAGCATATTACCGCACTGCAAGCGGCCAGCGTATCGATGCGATCAGCCAGGAACTTAACCTCCTAGACTGATACGATACTTGGCAGGATTCCGTATCTCGCCCCGTACTCATCTAAAAAATAGCGCTGGAATGGGGAAAATCCCCTCGGCACGGTTGTATCCTTCATCTTCTTGTCTATAGAAGGTGATATAGATCACCTTTTAAGTTTTCAGATTCCGTTAGCCCGGCATGGGCAAGCACAGAAGGTCGCTTTGCAATGACTGAGATTCAGAATGACATGCGTGAAACGCTGATAACGCTCACTTCGGATATCGTTGCCGCTCATGTGAGCAACAACAGCGTTGCGGTGGGCGACCTGTCCACGCTTATCACCAATGTCTATTCTGCCCTCGCCGGTCTGGACAAGCCCGCGCCGGTAGAAGAACCGGCACCTGAACCGGCCGTTTCGATCCGTTCCTCGATCAAGAACGATCACATCGTTTGCCTCGAAGACGGCAAGAAGCTGAAAATGCTCAAGCGTCACCTTGCCACGCGCTATAACATGACGCCGGATCAGTATCGGGCACGCTGGAATCTGCCTGCTGACTATCCAATGGTCGCACCGGCCTATGCCGAAAAGCGCCGCGAACTTGCCAAGAAGATCGGCCTCGGCCGCAAGCCCGCGCCCAAGCGTGGTCGCAAGGCCGCTTCGTAAGCCAGGCACGCCTGCGCTGCACGTACGGCAAATCCCGCTGCGCAATCGTATTGCGCGCGGTTGAAGATTCGGCTCGCCTGTCTATAGACTTGGCGAGCCGATTTCATTTTGGCCGAAATCATATTTGGCCAATTTCTTTTCTGACGGGTCCAACGTGCACCAAGCCATTGACATCGAAGCCCTCTGCGCGGAACGCGGTCTGCGCATCACCGACCAGCGGCGCACGATTGCCCGCGTTCTGTCGGAAAGCGACGACCACCCCGATGTCGAAAAGCTGCATGAACGCGCTTCGGCTATCGACCCGCGCATTTCCATCGCCACGGTTTACCGCACGGTCCGCCTGTTCGAAGAAGCAGGCATCCTTGATCGCCACGATTTTGGCGATGGCCGCGCACGGTACGAAGCCACGCCGGAAGCGCATCACGATCATCTGATCGATGTCGAAACCGGCAAAGTCATCGAATTCGTCGATCCTGAACTGGAACAGCTCCAGCGCCAGATCGCCGAAAAGCTGGGCTACCGGCTCGTCGATCACCGCATGGAACTTTACGGCGTCAAGCTTGAACGCGACGGCTGACACGCCTCACCGCGTCAGCATTTCGCTGGCCGGGCGCGCGCGCATTGCGCTGCGAATCGCTGCCATGCTCGGCATGCTGTTCGTCTGTGTGCCGCTCTATTATGTCTGGCGCCTGTTGCGGCTGCACAACCCATGGCCGCGCATCTTCCTTGGCAGCGTTGGCCGAATTGCGGGCGCACGCCCGCGCATCGTCGGCGCGCCATCGCGCAAGGGCGCGTTCCTTTTATCCAACCACGTAAGCTGGCTGGATATCCCGGTGATTTCAGGAGCCAGTGGCAGCGCCTTCGTTGCCCATTCCGGCCTGGCCGATGTCGGCCCGCTGAAATGGCTGTGCGACATGAACGACACTGTGTTTGTCGCCCGCCATGAACGCCGCTCGGTTCATACCCAGGTTGAACAAGTGCGCACGGCGATCAGCGATACCGGCGCACTGACGATCTTTCCCGAAGGCACCACGAGCGACGGCACGGGCCTGCTCCCGTTCAAATCGTCGCTGCTGTCCGCGCTTGATCCACCGCCGCCGGGCATCGCCATTCAGCCGGTGTGGCTGGATTATGGTGTGGATGTGCCCGCAATGGCGTGGGTGGGCGATGAACCCGGCCTCGACAACTTCCTCAAGATCCTTGCGCGCGGCCGCAACCTGCCGGTTACCATTCACTTCCTGCCGCCATTGACCGCGCCCGAAAGCGCCAATCGCAAAATCATGGCCAGTGCCGCGCGCGACCGCATACTTGCCGCCATGGCTGCTGCAACCTCACCTGACAGGTCAATATAGCCAAACCGGGGCAAATCCCCTATCGGCGGCCCCATGCCTGCAACACCCGCCACTTCCGCCACGCCCGCCCCTAAGACATTCCGCGTCAAAAGCTTCGGCTGCCAGATGAACGTCTATGACGGCGAACGCATGGCCGAACTGCTGGGCGCTGAAGGGATGACCGCCGCTGCCGACGGGCAAGAGGCCGATCTGGTCGTGCTGAACACCTGCCACATCCGCGAAAAGGCTACCGAAAAGGTCTATTCCGACATTGGCCGCCTGCGCCGCAATGATGGCACGGCCCCGCTGATTGCGGTCGCCGGATGCGTGGCACAGGCAGAGGGCGAGGAAATCATGGCCCGCGCGCCCAGCGTAAAGGTCGTGGTCGGCCCGCAGGCCTATCACCGCCTGCCCGCGATGGTGGCCGATGCCGTGGCGGGCAAGCGCGGCACCGAAACCGACATGCCGGCCGAAGCCAAGTTCGCCGCCCTGCCCAAGCGCCGCAAATCTGCCCCCACCGCCTTCCTCACCGTGCAGGAAGGGTGCGACAAGTTCTGCACTTACTGCGTGGTTCCCTATACGCGCGGTGCGGAAATCAGCCGCCCCTTTGCCGATCTGGTCGAAGAGGCAAAGCTGCTGGTTGCAGGCGGCGCGCGCGAAATCACACTGCTGGGCCAGAACGTCAATGCCTGGGTGGGCAGCGATGCCAAGGGCTGCAACATCGGCCTTGACGGCCTGATCCGCACACTGGCAGCCGACCCCGATCTTCAGCGCATCCGCTATACCACCAGCCACCCCAACGACATGACCGACGGGTTGATTGCCGCACATGGCGAAGTGGACAAGCTCATGCCGTTCCTGCATCTGCCCGTGCAGGCCGGAAATGATCGCGTGCTGAAAGCGATGAACCGCAGCCACACAGCAGACAGCTATTTGAAATTGCTCGATCGTATCCGCACTGCCAACCCCGACATCGCCCTGTCGGGTGACTTCATCGTTGGCTTCCCCGGTGAAACCGATGCCGAATTTGAAGACACCCTGCGCCTTGTCGATGCGGTGGGCTATGCACAGGCATTCAGCTTCAAGTATTCGCCGCGCCCCGGCACGCCTGCGGCTACCATGGCCGATCATGTGCCCGCGCCCGTGATGGACGAACGCCTGCAACGCCTGCAAGCCGCGCTCAACCGCGATCAGCTTGCCTTCAACAAGGCCAGCGTGGGCAAGACCTGTCAGGTGCTGGTCGAACGGCGCGGCAAACTGGCCGGGCAATTGTTGGGCAAATCGCCCTGGCTGCAATCGGTCCACTTTATGGGCGACGCCGAAATCGGGCAGATCGTCACCGTCGAACTGGTCGACGCCGGACCGAACTCGATTGCTGGCCATATAATCTGAAACGGCTGTGGAATAATCGGGCGAAGTCTTGCGCCTGCGACTTCCGCTCCTATTCTCTTTTTCAGGCCTTGCCTGAAAGGCCCAACGCAAAAGGAGCACATGCCCCGCAAACTCCCCCGCGCCCATGAAGAGGCGCCTCATCGCCCGGAACAGCACCGCCCTGACCTGCACAGGCGCGCACGGGTCGAAGTCGAATTTGATGAGCAGACCGTGCTCGGCACGCTGTTCGGCCAGTTCGATACCAATCTTGTGCATATCGAAAACCGGTTGGGAGTTTTACATTTCGGCGCGCGGCAACCGCGTGATGATCGAAGGCCCGGAAGATTCCGTGGCCCGCGCGCGCGACGTGCTGAAAGGCATGCATCAGCGCCTGCTATCGGGACAGATACTCGATTCGGGTGCCGTCGAATCGCTTATCGCGATGAGCGTGGAACCCACGCTGGAAGGCATCATCACCGGTGCGCCCGGCGGCGCTCCGCCGATCATGATCCGTACGCGCAAGAAAACCATCGTCCCGCGCAGCGCCACGCAGATCGAATACATGAAGGCGCTGGTCGCCCACGACGTGATCTTCGCGCTCGGCCCTGCAGGCACCGGCAAAACCTATGTCGCTGTCGCTCAGGCCGTGGCCCAGCTCATGTCGGGCTCGGTGCAGCGCCTCATCCTGTCGCGCCCTGCTGTCGAAGCGGGCGAACGACTGGGCTTCCTGCCTGGCGACATGAAGGAAAAGGTCGATCCTTACCTGCGCCCGCTTTACGACGCGCTGTATGACTGCATGCCGCCGGAACAGGTGGAACGCCGCATCGCTTCGGGTGAAATCGAAATCGCGCCCATCGCCTTCATGCGTGGCCGCACGTTGGCCGATGCCTTTGTCATTCTTGACGAAGCACAGAATACCACACCCGCCCAGATGAAGATGTTCCTCACCCGTTTTGGCCAAAACAGCCGCATGGTAGTGTGTGGTGACCCCAAGCAGGTCGATCTTCCCGGCGGCGTCAATGCCAGCGGGCTTAACGATGCCGTGCAAAGGCTCGAAGGCGTCGAAGGCATCGCCACCGTCCGGTTCAACACCGCCGATGTGGTGCGCCACCCCATCGTCGGGCGCATTGTCGAAGCCTATGAAGGCAAAGAAGCGTGATCGCACCGATTCTTGAAATCGATATCGATCCGGTCTGGGGCGACGATATCGATTGGGAAGACCTTGCCAACCGCGCGGCGCAGGCCACAGCGAAAATCGTGCCCGAACTTGCGCATGAAAACCTGCTGGTCAGCCTCGTCATGGCCGATGACGAGGAAGTCCACGCGCTGAACAAGCAGTGGCGGGCCAAAGACAAGCCCACCAATGTCCTTTCTTTTCCAATGCTGAGCCGTGAAGAAGTGCTTCACGCCGCACGCGATACCGATACCCCCGGCATGTTGGGCGACATGATCCTTGCCCATGGTGTTTGCACCCGCGAAGCGGCTGAAAAGGGCGTGTCCGTGCAGGTTCACGCCACCCATCTGGTGGTCCATGGCCTGCTGCATCTGGCCGGTTACGACCATGAACTGGGCGAAGCTGAAGCCGAGGAAATGGAAGAACTGGAGCGGAAGTCGCTTGCACTGATGGGCATTGCCGACCCATATGCGGTCGAAGACTGAACACTTAGGGGGTATCAAGCAGTGCCTGAGGGCAATGGCTCCACCGGCGACAGCCGTTCTGGAGACTCAGACAGTAGCAGTCGCGCGTTGTGGCGCGCGATCACGGCCTTTTTCAGAGGTCCGGACCACGACCAATCGCTGCGTGCGCAGATCGAAGAGGCGATCGACGAACACGAAGGCGAACCGCATCATCGGCGTGGCGACAACGGCGATCTTGTGCCGCTGGAACGCCAGATGCTGCGCAACCTGCTGCATTTCAGCGAGCATGATGCCGACGACGTGGCAATTCCGCGTGGTGAAATCATTGCCATTGCCGCATCGGCCAGCTTCGAGGAACTGGTCGCCGCCTTTGCCGAACATGGGCACAGCCGTATGCCCGTCTATGGCGAATCGCTGGACGAAATTGTCGGCATGATCCACGTAAAGGACGTGTTCGGTATCGTTGCCGGCATGACCCTTGCAGGCAAACCGCCGCCAAAGGACTGGGCCAGCTTGATGCGCCAGCCGCTGTTCGTGCCCCAGGCACGGGGCGCACTTGACGTATTGGCGGACATGCGCAGCAAGCGCACACACCTTGCCGTGGTTATCGATGAATATTCCGGCACTGATGGCATCATCACCATCGAAGATCTGGTCGAGGAAATCATCGGCGAGATCGAGGACGAGCATGATGATGCGCCGCAGGAACTGATCCGCCGTATCGACCCAGATACGTGGGAAGCCGATGCACGCGCAGAGCTGGATGACGTAGCGGAAACGGTTGATCCAAGGCTTGCAGAAGTCGAGGAAGACGTCGATACGCTAGGCGGTCTGGCAGTTGTGCTGGCAGGAGAAGTGCCGCCAGTGGGCAGGGTGCTTGAACATGCCAGCGGCTGGCGGCTGGAAGTGACAGGTGGCGATGAACGCCGCCTCACGCGCCTGCGGCTCCATGCGCCGCAGGCCGAAACTGTTGATGAGGAATAGGACAAGCCGATGATTCGCCGCCTGCCCCCGCTGCGTTCGCTGGAGGCATTCATTCGCGTCGTGCGTGCCGGATCGGCAAAAACGGCAGCGGCGGAACTCGCGCTCAGCCCTTCGGCCCTGTCGCGCCGCCTTACCGCGCTTGAAGAATTCGTCGGCAAGCCGCTGTTCGAACGCAAGCATCAGGCCTTGAAACTGACCGACGAAGGCCAGCAGCTTTACGATGCCGTCGCCCCGCTGATCGACGAAATGGCAGACCGGGTGGACCGCCTGATCGACACGGGCAAAGTCATGCGACTGCGGCTGGGCGTGCTGCCCCTGTTCGGCAGCCAGCGCCTGTTTCCGCGTCTGGGCGAATTGCGCAAGCTGCACCCGCAACTCCACATCGACATTGATTCCGGCCACGCCGCCGAGACCAAGCTGGGCGACACCATCGACGCCGCCATCGTCCTGTCCGAAGGGCCTGATGCGTCTCTCCATTCGGTGCGGCTTGACCATAACCGCGTCCACGCCATCACGTCGCGCGAAATGGCCGCCGAACTGGGCGAACGCCCCGATGTGGCCAAGCTGTCCAAGCAGACCTTCCTCGTCCACAACGATCTGCCGATGAGCTTTGAGGCGTGGAAGAAGGCTCTCCACCTTGAAAAGCTGGAACCGGCTGCAATCGACCATTTCGATTCGGGCCAGTTGATCCTTGAAGCGGCGGCCCAGGGGCTGGGCATCGCGATCATGCATGATGACCACTATCATCGCAGCCACGATTCGCGCCTTGCCCGGCTTTATGACATCGACGTCGACAGCCCCTATTCCTACTGGTTCGTCTGCCGCCCGCGCGCCCTGCAATCGCGCCCGGTGCGTCTGTTCCACGACTGGATGTTGAAGGCGGGGCTTTGACAGTCTCGCGCCGCCGCGTGCTGGCAGTAAAAATCCATTGCCCCATCGCGCCCGAAACGCTCACCGCCCTGCTCTCAGGCGATCAACAGGCGCTGGAACGCGACGCCACCGCCGCCGCAATCCTTGGCATTATCCGCGCCGACAACCCCTTGGGCGATTTCGGCCTCTATCACGGTGTCTGTGAAATTTCGCTGGGATGGGAAAGCTTTACGCCATCCCCGCAGGCCAAACCCACCTTGGGCAGCGCGGACACCAGATCGCTGTCGCCCACCGCCATCCTGACGACGTATGCCCCCACCGATGCCGACATCGAGCCAGCCTTATCAGCCCTGATCGCCGCACATCCATGGGAAGTGCCGGTGA
This sequence comes from Novosphingobium sp. SL115, assembly GCF_026672515.1. Classification (GTDB taxonomy): domain Bacteria; phylum Pseudomonadota; class Alphaproteobacteria; order Sphingomonadales; family Sphingomonadaceae; genus Novosphingobium. The sequence continues at coordinate 1,566,241 of NZ_JAPPRG010000002.1, read as the reverse complement.
TCGAACTTGCTGAAACGCATTTGCTGGTGCGCTGATCGATACGGTTCATTGTTGCCTTGATGCAGTAATTGCACTTATCTCCCACTTGGGTGCAATTGACGGGGAACATAACAGCGCGATCTTGCGCGCGTTGGGCAGCATTCGCTGCCATGGCCCTGCTATGCATTCAGCCCACGCAGGCTAAACCTGACGAAGCTGATACGGAAATCGCGCCCGGCCAAGCCATCGGGGCAATCGCCGCGCAGTTGGAAACCACGCGCTCACCCGATGATCGAGCACTGCTGCTTTCGCGCCAGATCGTCGCAGACACCGTGCTGTCGCGCTACACAGATGCCGAAAATGCGCTGACGGAGGCCCGCCGACTGAAGACATCGGTGCCAGTCAGTGCGGAAATCGACTTTGCCGAAGCCGCCTTGCGCGAAAAAACGCAGCGCACGGCCACAGCCGCTGACCTTGTTCGCAAGACGTTGGATGTCCGCCGGAAAATGTACGGTCCCGAGAGCACCGAGGCCATAGAAGCCGAAATGTTCCTGACCCAGTTGCTGACCAGCCTTAGCAAGCTGGAAGAGGCCGCAAGTCTTGGCGAACATTCATGGCAAGTCGCCCGCGAAGCCTTACCCGAAAACAACCGCTTACGGGTAAAGATCGGCCTTCAGTATGCGCGCACCCTGAACTTCATGCGTCGCAATCAAGAATCGGAATCTCTGATCCGTGAATTGGTCGCAGTCCTGCCAGAGCTTTCCGCCGCTGACCCGTTGCAGTCACGCTTGCCCAATCAACTTGGCTCTGAACTACTCCTTCAGGGGCGGAACAGCGAAGCCATACCATGGCTGCGAACGGCAGTCGAAACAGGGCGCCCGTTGCCAGGACTGTCAAATGCGGACAAAGCAAATATCGTGGGTAATCTAGGCATTGCCTTGCTCAACCTCGATCGCCCGCGTGATGCGCTGCCCTTCTTTGAAGAAGCCGCCAAACGGTTTGGTGAAGACAAAGTCGTTCCATCGCAGGCCAGCGCCCTGTTGAGCGCGGGCACCGCTGCCGACCGGTCGGGTGACCGCCCGCGCGGACTGGAACTGCGCGAACAGGGCGCTGCACTGATCGCAACCCTGCCCGAACAGCACCCCCTCACCTACGCTCTCAACCGCTTCAAGATCGCCCAGTCATATGCTCATGCGGGACGGCTCGAACAGGCTGAGGCTACAGCGGCAGAAGCCGCTACCGCCATCGCAAAGCTGCGCCCCCCCACCCATTTCCAAGCCACAAACAGCCGCATTTCGCTGGGCTGGATCAAGGCGCGGCGCGGGCGCGTGGTCGAAGGGCTGGCCGAAGTGCGCGATGCCTTCCGCACTTCCATTGCTGCCAACAACAGCCTTGAAGTGTCGAAAAACCGCGTCGTCGGCGTGATCGACAATATCGAGGCCTATAGCCATGCGCTGGAAACCGCCGTGCTGGCGCGCGACAACGATTTCGCCTTCGAAGTCTTGCAGGTGCTGGTCGAAACCGATGCCAGCCGCGCCGCCGTAGCAGTCACCGCGCGCGAACAGGCGGGCAATTCCGACCTTGGCCTGCTGCTGCGCCGTCGTCAGGAAGCGGCGGGCAATCTGGCCGACGCCGACGCTGCGCTGCTGCGCGCCACCGGGCAGGAAGATACCGTCCAGCGCGCGCCGCTGGAACAGGCGGTCACCGATGCACGCAATGCGCTGGCCGCGCTCGATACCGAACTTGACACCAAAGCCCCCGGCTTCCGTTCGCTTCTACGCCCTCGCCCGGTCACCCTTGCCGAAACGCAAAGCCGGCTTGCCCGCGAAGAAACGCTGCTGGTGATCGAGGAAAGCGACCTTGGCCTTTACACAATGGCCATCACCGGGAACCGCGTGGCTGTGGGCCATGCCCCGATCCGCCGCGAAGCCCTGCGCGCACTGGTCCGCCGCATTCGCGCTGGCACCGAAAGCGGCACTTTGCTGCCATTCGATGTTGATGCCGCCCATCAGATTTACGACGCCATCTTCACCCCCGAAATTGCCGCGCTGATCCCGCGCAAACAGCGGCTGCGCGTGGTGACGGGTGATATCCTGTCTGCCCTGCCCCTCACCCTGCTGGCCAGCCGCGCCGGAAAGACCGTGGCCGATACGCGCTGGCTGGTGGAAGACCATGCGCTGTCCGTGCTGCCATCGCTTGCCGCGCTACGACAGGCTCCGCTCCGCGCCACGGCCAGCCGCCGTCTTGTCGCCATTGGCGCCCCCGCGCTTTCAGGCACGCAAGATGTGGCCGCCGGGCCAGATTTCTATGCAGGCGGCATCAGCCGCTCGACCCGCGTCGCCCGGCTGCACCCCCTGCCCGGCGCAGCCCGCGAAATTGCCGCTGTCGCCAACCGGTCGCCCCAGGCGTTGGTCCTGCAAGGCACCAGTGCCACCGAACCCGCGGTGCGCAAGCTCGACTACAGCGGCGTAAACGTGGTGCTGTTCGCCACCCACGGCCTTGTCGCCGGGGCCTTTGATGCACAAAGCGAACCGGCACTGGTGCTCACCCCGCCGCAAGCCGAAAGCCCCGATGATGACGGCCTGCTCACCGCATCAGAAGCCGCGCGTCTGCAACTTGATGCCGATTGGGTGATCCTGTCAGCCTGCGATACTGCAGCGGGCGATCAGCCCAGCGCCGCAGGCTACACCGGCCTTGCCCGCGCCTTCCTTTTTGCCGGTGCGCGCCGCGTGGTGGCCAGCCACTGGCCCGTGCGCGATGACGTGGCCGCCCGCCTGTCAGTCACCCTGCTGGACGCATCCCGCAAGGGCGCATCTGCCGATGAAGCGCTGCGCCGCGCCATCCTCAAAGTGATGAACGACCGGAATCTGCCCGATGCCCGCAATCCAGCACTCTGGGCGCCCTTCATGCTGGTCGCGAGATAACTGTACGGCCTAATGCCCGCAGGCCAGCGCCTCGACCACATCGTCCAGCCGCGCCGGATCGCCCAGCGCGATAACGTGCCCATCTGATCCTGCGTGCAGCGGATCGCCGTTCCAGTCGGCCATGGTGCCGCCTGCGCCTTCGACCACCGGCACCAACGCTGCCCAATCGTGCAGCTTCAGCCCCGCTTCGCACACCACGTCCAGTTGCCCAGTCGCCAGCATGGCGTAGTTATAGCAGTCGCCGCCCATCACCATGCGCTTGTGGTCGGTCTTGGCAGCAAGGCCCATGAAGTGCCCGCCGTCATGGTCATCAAAATAGTGCGGCCCGGTGGTCGCCAGCGTCGCCTCGATCAGTTCGCGGCATTGGCGCGTGCGAACCGGTTTGCCGTTCAGCGTGGTGGCCATCCCCGCCGCGCCAACCCAGCGTTCGCCAGTGATCGGCTGATCGATGACGCCCAGCACCGGAAACCCTTCTACCATCAGCGCAATCAGCGTGCCGAAAATGGGCCGTCCAGCAAGGAAACCCGCCGTGCCATCAATCGGGTCCAGCACCCAGCTTCGCCCGGAAGTGCCAGCGGTAGAGCCGAACTCTTCACCGATTACCGTATCGCGCGGAACTTCTGCGGTCAGAATGCGGCGCATGGCCTCTTCCGCCGCGCGGTCAGCCAGTGTGACCGGCGTGGCATCACCTTTGCGCTCCGCCTCAACCGTGCGAAAATACGGGCGAATTGCGTCTCCTGCCGCATCGGCAAGGCGCAGGGCGAGGGCGATATCGTTGTCCAGCTTCATGGCGTAGCATCTGCCCGCAGGCGACTGTCCGGGTCAACCCGCGAAGGCACTTGTCGCCAGCAGTATTAACATTCCATAACCCGTGACAAATGGCACAGACGCCACGCACGCAACGCGCTATTTGCTGCCACAATGGTGCAAGTGGGGCGCACAAGGGCATGAGTCGCAATAAGCCGGGGGTGGATCAGGCAATAGTATCGCCAACAGGCGCCACGCGCGACGGGCAACCCATATCCTACAGCCGCGCCCCCTCACCCGATCTGGAACGCTGGGTCGGCCGCTTTTACGTCACTGTGGTCGACACTCCGCCCGAACACCGGCTCGATTGCGGACTGTTCAGCGATTTTGCCTGCATCCGTGTGCAGTTGCGCGGAAAATGGGAAGCCAGCACCGCTGATGGCCTGCGCACATCGCATCGCGCGGCCATGTTCTTCGGCCCGCATTCGCAGCGTATGCCCATCAGCGTCAGCGGCAGTTTCACCAGCGTCGGAGTCTTCCTACGTCCCGGTGCGTGCCATGCGCTCAAAGGCCCATCGGTGCCGGACTATACCGACAGGCTGGCCACTTTCACCGAACTCGCTCTGCCGGAACAGCGCTGGCTTTCCCTGTTCGAAGCCGATGCCACGCCCGAACAATGGGTGCAGGCGATGGAGCATGAGATGCGCCGGATGATCGAGGACCGCGCCGTGCGCGAACCTGATCCCGTATCCGCGCTTTTCGAAGCTGCCGCCTTTGCCGACCCCAATGTCACCATCGCCCAGTTGGCGCAGGATTTGGGCGTCGATCAGCGCAGGCTGGAACGCATCGTACGGCGCGATTTTGGCCTACCTCCCAAACAGGTGCTGCGCCGCGCCCGCGCGCTCGATATGGCCAGCCACTTGCGCGGCGTCGCCGATCAGGCCGAAGCCGAAGCCATGGCCCTGCGCTACTACGATCAAAGCCACCTGATTCGCGAATTTACCGCGCTGTTCGGAATGAGTCCCCGCCAGTTCGTCGAACGCCCGCAGCCCCTGATGACGCTGGGCCTCGAAACCCGTCAGACCCGCAGGCTCGAAGCGATCCGCCGCCTTGTGCCCGGCGAGATCAAGCCCTGGGAATGATCGGACGAATGATGGCGCGAATGATTGCGCACCGGATCATCAGCGCCTAGGCCAGCCCAATGGCAAGGGCTGACCGTCTTGAACGTCTCGACAAGCGCCGCTCCGAAATGGAAGCGGACTATACAGCAGCGCTGATCGCAGCGCTGGAAGTGACCGCAGCAGGCAAATGGGGCCTGTTCGACCATAACGCTGACAAGATCATGCGCGCTGCCACCGCCCCGGTGATCGACAGCCTGACCGAACTGGCCGACGAGATTGCCGAAGCGCGCGAGCAACTTTTCATGGAGCCATTCACGCTCCACGACGAATTCATGGCTTCACGCGGAAAACCGCCCACCAACGCCGTGGGCGAGCCAAAGCAGGCCCGTGCATGGCTGGAACGGTTGAAATCCGGGAATTAGAGCCAGATGGCTCTAGTCAAACAGGCTGGAAACCGAGCTTTCGTCAGCAATACGGCGCACCGCTTCACCAATCAGCGGGGCCACGGTCAGCACGCGGATGCGGTCACAGGTCGCGGTAGCTTCGGTCGGCATGATCGTGTCGGAGATCACCAGTTCTTTCAGCGCCGAATTGGCCACGCGCGAAACCGCGCCGCCCGACAGAACGCCGTGGGTGATATAAGCTGAAACGCCAGCCGCGCCCGCATCCATCAATGCCTGCGCCGCGTTGCACAGCGTGCCACCCGAATCGATGATATCGTCGATCAGGATACACATGCGGCCCTTCACGTCGCCGATGATGTTCATCACTTCTGACTGGCCGGGGCGGTCACGGCGCTTGTCGACAATCGCCAGCGGGGCATTGTTCAGCCGCTTGGCCAGCGCGCGGGCGCGCACCACACCGCCAACGTCGGGCGAAACCACCATCAGTTCCTGCGCGCCATACCGGGTCTGAATGTCCGCCGCCATCACCGGGGCTGCAAACAGGTTGTCGGTGGGAATGTCGAAGAAGCCCTGAATCTGCCCGGCGTGCAGATCGACAGAAAGCACACGGTCTGCACCGGCTTCGGTAATCAGGTTAGCCACCAGCTTGGCCGAAATTGGCGTGCGCGGGCCGGGTTTCCGGTCCTGACGGGCATAGCCGAAATAGGGAACCACTGCGGTAATCCGCTTGGCCGATGCACGGCGCAGCGCGTCGATGCAGATCAGCAGTTCCATCAGGTTGTCGTTCGCAGGGTATGCGGTGGACTGCACCACGAACACGTCTTCGCCGCGCACGTTCTCGTGGATTTCCACGAAAACTTCTTCGTCAGCAAAGCGGCGCACGCTGGCGTCGGTCAGCGGCATTTCGAGATAGGCCGAAATGGCGCGTGCGAGCGGCAGGTTGGAGTTGCCGGCCATGATCTTCATGCGTGCGATTCCCTCGTGTACGATCCCCGCTTGCGCCCTTAACCCAAGATGACAGCTTTGCAACTCTTGCGGCACCCCCGTGTTGCCGCCTAGTGGTTACACCATGGCAGAAACACTCCGCATCGCCCTCGCCCAGCTCAACCAGTCGGTTGGCGACCTTGCCGCCAATGCTGCGGCCATGCTCGCCGCGCGCGAAAAGGTGGGCGACGCCGATCTGATCGTGTTCCCAGAACTGCAATTGATTGGCTATCCGCCCGAAGACCTCATCATGAAGCCCGCGCTGGTGCAGCGCGCGGCGGTGGAATTGCAGAAGCTGGCCGAAGTGACCGCCGATGGTGGCCCGGCCATGCTGGTCGGTTCGGTCTTCGTGCGCGACGGCGCGCTGCACAATGGCGTGGCCCTGCTCGAAGGCGGCCGCATCGCCGCAACCCGCTTCAAATACGAACTGCCCAATTACGGCACCTTCGATGAAAAGCGCTATTTCATGCCCGGTCCGCTGCCCGAACCGGTGCTGTTCAAAGGCGCGATGCTGGGCCTGCCGATCTGCGAAGACATCTGGCACCCCGATGTCTGCCGCCATCTGGCCGAACTGGGCGCGGAAATCTTCATCTGCGTCAACGGCAGCCCCTACGAAATCGACAAGGACGTGCTGCGCATCGATGGCGTGGCCAAGCGTCGCGCCATCGATACCGGCATTCCGCTGGCCTATCTCAACCGCGTCGGCGGGCAGGATGAAATCGTGTTCGATGGCGCCAGCTTCGTCGTCGGTCCCGAAGGCGCGCTGTGGGTGCAGATGCCCGATTGGGAAGAATCCATCGTCACCACCGTCTGGACGCAGACCGCACGCGGTTCCGGTTCGCGCTGGCGGTGCGAACCGGGCGAAGTCCATGACCTCGCCGAACATCCCGAAGATATCTACTGCGCCATGGTCATGGCCCTGCGCGACTATGTGAACAAGAACCGCTTCCCCGGCGTTGTCCTTGGCCTGTCGGGCGGGATCGATTCGGCTATCTGCGCGGCCATCGCGGTCGATGCCTTGGGCGCGGACCGGGTGTGGTGTGTGATGATGCCCAGCGAATACACCAGCCAGGAAAGCCTTGATGACGCCGAAGGCTGCGCCAGAATGCTGGGGGTAAAGCTGGATACCGTGTCCATCGTGCCCGCTGTCGGTGCCTTCGGGCAGATGCTGGCACCGGCCTTCACCGGCAAACAGCCCGATCTGACCGAAGAAAACATCCAGTCGCGCATTCGCGGCGTTACCTTGATGGCCCTGTCCAACAAGTTCGGCCCGATGCTGGTCACCACAGGCAACAAAAGCGAGATGAGCGTCGGCTACGCCACCATCTATGGCGACATGAACGGCGGCTACAACCCGCTGAAAGACGCCTACAAGACCACGGTTTTCGCCGTGTCGACGTGGCGCAACGCCCATCGCCCGAAAATCGGCCTCGGTCCCGATGGTCCGGTCATGCCCGAACGGATCATCACCAAACCGCCCAGCGCCGAACTGCGCCCCGACCAGAAGGATTCGGATTCGCTGCCTCCCTATGACGTGCTCGATGCCGTGCTGCTTGGCCTTGTCGAACAGGAAAAGAGCGTGGACCAGATCGTTGCCGAAGGGTTCGACCGCGCCACTGTGGTCCGCATCGAACGCCTGCTACATCTGGCCGAATACAAGCGCCGTCAGGCCCCTCCCGGCGTGAAACTGGGCGCGCGCAACTATGGCCGCGATCGCCGCTACCCCATCACCCATGGTTTCCGCACGGGCTGATATTATTGCGAATGATTCGCATTGACGAACGAAAGGCGCCACCCTAACTTGCGATTCGCTCGCAAGAAGGAAAGCCTGATGTCTCAAAGCGCTTCCACCACCCGTTTCGCTCCGCTAATCGCCGCGCTTGCCCGTCCGCAGGATGTGCGCGGCCTCAATCTCACCGGCCTGCACATCGTTATGGCCATGCGCCTGTGCGCCCTGTTCGAAAACGCCGGGCGCGATCCGGTGCCCGATCTGGCCCAGCGCTATCGCAGCGTCGAAGCCGCCTGTGCGGTCCACGGCCTTGTCGCCACGATCAAGCAGGTCTGGCCCGAACCTTTCATGGTCAACCGCCCCTGCTGCCTGTCGATGACACCCGATGAAGCGACGCTCGCCACACTGGTCCGCGCCGCCGCCGGTGCCAACCGCCCGCTGTTTGCCGATGCCATCGACGGTTTCGTCCGCGCAGACCGCCACAATGCCCTGTACGAATCCACCGTCCACGCGGTTGCGCTGATCCCCGCCCCCTGATCGCGTCCTGCCGAACCCTCTGGCCCTTCGCGCTCCGGCGCGATAGGGGCATGGACCATGACCACCGTAACCCGCTTCGCCCCGTCGCCCACCGGAAAGCTCCACGTCGGCAACGTCCGCACCGCGCTGCACAACTGGCTGCTGGCAAAGAAGACCGGTGGCAAGTTCCTGCTGCGCATCGACGATACCGATGCCGCCCGCAGCCGCGAGGAATACGTCGAAGCGATCCGCGCCGATCTGGCATGGCTGGGTCTGAACCCCGAAGGTGAAGAGCGCCAGTCGGCCCGCTTTGAACTCTACGAATGCGAATTTGAACGCCTCACCGCCGCAGGACGCATCTACCGCTGTTACGAAACCGCGCAGGAACTCGACCTGCGCCGCAAGGTGCTGCTGGGCCGCGGCCTGCCCCCCATCTATGATCGCGCCGCCCTGAAGCTTACCGAAGAAGACCACGCGGCAAAGGCAGCAGCGGGCGAAAAGCCGCACTACCGCTTCCTGCTCGACCACGATCAGCCGATTACCTGGGACGATGGCATTCGTGGGCCTCAGAACTTCGACCCGCGCCAGATGTCCGACCCGGTCATCCGCCGCGCCGACGGTTCATGGCTCTACATGCTGCCCTCTGCCATCGATGACGTGGCCATGGGCGTGACCGACGTTCTGCGCGGCGAAGACCACGTTTCCAACACCGCCACGCAGATCCAGATGTTCACCGCGCTCGGCACAACCCCGCCGCGCTTCGCCCATGAAGCCCTGCTCACCGGCAGCGAAGGCAAATTGTCCAAGCGTCTGGGCGCGCTGGGCATGGCCGATTTCCGCGAACAGGGCATCGAACCCGAAGCCATCGTCGCCCTGCTCGCCCGCCTTGGCACGTCCGATCCGGTCGATCCCGCGCTCGATGCCGCAGCCCTTGCCGCCAGTTTCGATCTGTCGCGCTTTGGCCGCGCGCCCGCCCGCTTTGACGAGGCTGACCTGCATCGCGTCAACGCCCAGATCGTCCACCACCTGCCCTATGCCCGCGTCGCGCACCTGCTGCCATCGGGCATGGGCGAAACGGCGTGGGATGCCATCCGCCCCAACCTTGCCCACATTGATGAGGCGAAGGACTGGTGGCAGGTCGTGACCGGCCCGGTCACCGCGCCCACCTTTGACGATGAAACCCGGGCCTTCCTGTCCACCGCCGCAGCCACCGCTGCCACGCTCGACTGGGCGGCAGACCCGTGGCGCGCCCTTACCGCCGCGCTGAAAGACAGCACCGGACGAAAAGGCAAAACCCTATTCCTGCCCTTGCGTCAGGCGCTGACCGGGCAGGATCACGGTCCCGAAATGGCCATGCTGCTGCCCCTGATCGCGCAGGATGAAGCGGTGCGGCGTCTTTCGGCCTGAAGCTTGTCTGCCTGAAAGGGCATATCCTCCCCCTGCCATTGCGCTTGCCAACCGGCACCGGCCATCCCATCTGGATCACACCATGCCGCTGAACATGACCAAGGTCGCCTATGGCGCGCAATCATTGGCCGAAATCCACGAATGGTTTTCGGAAAACGGCCGCCGTGGCGGGGCCAAACTGGCCTATCTCACTACCCGCAATCGCCCCAAGCGTGCCGATGAAATGATCGGCGGTTCGCTTTACTGGATTCACAAGCACCAACTTGTCGCCCGCTCCGAAATCGTCGGCTTCGAAGAAGCGGAAGGTGGCCGCACGAACATCGTGGTCAGCACCAAACTGGTCGAAGTCCACCCCAAACCCCGCCGCGCCCACCAGGGCTGGCGCTATCTGGAACAAGCCGACGCGCCCGCCGACCTTGGCGATGGCGAGACGGGTGAAGTCCTGCCCGCCCAGATCGCCGCCGACCTAGCCAAGCTGGGTCTGGTCTGAAAAAGACCGCCAGCGGGGACCAACTCTCCCGCATCTCACTCCCACACAACCTTACGTCGCCCCAGACCTGATCCGGGGTGAGGCCTTGTTTTGAAGCGCCAACAGCCTCAGGCCAATCCCGCCGCCTCCCGCGTCACAACCTTCCTAATCAGGTCGGCATAAACCTCTGGCTCCTGCGCGCCGGGAACAATCAGCTTTCCGTTGATGATCACCGCAGGCACCCCGGTCACGTTCCAGTCCCACGCCTGCCGCTGGCCCGCCGTCACCATCGCGTCGATTTCAGGGTCTATCAGTGCCGATAGCGCGCCCACCCGGTCAAGGCCTGCCGCCACCGCCACATCGGCCAGCACTTCCGGGTCAGAAACATTGCGCCGCGCCTTGAAATGCGCATCAAACAGCGCGCGCTTCAACCGCACCTGCACCTCAGGCCCGAAATCGCGCAAGGCCCACATCAACAGGCGGTGTGCCATCCGCGTGTTCCACATCATCGCGGGAGGGACCTCTCCCTCGCCGGTATATTCGAACGAATAGCCTGCGCGTGCCCCGGTCTGCTTCAATGTCTCGCGCACGCCGGCGGATTGGTCTGGCGTGCGGCCATATTTGCGCTGAATATGCGCCGCCTGCTCCTCACCTTCTTCGCCCATGTCAGGGTTCAGTTCGAACGGGTGGAACCGCACCGTGGCGGCCACTTCATCGCCCATCCCGGCCAGCGCCCGGTCCAACTGGTTCAGCCCGATCACGCACCACGGGCACATCACATCCGACCAGATATCCAGCGTAACTGGCACGCTCCCCTCAGCCGTCATCGCGTCAGCCACCATTTCAGCAGGTGATGCGCCACGGCAAACGGCGGCGGGGCGATGAACGCACCGTCTTCCGCGCCAGTCATGGCATAACGCACGTCCTCGCGTGTAAACCAGCGCGCGTCGTCCAGTTCGGTGGTGTCGATCACCAGCGCCTTGTCGCTCGCCTCGGCATGACACGCGATCATCAGCGACGATGGAAACGGCCAGGGCTGGCTGGCCACATAGTCCACCCGGCCCACCTTGACGCCCGCTTCTTCCAGCACTTCGCGCCGCACTGCATCTTCCAGCCCTTCGCCCGGCTCGACAAAGCCCGCCAGCGCAGAATAACGGCGCGGCGGAAAGCGCGGCTGGCGGCCCAGCAGCAGTTCGCCCTCGCACTCCACCGTCATTATCGTCACCGGATCGACGCGCGGGAAATGCTCGGCCTTGCACGCCTCGTTCACGCAGGACCGCTGCCAACCGCCCTTGCGCAGTTCGGTGGCCGATCCACACCGCGCGCAAAACCTGTGTCGCGCATGCCAGTCCACAAGCGAACGCGCACCGCCATAGATCGAAAGATCCCGCGGCCCCAACATCCCCATTGCCGCCCACAAGCGCGGATTGGGCGGGGCCACGCTGCCCACGATGGCAGGTGTCACTTGTGCAAAACAGCCGCGCCCATCCTCGGCCAGCCCCAGAAACACCAGCTCCGCCGCCGGATCGGCATCGGCCAGCGTGCCCCATTCCAACCCGCCATCAGGCGCGATCACCGGATCGATCCCTTCCAGCTTCAACAGTCGCGCGCGCCAGTTCATCAGCCCGGCCAGCCGGTCGGCATCGGCGCGGATATGGTCAGCGCGGTCCAGCCCGCTACCGGCAAAGGCAATTGTCGTATCCATCAGGCTGCAGCCTTCTTTTCTGTAATGTCGGCCAGCACGGCCTGCGCAAATTCCGTATGCACCGGATAGGCGGCAGACGGCATATATTGGGTATAGATCCCGGCGCGCACGCCAGCGCGGAAGTTCACGAAGCCCACCGTCCCGGCAGCGCCCGCCCAGCCATACGTCCCGGCATCGTGACCCAGCCCGACCGATCCGCCTGCGCCAAATCCGTTGCCCTTGATGAACGATTGCGAAAGATCGGTGCCCACCGGCAACAGGTTGCTGGTGCCCATCCGCACCGCCGCCTCACTCATCACCTGTCGCCCGTCGATCCGGCCAAAGCCCAGCAGCATCCGCAAGAACCGATCATAATCGCGCGGCGATGACACCAGCCCCGCCCCGCCAAACGGATAGGGCGGCGGGTCAAGATAGATCGACGACTTTGCCGGATCGATTGGCAACAGCAACCCGCCCGCCACCGCATAATTGGTGGAAAGCCGCGCCACTTGCGCCTCTGGAACGCGGAACCATGTCGACGTCATGCCGCACGGAGCAAACACCCGCTCTGCCAGAAACGCATCGAACGACTGGCCCGACGCGACTTCGATCACCCGACCCAGCAGGTCCAGCCCCACCGAATAGCTCCATACCGTGCCGGGTTCATAAACCAGCGGCATCGTTGCCAGCACATCGGCAAATTCGGCCAGACTCTTCAGCGGCTTGGGTGCATCCATTCCCGGCAGCGGCATCCGGCTCGCCTGCCCCGGCACCAGCCCCGCGCTGATATAGGCGTCCCGGATCGGTCCTTTCTGGATGATCGAATAGCCCAACCCCGCCGTATGCGTCAGCAGATGCCGGACCGTGATCTGGCCCTTGGACGGGCGCAAATCGGTGATCGATCCATCCGCCGTCACCTGCACCTGCATCTTGCCATAGGCCGGCAGCAGGTCGGCAATCGGCTGGTCCAGCCGTAGCTTGCCTTCATCCACCAGCATCGTCGCCGCCATGCCGGTAATCGGCTTGGTCATCGAATAGATACGGAACAGGCTGTCCAGATCGACCGAGGCCACGCCTTCGCCCTTGGCCAGCGCCCCACGCGCAATGTCGAACGGCGCAGCAGACGCTCCCTGCCCCAGCGCGGCGATCATGCCCGGCAACTTGCCCGATGCGACATAGCTGTCGATCATGCGCGTAACATGCGGAAACCGCGCCTCAGCCGCCGCATTCGCCCAGCCCACGCGCGGCAGCAGCGCCGTGCCCGCCAGCGCGCCCAAGCTGCCCACAAAACCGCGGCGCGAAACCAGCATCGCCTGCATTCTCAGCCCTTTTTCTCTGCAATCGCCAGCCGCGCCGCCTTGGCAAACACGGTCGGCAATCCGGCAGCCTCGATTCCCTCGACCGGCCACCATTCTCCCGCGGGCAGACTATCCATTTCCGCCGCGTCACAAAGCATCAATTGCAATTCAAGATCGAAATGGGTGAAGCTGTGCCGCACCACCCCGCCGCAGCGCCACTCACCCGGCAAGCCTTCGGCGCCATCCCCCTTGGCCGACCAGCCATCGTCGGGCAGCGCGCGCATCCCCCCCAGCATCCCGCGCCCCGGCCTTTGCACCAGCAGAACCTTGCCGTCGCGCTCCACCCAGAACGCCCGCCCCTGCCGCACCGGCTTGGCCTTCTTGGCCGCCTTCACCGGCAGGCGTTCGGGCGATCCGTGGGCATAGCCCTGACAATCAGCCCGCAACGGGCACAACATGCAGCGGGGCGACCGCGCCGTGCACACCGTCGCGCCCAGATCCATCATCGCTTGGGCAAAATCGCCCGCGCGCGTCTCCGGCGTCACCTGTCCCGTCGCCAGCCGGATCGCGGGCCGCGCACCGGGCAAGGGCTGCTCTATCGCAAACAGTCGCGCCACCACCCGCTCGACATTGGCGTCCACCACCACCGCGCGCTGGCCAAACGCAATCGCCGCCACCGCCGCCGCCGTATAATCGCCCAGCCCCGGCAGCGCGCGCAAGGCAGGCTCGCTATCAGGAAACACCCCGCCCATCGCCGCCACCGCCCGCGCACAGGCCAGCAGATTGCGCGCGCGTGCATAATATCCAAGGCCTGCCCACGCCGCCATCACATCGGCATCGTCCGCCGCGGCCAGATCGTTCACGGTCGGCCAGCGGTCCATAAATTTGGCGAAATACGGCCCCACCGCCGCCACCGTGGTCTGTTGCAGCATCACTTCGGACAGCCACACCCGGTATGGCTCCTGCAACGGCTCTCCCGGCAGCCTGCGCCATGGCAAACGCCGCGCGTGGGCATCATACCATTCCAGCAATTTGCCTGCGATCAGATCGGGATTGAACAAAACGGGGACTTGTCCTCTGGCCTGCATCGCGCCGCTATGGCATGGCGACGGGCAAGATGGAACGCACCCCTTCGGACCCAGCAAAACGCAAAGGCAAACCTGCCCAGAAATCGGCGGTAAAGGTCTATGAACGCCCGCGCGGCGGTGAAGCGCGCCAGATTGCCGATCTTATGCCCGCCATCGGTCGCACCGCCTTCCGCCGCTTTGGCTTTGTGCAGTCCAGCGTGGTCACCCGCTGGCCAGAAATCGTGGGCGAACGCCACGCCCGCCACTGCACGCCGGAATCGATCCGCTTTCCGCCGGGGGAAAAGTCCGAAGGCATCCTGCAACTGGTGGTCAACCACGCCCACGCCCCCATCATCCAGCATGTGATCCCCGAAATCATGGACCGGGTGAACCGGTTCTTCGGGTATAATGCCGTGGCACGGGTCAAAATCCGGCAAGGCGTGGTTCAGGCACCAAAGTCCAAGGATGCGCCGCGCACCGCGCCGCCTTCGCTCAAGCCCATCCCGATGGAACTGGGGGAATCGCTGCGCGACATTGGCGATCCTGAACTGCGCACCGTGCTTGAATCACTTGCGCGCAGTCTGGAAAGCGCCGCCAAGGGGAATGCCTGAAATGGGGAAGAAGGGCCGCATGATCCGCAAATTCGCTACCACCACTTTGGCTTTCGCCGCCGCGCTCACGCTGACCGGCGCAACCAAGCCCTCACGCCCCACGCCCCGCATTGCCAACTGGGCCGTCACCGGCACCGCCACGCCTGAAGGCTATCACATCCTCGGCAATCCTGCGGCCAAGCTGCGGCTGGTCGAATTTGTCAGCTATACCTGCCCCCACTGCGCCCATTTCGAAGTCGAATCCGAAGGCCAATTGAAACTGGGGCTGGTCGGCCCCGGCAAGGGCGCGGTCGAAGTGCGCAATTTCGTGCGCGATCCCATCGACATGACCGTCGCGCTCATCACCAATTGCGTGCCCGCCAACCGCTTCTTCACCCTGCACACCGCCTTCATGCGCAGCCAATCGCAGTGGATCGGCCCGCTGACCAGCAGCACCGCATCACAGCGCCAGCGCTGGACCACGGGCGCTTTCGCCGCCCGCACCCGCGCCATCGCCAGCGATTTCAAGTTCTATGAATTCATGGCCGCACGCGGGATGGATCGCCCGACTATGGACCGCTGCCTCGCCAATGAAGCACTGGCCAACAAACTTGCCGCACAAACCGACGCTGCGGTGGAAAAGCTGGGCGTCACTGGCACCCCCAGCTTCATGGTCGATGGCGTGCTGCTGGCCGGAACGCACGACTGGGCCTCATTGAAACCCCAGTTGCTCGCCCGGCTGAACTGATCGTTACCCAGCCAGCCCACTCAACACGGCAAGCCCCAGGAACGAGAAAAAGCCCATCACGTCGGTCGCCATGGTCACGAACACGGCCGACGAAACCGCAGGGTCCACCTTAAGCCGGTCGAGCGTGACCGGAACCATGATTCCGGCCAGCCCTGCCACCAGATTGTTGATGACCATGGCGGTGCCAATCACCGCGCCCAGCAGCGGGTTTGCAAACAGCAGCCCCGTCGCCGAACCGATCAACAGGCCCAGCGCGGTGCCATTCGTCGCCGCGATGCGCAATTCGCGCAGGATCATGCGCACGGTGTTGGAACTGGTCAGCTGATTGGTCGCAATCGCGCGCACCACCACGGCCAGCGTCTGCGTTCCCGCATTGCCACCCATGCCCGAAACAATCGGCATCAGCACCGCCAGCAGCGCAAACCGCGCAATCGCGCCCTGGAACATCCCCACCACCGATGCCGCCACCAGCGCCGTGCCCAGATTCACCACAAGCCATGTCAGGCGGGTCCGCACCGTCAGCAGGATCGGCTCGTTGATATCGCCATCGCCCGCACCCGACAGGCGCAGAATGTCCTCGCTCGCCTCTTCCTGAATGATGTGGACGATATCGTCGACGGTGATCTGCCCGACCAACCGCCCGCTTTCGTCCACCACAGCGGCAGAAATCAGCGCGTATTTCTGAAAGCGCAGTGCCACTTCTTCCTGATCCATCGCCACCGGAATCAGCGTCTGGTCGCGCTTCATCACATCGGCCAGCACAACACTGCGCGGCGCGCGCAAAATCCACGAAAGCTGGCATGTGCCCACCGGGTGATGCTTGTGGTCGACGATGAACACCTCCCAGAATTCGGTAGGCAGATCATCGTTGCGGCGCAGGAAATCGATCAGATCGCCAACCGTCATCGTTTCGGGCACCGCGATCACGTCGCGGCTCATCAGACGGCCGGCAGTTTCTTCCGGGAACGACAGCGCCGATTCGATGGCCGCGCGGTCTTCCGGCTCCATCTCGGCAAGGACGGCCTGCTGGTCTTCCTCGTCGAGATCCTCGATCAGGGCGACGGCGTCGTCCGTCTCCATCTGTTCGGCAAGCTCGGCCACCTCGTCGGGATCAAGCTCCTCGACCAGGTTTTCGCGCACATAATCGTTCAGTTCGGCAAAGACTTCGCCGCCCAGCAAATCCGAAATGGCACGGGCCAGCGCGACGCGATCGTCCTGATCGACCAGCTCGAACAGGTCGGCAATGTCCGCCGGATGCAGCGGTTCGACAAGGTTATACACCTTTTCGTCATCGCCTGCTTCCAGCGCGTCGACCACCTTGCGCACGAAACCGGGGCGCAGGGTATTGTATTCCTCGTCCAGACTTTCGGCATGACGCGATGATTCTGCAGGGCGCGAAAGTTCGTCCGCCACGGCACTGTCGTCCGCGTCGGGGAGCAGGTTTTCGATGATGTCCTCGTCGCGCTCCATAGTCGGCGGGTTACCCTCCGGTGCGTCAATTGCAACAGCCTGACAGTCCTATGCGTGACTTTATTTTCGAACGCCCTATATCCACGCCCAAACAGGAAGGAATTGCGACAAATGGCTGACGAAAACCTCGTTCTCTCGCTCGATTCCGGTGATGTGGTCATCAAACTGCGTCCCGACCTTGCTCCCGGTCACGTTGAACGGATCAAGGAACTGGTCGGTGAAGGCTTCTACGATGGCGTGAAATTCCATCGCGTGATCCCCGGCTTCATGGCGCAGGGCGGTTGTCCGCAGGGCACCGGCATGGGCGGTTCTGACAAGCCGGACCTCAAGGCCGAATTCAACGACGAACCGCACGTTCGCGGCGTGTGCTCGATGGCCCGCACCAGCTATCCGCACTCGGCTAACAGCCAGTTCTTCATCTGCTTCGATGATGCGCGCTTCCTTGATCGCCAGTACACCGTATGGGGCGTGGTCGAAAGCGGCATGGAACACGTCGATGCGCTGCCCAAGGGCGAACCGCCGGCAAACCCCGGCGTGATCCGCAAGGCCAGCGTCGTCGCTGCCTGATCGGGCCTTTGCCTGACAAAGCAAAAGGGGCGGAGCCATTTGGCCACCGCCCCTTTTCTTTTGGCGATCATGCCCTTTGCAACAAGGCCGCCAAACACCTCAAAGCCCGACACGAGAACCCGCATGGAACTGATCGAACACGCCCTCGTCGCACTGGCCCTGCAAACGCTGGTCGGCCTGTCCACGCGCAACTGGTGGGCGGGCGCAGCGCTTGCCTGCGGCTACTTCATCGGGCGCGAAGTGGCACAGGCCGAATATCGCTGGATCGAACAATTCGGCGCGGGGCTTCGCGCCAACATGCCATGGTGGGGCCTGTTCGATTTGCGCGTCTGGGCCAAAGCCGACCAATGGGCAGACTGGATCGGGCCAATCGTAGCCACCAGCAGCCTTGCCCTGCTGATGCAGCGCAAGCCCCTTCAATCCCGCCCCACAATCGGCTAGCGTCGCGTGCAAACACCGCAAACACGGAAACCTGTCATAATGAAGTTCGCTCGCGCTCTCCTGCTTGCCACGCTCCCCCTCACCCTCGGCCTTGCCGCGTGTGACAAGAAGGATGCCGCCACCGGCGAAGTGGCCAGCGCCGAACCCATTGCCAAGATCGCGGCTCCCGCGGGCAAATCGTGGGCTGAAACCTTCGCCACCACGCCCGATGGCGGCTACCTGATGGGCAACCCCGACGCCCCGATCAAGGTCATCGAATATGGCGCGCTGTCCTGTTCGCACTGCGCCGATTTCTCGGAAAAGGGGTTTGCCAAGCTGCGCGATGATTACATCGCATCGGGCCGCGTTTCCTATGAACTGCGCCTGTTCCTGCTGAACGCGCTCGACATGCCCGCCGTGTTGCTGGCCACCTGCGGCGCGCCCGAAGCCACCATTCCGCTGTCCGAACAGTTCTGGGGCTGGCAGCGTGAAATGTTCACCAAGATGCAGGCCAACGAAGCCGCCATGCAGCAGGTCAACACTCTGCCGCCTGAAAAGCGTTTTGCCGGTATCGCGCAAGTTACGGGGATGAGCGAATTTTTCGCCTCGCGCGGTATCGCCGCTGCCCAAGGCGCTACCTGCCTTGCAGACACGGCCAAGGCCACCTCGCTTGCCACCCGCAACGAAGACTGGGCGAAGAAGTACGACATCACCGGCACGCCCACGTTCTTCATCAATGGCAACAAGGCCGGTGTCGCCACATGGGAAGAATTTGAACCCTTGCTGCAAAAGGCTGGCGCTCGCTAAGGCGCGGCGCGGGGCCGGGGGGCTAAGGCAGTGCAGTTCAAGCGCTTGAAGCTGTCTGGCTTCAAGAGCTTTGTCGAGCCTGCCGAACTGCGTATTGAACCCGGCCTTACCGGCGTCGTCGGCCCCAACGGCTGCGGCAAATCCAACCTGCTCGAAGCCATCCGCTGGGTCATGGGCGAAAGCTCGGCCAAATCGATGCGCGGTGGCGGCATGGAAGACGTGATCTTCGCCGGTACCGCCACACGGCCCGCCCGCGCCTTTGCCGAAGTCATGCTCACCGCGCAAACTGACCCCAGCGGTCCGTTCGGTGAAGAACTCGAAGTCATCCGCCGGATCGAACGCGGCGCGGGCAGCGCCTATCGCGTCAACGGGCGCGATGTTCGGGCAAAAGACGTCGCGCTGGTCTTTGCCGATGCCGCCACCGGCGCACACAGCCCCGCCCTCGTCAGCCAGGGCCGCATCGCCGCCGTCATCGCCGCCAAGCCCGCCGAACGGCGCATGATGCTGGAAGAAGCGGCAGGCATCGCCGGGCTGCACGTCCGCCGCCGCGATGCCGAACAAAAGCTGCGCGCGACCGAAACCAACCTCGCCCGGTTGGAAGACCTGCTCTCCGGCCTTGAAAGCCAGATCGCCAGCTTGCGCAAACAGGCCCGCGCCGCAGAACGCTACCGCGCGGTTAGCGAAAAGATCCGCCTTGCCGAAGCGCGCCTTGTCTATGCCCGCTGGCGCGATGCCGCCGCCGCCGCCGATGCCGCCCGCAAACAGGCTGTCGCAGCGGAAGATGCGGTAAAGAACGCCGCCCTCCTCGCCAATCAGGCACAGGGCGCGCAGCACAAGGCCGCTGCAACTTTGGCAAAAGTCCGCGACGATCTGTTCGATCGCCGTCAGGATGCCGCCGCCCACGGCCAGCGGATGGCCGCGCTTACCGCACAGCTTGAAGCAGCCGAACAGCGGCTAAAGGATATCGACCGCCAGCTTGCCCGGATCGAGGAAGACCGCGCCAGCGCCGACCGGCTGACCGAAGACGCCGCCGCCGCCATGGCCCGGCTCGACGCCGATCTTGCCTCTGCCGAAACTGCCCTTGCCGAAGATGGCGCCCGCCGCCCCATCCTCGCCGCCGCTGCCGACGATGCAGACCGCGCCGCCCGCGCCGCCGAAGTCGCGCTTGCCCAACGCGTGGCTGAACAGGCCGGGATCGATGCCGAATGGCGCGTGGCCGAAGCCGCCATCGCCGCCGCCCGCCAGCGCCTGTCACGCATTGATGCCGATGCAGCGCGTCTTGGCGCACAGGCTGATGCTCTTGCCCGCGAAGCCGACCCTGCGCTGCAAATCGCTGAAGCAGAAGCAAAACGCGCCCAAGCAGCGCAAGCACTGGCCCAGGCCGAAGCCGAACGTGCCGACTTCACCCGCCAGCGCGAAGACCTTTCCGCCGCTCGCGACAGCGCCAGCAACACCCTCGCCCAAGCCCGCGCCGATCTTTCAGGCGTCGAGCGTGAAGCCGACGCCCTGCTGCGCGACAAGACCGCCCGCGAAAAGGCCGCCGCCGCCAAAGGGCGCGGCCAGTCCGCCATTTCCGGAACCCGCGTCGCCCCCGGTTTCGAGCGCGCGCTCGCCGCCGTGTTGGGCCGCGATGCAACGGCCCCGGTTGGCCCCGCGCCCAATGACGCCGAAGGCCGCTTCTGGACCGGCGGCACCTCGCCCCAACCGCTTGCCGATTCGCTGCTCACCCACGTCCCCCAGTGCCCCGCCGAACTTGCGCCAAGGCTTGCATTGGTCCGTGTGGTTGATTCGGATGACGGACAAATCCTGCAACCGGGCGAATGGTTGGTCACCACATCGGGACGCCTCAGAAGGTGGGACGGCTTCGTCGCGCGGGGCGAAGGTGCGGCTGAAGCGGCAGCTTTGGAAGCGCAGAACCGACTGGCCGAATTGCAGGTGCGTTTACCGGCTCTTCGGGACGCGGTTACGGCCGCCGAGGCTGCGTTCGAGGACGCCCGTGTCACTTTAGGTGCCGTTCAGGTACGCCTCGGAATCACCGAAAAAGCCATCTCTGCCGCCTCTGACGCTGAACGCGCCGCCCTGCGCGCGCTTGACGCCGCCGAAGCCGCCCGCACCCGGCTTGACCAGCGCAAGGCAGAAATCGCCCGAAATCAATCAGATATCTCCGAACAGCGCGCGCTGGCCCAGGCCGAACTCGCCAGCGCCGAAGAAAAACGCAACCACCTCCCCAATCCCGCCGCCGGACGCGCCATCCTCGACGCCGCCCGCGCCAAAAACGACGCCGATCGCACCGCTTTGCAGGCATCGACAGCGGCGGCAGCAGCACTGGACCAACAAATTGCCGTTGGAAAAGAACGCCTTGCTGGCCTGAAGGGAGACGTCCGCGCATGGCAGGCCCGCGCAGGCGATGCCGCCAAACGCCTCGCAGAAATGACCGGACGGCGCGAAGAACTCGAAGCCGAACGCGCAATTTCTGCGGCAAAACCCGCCGGATTGATCGCCGAGATCGATCAGGGTGAAGCCATCCGCACCCGTCTGGCGAACGATCTTGCCTCTGCCGAAGCCGCGCTGACACAGGCAGAGACTCATTCAAAACAATGTGATGCAGCATTGTCCGCCGCCAACGAAACCCTCGCCACCGCCCGCGAAGCCCGCGCCGGTGCCGCCGCTCGCGCCGAAAACGAGGATGCACGCCGACAGGAAATGGCTGGAATCTCAGGAGAAAGATTCCAATGCCCGCCCCCCATCCTTCCCGAACGCTTCAGCTTCGCATCCGCCGAAGTGGCAAGCGCAGGTGATGAATCCGCCGCGATGGACCGCTTGGCGGCAGAGCGGGAGCGCATTGGTCCGGTCAACCTTGTCGCCGCCGATGAACTAGCCGAAGCCGAGGGGCGGCATGGCACCAGTGTTGCCGAACAAGCTGAACTTACCGAGGCTGTTCATAGACTTAGAGGGTCGATCGGCAACCTGAACCGCGAAGGGCGCGAACGCTTGCGCGCCGCATTCGAAGCCGTCGACGGCCACTTCCGCCGCCTGTTCTCTCGCCTGTTCGGGGGCGGTGAGGCGCATCTGGCGCTGGTGGACAGCGACGATCCGCTGGAAGCAGGCCTCGAAATCTTCGCACAACCACCCGGCAAGCGCCTGCAATCGCTGACTCTTCTGTCCGGTGGGGAACAGGCGCTGACCGCAGTCGCGCTGATCTTCGCGCTTTTCCTGACCAACCCCGCCCCCATCTGCGTGCTGGACGAAGTGGACGCCCCGCTGGACGATGCCAACATCGAACGCTTCTGCGACCTGCTGGACGCGATGGTGCAGGAAACCAAGACCCGCTACCTGATCGTCACCCACAACGCCGTGACGATGAGCCGGATGCACCGCCTGTTCGGGGTAACCATGGTCGAACGTGGCGTATCGCGCCTTGTCAGCGTTGATCTTGGCGGCGCGGTAGAACTTCTGGAAAACGCCGTTTAATCAAAAGGGTATCGGCCATGACAGTTGATGCGCTGACCAATCCGCAACTGGATGCCTATCTGACACGCATCGGGTTTACCGGACCTGTTCGGGCAGATCTGACGACGCTGGACAGGATCGTCCACGCCCATGTCCGCAGCGTACCGTTCGAAAATCTCGACGTGCAACTCGGCCGTAAGCTTTCCACCGATCCTGCGGCCGCCTTCACCAAGTTGGTCGAACAGCAGCGCGGCGGGTGGTGTTACGAACACAACGGCGTGCTGGGCGCAGCGCTGGCCGCCATCGGCTTTTCGGTAACCCGCATCAGCGCCGGGGTAATGCGGCAGGTGCGCGGCGATGAAGCCATGGGATCGCACCTTGCGCTGCTGGTGGAATGTGACGGGCTGCGGCTGGTCGATGTCGGGTTCGGAAGCTGGATCGGCGCGCCACTGCCGCTGGAGGCAGGCGAATGGATGCAGCCGCCGCTGCCTGTGAGCCTTTGCCATACCGACGATGGCATGTGGCGGCTTTCGGTGACTCTGGGACCGCAAGCAATGTCTTATGATTTCAAAGCCATATCTGCGAATGAAGATGAACTTTCGCGGCTATGCCATTGGCAATGCACAGCCCCCGAATCAGTCTTTGTGCAGAACCTTGCTGTGCAACGCCGCGATGAGAACCGTTACCTGATGCTGCGCGGCAAAATGCTGTCGCAAGTGACGCAGCACAGCGAAGAACGCCGCGAACTGTCATCAGTCGACGAACTGGTGAGCGTTCTGCGCGACCTGTTCCTTCTCGACACACCAGAGGCCGCGCAGCTTTGGCCCGCAATCTGTGCGCGGCACGATGCCCTGTTCGGCGATCAGGCCATGCCGACCACATAACAGGCCGCTGCCATCAGCAGCCCGGCAAAACGGTTGCTGCGGAACTTCACCAGCGGGTCCAGCCCATCGTCCTGTTTCAGCGTCAAAACCTGCCAGCCCAGATGCGCCGCCATGGGCAGCAACGCCACCAATGCCAAGGTGTCTTCACGCACCAGCCAGAACGCCAGCGCCCAGAACGCCACGGCAGCGGCATAGAACGCGCTCACCCCGCCCTGCACATGCCCGCCCATGGCCCGCGCGGATGAGCGGATGCCAACCAGCGCATCGTCTTCGCGGTCCTGCAAGGCATAGATCGTGTCATATCCGATGACCCAGCAGATGCATCCGGCGTAAAGCGCTGCAAAGGCGGGAACATTATCGGACGTAACCGCGAACCAGGCCGTAGGCGCTCCCCACGAAAACACGATGCCCAGCCACGCCTGCGGCCACCAGGTAATCCGCTTCATAAACGGATAGGCCGCGACCAGCGCCAGACTACCCAGCGCCACAAGCTGCGCCTGCCAGCGCAATTGCACCAGCACCACAAGACCCACCGCGCACAGCGCCAGCAGCCAGCCCCACGCCGCCTTCTTGCGGACCGCGCCACTGGCCACGGGGCGCGACGCGGTGCGCGCAACCTTACGGTCAAGATCGGCATCGACGATATCGTTATAGACGCAGCCTGCGCCGCGCATGGCGATAGCGCCCAGCAGCATCCACGCCAGCAGGCCCCAGCGATGGCCGCCTCCGCCAAGGAACAGCGCCCATGCGCAAGGCCAGAACAGCAGCCACCATCCGATGGGCCGGTCAAACCGCGCCAGCAGCGCAAAATTGCGCCACGGTTGCGGCAAGCGCGCGACAAGGCCCTTGTGTTCGCTGTCGGGAACGATCTGTTCGGGTGCCGCATCAATCATAGGTCGAAGCCTTACCGCGCGGTGCGAAATCCGCTAGGGCCAATTAATGTCCGCACCACCTCGCCCAGCAACTCCGGCATGGCCGCCCAAGAGCGCCCCCCGCCTGTTTGTCGAAACCCCGCTGGCCGAAGGATTGCGCCTGTCCATCGATGGCCCGCAGGCGCATTATCTGGGCAAAGTGATGCGCGTGGGGCCGGGCGACGCGGTGATGCTGTGTGACAATGTGACCGGCGAATGGCTTGCCCGCGTGGCCGAAGCGGGCAAGCGCGAGGTCGTTCTGGAAATGGAGCGGCTGACCCGCCCGCGCGAGGATGTACCCGATTTCTGGCTGTGCCCCGCGCTGTTAAAAAAGCCAAACTTCGATCTGGTGCTGGAAAAGGCCACGGAACTGGGCGTGGCGCGCGTTGCTCCGGTTGTGACCCGGCGCTGTGTAGCCGACAAGCTGAACACGGAACGCGCCCGCACGATCATGGTGGAGGCAGCCGAACAATGCGCCCGCACCGCCCTGCCCGCGCTGTCTGACCCGGCAAAGCTGGACCATCTGCTGCGCGACTGGCCAGCGACCCGCGCGCTGTTCTTTGCTGACGAGAACGGTGGCGAACCGGTAGCCGCAGCCTTTGCCGCTCGGCCCGGCCCCGCGGCGCTACTGGTGGGACCGGAGGGCGGGTTTGACGATACCGAGCGTGCCGCGATCCGCGCCCACCCGGCAGCAGTGGCGATCGCGCTGGGGCCGCGCATCCTGCGGGGCGAAACCGCATCGATTGCCGGGATGGCCCTGTGGATGGGTATGTGCGGCGATTGGCAGGGCTGAGAATTGCCATCCCTGCTGCAACAAAGGTTCTCACGAATTGCACTAGTATAAAGCTGTCTGGCACATTAACTGGGCGCGCATGAGCACGCGGCAAGTTTCAGATCGCAACGATCCCATCATCGAAAGCCGCGACATGCTTGTCGCGCCCATGCAGAAGGGCGAAAAACCGCCCGAACGCTGGCGCATCGGCACCGAGCACGAGAAGTTCGTCTATCGCACGGATGACCGGCGCGCGCCGTCCTATGCCGAAACCGGCGGGATTCGCGATCTGCTGATGGCGCTGACCGACTATGGCTGGACCCCGATCATGGAAGGCGACAACGTGATCGCCATGGCGGGGCCTGACGGCACGGTCAGCCTTGAACCGGCGGGACAGCTTGAACTTTCAGGCGCGCCGCTGGAAAACCTGCACCAGACCTGCGCCGAAACCGGACGCCATCTGGCGCAAGTAAAGACCATTGGTGACAAGCTGGGTCTTGGTTACCTCGGCCTTGGCCTGTGGGCCGACAAGACCCGCGAAGAACTTCCGATCATGCCCAAGGGCCGGTATGATATCATGCTGCGGCACATGCCGCGCGTGGGGTCGATGGGGCTAGACATGATGCTGCGCACCTGCACCATCCAGACCAACCTCGATTATTCGAGCGAGACGGACATGGTGAAGAAGTTCCGCGTTTCGCTGGCCCTGCAACCGCTGGCCACCGCGCTGTTCGCCAATTCGCCGTTTCTGGAAGGTAAGCCCAACGGCTTCCTGTCCTATCGCAGCCACATCTGGACCGATACCGATCCGGCGCGCACCGGAATGTTGTCGTTCGTGTTCGAACAAGGGTTCGGCTATGAACGCTATGTCGACTACATGCTTGATGTGCCAATGTATTTCGTGTTCCGCGATGGGAAATACATTGATGCGTCGGGCCAGTCGTTCCGCGATTTCCTGAAGGGTGAGCTGCCCGCGCTGCCCGGCGAAAAGCCGCGCGAATCCGATTGGGTAGACCATCTTTCCACCGCCTTCCCCGAAGTGCGGCTGAAATCGTTCCTGGAAATGCGCGGTGCCGATGGCGGGCCATGGAGCCGGATTTGCGCTCTGCCCGCACTTTGGGTCGGCCTGCTGTACGATCAGGGCGCGCTGGATGCGGCGTGGGATCTGGTGAAGGGTTGGGACATGGACGGGCGCGAACGGTTGCGCGCGCAAGTGCCCAAGCTGGGGCTGGATGCGCCGCTGCCGGGCGGCGGCAAGCTGCGCGATATTGCAGCGCAAGTGCTCGACATTGCGCGTGGTGGCCTTTCGGCCCGCGCGCGGCTGAACGAAGCGGGCGACAACGAAACCGGTTATCTCCAGCCGCTGGATGAAATCGTTGCGACCGGAAAGACCCCGGCAGAGCGTCTCCTGTCGCTGTATCATGGCGAATGGGCTGGCGATCTTTCGCGCATTTACGGCGAAAAAAGCTTCTGATCCTGCGGCACGGGATCGCTGGATTTCGCGCTTTGGATTTGTGCCGCTTCTCGCCGAATGCGATGACCGGTCAAAGCTTTGGAGAACGACGGCCATGATTATCGTGATGGGCAGTTTCCGCCTGCCGGTGGGAAACTATGACGCAGCGCTGCCGATGATGGAAAAGGTCATCACCGCAACCCGCGCTGAAGACGGCTGCCTGCTGTATGCCTATTCGCGCGATGTGGCCGATGCCGGATTGATCCGCGTGAGCGAAAAGTGGCGTGACCGGGCCGCGCTGGACGCGCATTTCCAGACCGAACACATGAAAGTGTGGGCAACGGAACGGGCCGACTTGGGCCTGAGCGAACGCGATATCCGCGTGTTTGAAAGCGACGAAGGCGTCGCCGTCTGAACGCTATTCCGCTGGTTGAACGACGGGGGGTTGAACCATCGGCGGTTTCGGCGTGATCGCGCGGGTCAGCTTGCGCAGAACCCGCGTGATCGGGCCATATTCGGCCATCCACGCATGATATTCCCGATATTTCGCGTCTTCGGCCAGAAGGTGCTTCTCTTCGGTCCGGGCGCGCCAGTAATAAACCGCACTGACGAGGCCAAGGATCACGGTGTTACGCACCGCATCGACGGCGGAACCGCTGGCGGCAAGGAACGGCAGCGACGCCAGCCACCAATAGGTGTTCTTTGACAAGTAAGCCGGGTGCCGGGTGAAGGCATACGGTCCGTTGGTCAGCACACCGCGATAGGTAAGGTTGGAAAAGCGCAGGCCGAAGGCAAACGTGGCCCATGCGTAAACCGCGGTCAGGAAGACCAGCGCGACTGCCCATATCCACAGCAGCACGTCATGGCCTTGCAGCCAGAACGCCCATTCCGCGCCGCCCTGCCGGTAGTCCAGCACATCGCCATCACCCATAAGGATGAAGGGTGGATAGCACATCAGCGCCGCGACCCATGCCGAAAGATGCGGGTTGGCGGTGCGGATCTGCGCATCCAGAGGCTTCATGGTGACAAGATAGCCGACCATGGCGATCTGTACGTCGACCATGAACATGGTTTCGATCAGCAGCGTGGCAAGCGTGACCGGATCATGCACGACCGCGCCCCAGTCTGACCGCACGATGGCACCAAAGCCGCCGGGAACGATGGAGATCATGAAGGCGCAGAAGAAACCCTTCACCGCCCAGGCCAGCCAGTGCTTGCGCACTTCGTCCGCGTCCCACGCCTCGCGCCCGATCAGCATCGCGCCGAAATGCCATGCCCCGTCACGCGGGTTTACCAGCACGCGGTCGAGCCAAAGGACATAGGGCACTGCACCAAGAAACAGCAGCGGGGCGGCGGTTTCCAGCGTTTCCATGGCGAAGACATACTGCCCGCGCCAGTACCAGCGCGCCACGCAATAGGCGAAGCCGATAATCGCCCATGTGGCCCACAGCCCGGCGATCTTGGTCATGGAAATGTCGATCACTTCGCGCAAAGGGCGCTTTATCGACCAGTCGATGCCGGTCGAGGGGCGGCGATGCACCTTGTCGACCAGCAGCGACCAGCCGACCATGCCTGTGCCAGAAAAGACGAGCGCCATCATCGCGGCGCCGGGGCCGTCCATCACTTCATGCGGGGCGGAAAGGCCGAAAGTGTCGACGATCTGCGGCCAGAAACGGCAGACCAATACCCAGAAGGCAAGCCCCGCCAAGCCGGCAAGGCCGACGCCTGCGGAAACATCAGATTGCGGCAACGCAGGAACGTGGGAGGGACGCTGGCTCATCACCCACGTCCCTACGCCACAAGCGTTAGCAATCCGTTGTTATCAACGAAACGCGGTGATCTTTCCGCCGTCGTCAAGGATATAGAGCGTCTGGTTGGCCACGATGGGGGCCTGGCTGACGCCCGAACCCAACTTGGCAAATTCGCTGACCACGCCATCGGTCACCGATGCCTGCATCACTTCACCGCGCGAATTGGCCATCCACAGGCGGTTGCCGGCCAGAACCGGGCCGGTCCACAGGATCTGACCCTTCTTCTTCTTCTCGCTCTTGAAGCGCGGAAGCTGCGTCATCCAGCGGACCTTGCCAGTGGTCTTGGCAATGCACAGCAGCTTTGCTTCATCCGTCAGCGTGAAAATCCAGTCGCCCGCGATGGCAGGAGTGGAAATGCCCGCAAGGTTCAGTTCCCACACGCGCTGGCCGGTCAGCAGTTCATAAGCGGCCATGCGCCCGCCCTGCCCCAGAGCATAAACCCGTCCGCGTTCAATGATGGGATCGGCGTCGATGTCGGTCAGCGTCGAAACGCTGGTGGCGATGCTGGTGCGCGCCAGAGCATCCGCCCAGAGCTGGCGACCGTTTTCATAGCGATAGGCCACCAGTTCGCCCGACGAATAGCCTGCGACGATCGTGCCCTGCCCTGCGGCGGGCGATGCCACGCCGAACACATTGGTCTGACCGACCGAGGCATTTTCGTTCCACAGCGTTGCGCCATCAGAAGCGTTGAGCGCGAGGATCTGGTTGTCCTGCGTCATCACCATGACCTGCCCGAAAGCGATCGTAGGCGACCCGCGCAGCGGCCCAGCGGGCTTTACCCGCCACTTGATCGCGCCGTTGGCAGCGTCGAGCGCGGCCACTTCGCCGACGCCATTGGTGACGTAAAGTACGCCATCATCAAAGCTGGCGCCACCGCCAAAGGTGGAATTCGCGTTCTGCTTGTCCGCCTTGACCGCCGTTTCCCACACCCGCGCGCCGGAATTGGCGTCAAAAGCGTGGACCGTGCCATCGGTGTCCATGGCATACAGCCTGCCCCCGCCAATCACCGGCGAAGCGGCAAGGCGCTGCTTGGCCGAAGACCCGGCAATGCTGACAGTGAAGGCCTTGCCCGGCGTTGCGCCCAGTGCAAGGTGGCCGTAGGACTTATTGGCCGTGCCGCCGCCCTGTGCGAAATCGGCGTTCGCTTCGGGCGCAGGCAGGACAACTGTGGTCAGGCTGATCGAATCGTCAACCTTGGTGCCTGCTTCGATCTTGGACAGGATCGGCGTGCGCTGGCCCACGGTGGGCGTGGTCTTGGCCTTGTCCTTGCCGCCGATGATACCGCAGCCGCCCAGCGCAAGCGCAAGGACCAGCACGCTGGCAAGCGATGCGCGACGAAGGTTGGAGTTGGGCGTCATATGCATCCTCAAGGATTTCTGGCTCAAGATTATTCGGCAGCCGCGCGGATCACGGCCTTGTCAGGATCTTCGACCGCATCGACACCCAGCGCCCCAGCCATCTGGCGGGCGCGGCGGGACAGCGAATCCGGCACGTCCTTGTTCTTGGCAATTTCGGCAAACAGGGCGCCAGCCAGATCGTTCTTGCCCTGTTTGAGATAAGCGATACCGACCAGTTCGCCCGCGCTGCCGAACCACGGATTGCCCGGCACGGCCAGCGGCTTCAACCGTTCGATCACCTTGTCAGGCCCGATCTTGTCGAAATTGAGCGCGACTTCACGGATGCTGGCCAAGTCGCGATAGGCCTGCGGCGCATCAGCATCGGCGGCAATCGCGGCAAAGCCCTTGATGGCTTCGTCCACCTTGCCTTCTTCGGCCTTTACACCCGCTTCCAGCAGCATGGCCGTAGCGCGGTATCCGGCATTACCATCCTTTTGCAGCGGCGCGATTTCGTCCTGCGCGGCTTTCAGGTTCCGCGCTTCCAAGTGGTCAATCGCCTTGGTTAGCAGTTCGCCCTGTTCGCCCGAAACGGTGGCGGTATGGTTCTGATACCACAGCCATCCGGCAAGACCGACCAGCCCGGCAACAATCGCTGCGCCCACCGGCTTGCCATATTTGCTGAACGCGCTGAACACCTGATCTTCGCGCAGCGCATCATCCACTTCGCGCAAGAAAGCATCGCCTTGCGGCGCGGCGCGCTCTGCAAGTTGGTCGGAACGGGATTGCGGGCGATCAGGACGGAGAGCCAAGGCAGCGCTTTCGGGATTTGGTTGACGGTTTGCTAGCGTGTGTCTGGCGCGGTGTTTAGCGGATGGGACCGCCTTTTCAACGGAATTGATTCTCTACCGGCCCTGCGTGAACGTTGGCTGAAGCTGTAAAGGGGCTGAAGCTGTTGAGGGGCTGGAGCCGTTCAGGGAAAGGACGGCCGCCCCATCGCCGCCGCATAGACCTTGGCATAACGCGCTGCCATTCCGGCTTCATCGAAATCCGCCTTTGCGCGCAAGCGGTTGGCCTCGCCAATCCGACGGCGCAAAGTCTCATCGCTGGCAAGTTGCGCCATGGCACCGGCAAATGCGGCCTCATCGCCTTCGGGCGTGATGAACGGACGGTTCGCCTCGCTCACCATGGCGGCCACATCGCCCACCGCAGGACTGACCACGGCCAGCCCGCTGGCCATGGCTTCGATGACCGAAAGCGGGGCCTGTTCGCTGTCTGACGATAGGGCAAAAAGATCGAACAGACCGATGGCGGCAGACGGATCAGTCACATGGCCCGGCAAGTGGACGCGGTGGCCCACGTTCAGCCGCATGGCTTCGGCCACAATCGCTTCGCGCTCAGGCCCTTCGCCAGCAATCACCAGATGCCATTGATCGGGGAGGTCTTTCATCGCGCGCACCATGCGCGGCAGATTCTTGACCGCACGCAGACCCGCCAGCGTTCCCAGCCACTTTTCACCAGGCCGTTTGACCACACGGGGCAGCACGTCGGCCTTGGTCTTTCGCGCATAGGCAGCGGTATCGATACCGTTGGCGATGCGATGCACGCGCCCGCGCGGCTGACGCCACACGGTAAGCGCAATCTGTTCCAGCCGCTGCGAAGGGACCATCACCGCGCTGGCCCGCCACAGGGCAATGACGCGATACCAGTTGCGGCCTCGTTTCAGTCCGGCTGCTTCGTCAGCGTTGAAACCGTCTTCGTGATGGACCAGCGGCGGGAGGCCCATCGAAGGGGCAAACACCGCATGGGCCATGGCAGCATCCATTGCCCCCCAGTTATAGGTCAGCACAAGATCGAAGCCCTGCATCGCGCGGGCAAGCTGTTGCAGGCGGGCAATCCGCAGCTTTCCGGCAAGCGGCGGAAAACCGAACGGGAAGAACGCCGACACACGCTTGTCGATCAGCCCTTTTGCCCCCATCGCCGTGGGCTGGGCAGACACGATATGATGCTCCACCCCTTTCCAGAAGCGGTTCATCAACGCCACGGCGCGGCGTTCCTTTCCGCCTGCATCGAACGTGGAATGCAGATGGAGAACCCTGAGCGGCGCTTCTTTAACCGACGTTTTCATGCGGCTGCTGTTATTCAACGCGCGCCAGCAGGCGTTCGATAGCCGCCACGCTTTCATCTTCATCCAGTGTCGGCGCGTGACCGATTCGCGGCAGGGTGACAAGTTCGACACCGGGCCGCGAAGCCATCTTTGCCGCCGTATCGGGGGCGAGGATATCCGACGTTTGCCCGCGCAGCACCAGCAGTGGCCGCGTCGCCAGCGCATCGAACATCGGCCACATGTCCACTTGTGGCGTGGCACCGGCAGGCGCTTCGAACGGCTCTGCGATCTTCATGTCATAGTCAAAGGCAATGCGGCCGCCGCTGCCCAGCACCATGATGCGCTTGGCATAACGCAGCCAGTCCGCGATTTCCCAATCGGGATAGACATCGCCGCTGCTTTCCTGAAGCGCGCGGGCGGCGTGCATCCACGTTTCGAAATTGCGCCCCTGCCCGACATAGCCACGAATGCGCTCAAGCCCTTCGGGCGAAACTTCGGGGCCAACATCGTTCAACACCGCACCTGCGATGCACACCGGGTTGCTCACGGCCAGCAGCATGGTCAGCAACCCGCCCAGCGACGTGCCGATGGAAACGAAGCGGTCGATCCCTTCCTGCGCCAGCAAGGCCTCCATGTCCTGAAGGTATTGCAGAGGCTGATAGGTCATCGCGTCTTTGGCATAATCGCTATCGCCGCGACCACGCATTTCGGGGCACAGCACGCGCCATTTGCCCGCAAGCCGTGCGGCCAGATCTTCAAAATCGCGGGCATTGCGGGTCAACCCCGGCAAGCAGATGATCGGCGGTCGGCTGCTATCACCATCGAAATAGCGAAAATGCAGGCGCAAGGCGTCGCTGCTGGTCCAGTAGCGATCTTCGTATTCGGCCATGATTGTTTGCAAAACCGCCTTTGTCTGCCTGCGCGCCCGAACGCCCGCTTGCAGGCGAGCCATCCGGTCCCCACTATTGCCGGATGCTGCCGCTCCCGCAAGACGCGATCTATCGCCCCTCGCCCCGCATCATGGCTTTGGCCGACTGGATCGGTGATCCGGTAGAAGCGGCGAACTTCCCGGAAACGCGGTTGCGCTGGCGCAATGACCGGGCTGCCGCCGAAGTTGGCCTTGCCGCGCTGTCCGACGAAGAGTGGCTGCGCCATTTCGGACGTTTCGCACCTTTGCCCGATAATATGCCGGGGCCGCTGGCGCTGCGCTATCACGGGCACCAGTTCCGCGTTTACAATCCCGATCTGGGCGACGGGCGCGGATTTACCTTCGCGCAGATGCTGGACGGCCATGACCGGCTGATGGACCTTGGCACCAAAGGGTCCGGCCAAACGCCATGGAGCCGCGCGGGCGACGGGCGGCTGACGCTGAAAGGCGCAGTGCGCGAAATTCTCGCCACCGAAATGCTCGGTGCGCTGGGCGTAAACACCAGCCGCACGTTCTCGGTCATCGAAACCGGCGAATCGCTGTTTCGGGGGGATGAACCTTCACCCACACGGTCTGCCGTGATGGTGCGCCTGTCGCACAGCCATGTCCGCATCGGCACGTTTCAACGGCTGGGCCTGCTCGACCAGGCCGACGAAATGGGGCAACTGGTCGCCTATTGTCTGGCCAATTTCCCCGGCGGGCTTTTCCCCGATGCGCCCCATCCTGCCGTGCGGTTCTTCAATCAGGTGATTGAACGCATGGCTGACATGGCCGCCAGCTATATGGTGGCGGGCTTTGTCCATGGCGTGCTCAACACCGACAACATGAACATCACCGGCGAAAGTTTCGATTACGGCCCGTGGCGCTGGCTGCCCAAATGGGACGCGGGCTTTACCGCCGCCTATTTCGATCATGCCGGGCTTTATGCCTTTGGCCGTCAGCCAGAAGCGATCCACTGGAACTGCGGCCAACT